>CALESR010000059.1 GCA_937907485.1 uncultured Paracoccaceae bacterium | reverse complement strand
CCCCCAAACCCCCTCGCCAAGGGGCCCACGGGCCCCTTTGGAAACCCCGTGGATAGTTAGGGCACAAAGATGAGCGATCCGGTTGTCGAGGGACTCCCCTGTCTGTGGATGCGGGGCGGCACATCGAAGGGGGCGTATTTTATGGCCCGCGATCTGCCAGAAGGCCGCGCGGCGATCGACGATCTGCTGTTGCGGGTGTTCGGCAGCCCCGATGCGCGGCAGATCGACGGGATCGGCGGGGCGGACCCCCTGACCTCGAAGGTGGCGGTGCTGGCGCCGCCGTCGCGTCCGGATGCGGATGTGGATTACCTGTTCTTGCAGGTGTTCGTCGATCAGGCGCTGGTGTCGGATGCGCAGGGCTGCGGCAATATTCTGGCCGGGGTCGGCCCGGCGGCGATCGAGCGCGGGCTGGTGGCGGCGCAGGAGGGCGAAACCCTGGTGCGCATCCACATGCTCAACACCGGCGAGGTGGCGCTGGCCAAGGTGCAGACGCCGGGCGGACGGGTGAGTTACGAGGGCGGCGCGCGGATCGACGGCGTGCCGGGGTCGCACGCGCCGATCCCCTTGATGTTCCAGAACATTGCCGGGTCGATGTGTGGCGCTCTGCTGCCGAGTGGTCGGGCGGTCGATTGGGTTGATGGCGTCGCCTGCACCCTGATCGACAACGGCATGCCCTGTGTCATCATGGCGGCCAGCGACTTTGGCCTGACCGGGCAGGAGAGCCGCGAGGCGCTGGATGCCGATGCCGCGCTGAAGGCGCGCATCGAGGCGATCCGGCTCAAGGTCGGTCCAATGATGAACCTCGGTGATGTGCGGGACAAATCGGTGCCGAAGATGACGCTGGTCTCGGCCCCCGGCGCCGGCGGCACGATCGGCACCCGCAGTTTCATCCCGCATCGCTGCCATGCCTCGATCGGCGTCTTTGCCGCTGTCAGCGTGGCGACGGCCTGCACGCTGCCCGGCTCGCCCGCGGCGGCGCTGGCGGTGCTGCCGGCGGACGAGCGCTTTGCCATCGAACATCCGACGGGGGCGGCCGAGGTGTTGATCGAGACCGACGCGGCGGGCACGGTGGTCGGTGCGGGCACGCTGCGCACCGCGCGCAAGCTGATGGACGGGCGGGTTTTTGCGCGGCGCTGAGGCGCCAATTGCCAGCCAACCGGGCGCCTGCTAGGCTGGGGCTTTCACACTGGGGTTATGCCATGCGCCTGTTTCGCCGTTCGCTGTTGCTGTCCGCCGCCGCGCTGCCCTTTGCCGGGCTGGCGCGGGCCGATGCCCGGATCGGCGAGGTGCGCACGGTCGAGGGCGAGGGCGAATTGCGCCGGGGCGCCGAGCGCATGCCGCTGATCCCCGGCATCCCGCTGAACGAGGGCGATGTTGCGCAGACCGGCGAGTCCGGGCTGGCGCTGCTGTGGCTCGACGAGCGCACGCAGATCCAGATGGGTCCGGCGAGCAGCATCGAACTGGCGTCGTTCCTGTCGGAAATCGGCGGCACCATCACGCTGGGCGGGGCGATGGTCTTTGACCGGCCCGAGGACCTGCCGCCGTTGACCCTGACCTTTGTCACCGAATTCGGCGAGATCGGCGTGCGGGGCACGCGGTTCTTTGCCGGGCCCAGCCGGGGGGATTTTGCGGTCTTTGTCCAGCGCGGCGAGGTCGAGGTGCGCGGCGTCGGGGTGGCGCGCCGCCTGTTGGCGGGCGAGGGCTGCACGATGCACGCCGAGGCCGCGCCGGGCGAGGTGGTCGTCTGGGGCGAGGGCCGGATCGTTGAGGCCTTTGCCTCGTTGGGCCTGACGCGCGACTGAGCGGCGATCACCGCGGCACGCGGGGGGTGCGATGCACAAACCGGGCTTCTGGAAGAGCTTTGTCATGTTCGAGGGCCTCGGCCCCGAGGTGCTGGCCGCTGTCGCCGAGGCCGCGCGTTCGCAGCGCTGGGCCCCCGGCGAGGCGCTGTTTCGCCGTGACGAGCCGGGGGATTGGCTGGTGGCGATCGGCTCCGGGCGGGTGCGGGTTTCGCTGGTCACCGCGGGCGGGCGCGAGTTGGTGCTGCGCCATGCCGAGGCGGGCGAGATGCTGGGCGAGTTGGCGCTGTTCGACGGCCAGCCGCGGTCTGCCGATGCGGTGGCGGTGGGCGAGGTTCGTGGCATGGTGTTGAACCGGCGAGATTTTCTGGCCATCGCCGCACGGCACCCGTCGCTGTGGCAGAGCGCGCTGGGGCATCTGGCCGGGATGCTGCGGGCGACGACGCTGCAGTTGGAGTCGATCGCTCTCTATCAGTTGCGGGCCCGGGTGGCGCGGTTTCTGCTCATCACGCTGGAGCAATTGCACGGCGACGAGGTGCCCGAGGGGGCGGCACTGGCGCTGGGCCTGTCGCAGGGCGAGTTGGCCGCCGTTCTGGGGGCGACGCGGCCCAAGGTGAACCGCGTCTTGCAGGAGTTCCGCGACGAGGGGCTGATCGACGATCAGGCCGGGGTCTGGCGCTGTGCCGTCACCGCCTTGCGGGCCGAGGCCGAGGCGCATGGCTGACCTTCGGGGCCGGCGGCGGCGGCGGGCCGGGCTTTGGGCGTTGGGCCTGTGCCTGCTCGCGGCGGCGCTGCTGGCGGCGCGGCCTGTCTGGTTGCAAGGCTGGCAGGAACGCGCCTTTGACGCCTTGATCCTGACCGCCCCGCTGCCCGCTGCGGGCGCGGTCACGGTGATCGACATCGGCCGGACCGACGAGCGGGGCGATCCGTGGAGCCGCGCGGCCTCGGCGCGGCTGGCGACGCGGCTGGCCGAGGCCGGGCCGCGGGTGATCGGCTGGGACATCGTCTTTGCCGGGGGCTGCGGGCCCGAGGCCGCCAATCTGGCGCTGGCGGCCACGCTGGGCCGCGCGCCCAATGTGCTGGGGTTCCTGCTGGCCAACCGGCCCGAGGCGCTGCCCGGCCCCTCGCCACAACTGGCCTTGAGCGCCAGCGCCGCGCCGCATCTGTGGGCGGCGCCGGGGGCCGAGGGGCCCTGCCTCGGCTTTGTCGCGCCCTCGGTGACGCTGGGCGGGATCTCGTTGCCGGGCGATGCGCAGGCGCGGGTGCGCGCGGTGCCGGTGGCACTGGCGGTGGGCGGGGTGGCCTGGCCCTCGCTGGTGCTCGAGGTCTGGCGGCGCGCGTTGGGCGGCGGCACGCCGCTGCTGGGCGCCGACCGACAGGGCGCGTTGGCGCTGCGACTGGGCGACGGGGCGCTGGCGCTCGACAGCACGGCGACGCTGCGCGTTCAGCCGCGCAACCGGGCGGCGCGCGCCGCCCGCACGCTGGAGGCCGCCGAGGTGCTGCGCGGCGCGGCGGACCCGGCGCGGCTGGCCGGGCGTATCGTGCTGGTCGGCTCGTCACTGCCGCAGGCGGGGGGGCTGCGGCCGACGGCGATCGACCCGCTTTATCCTTCGGTGCAGATCGCCGCCGATGCGCTGGACGGGCTGGCCGCGGGCCGCCTGCCGCACCGCCCCGCCGCCGCCCGCTGGGCCGAGGCGCTGGCGCTGGCGCTGGGCGGGCTGGTGCTGGCAGGGGCGCTCGCCCGGCTCGCTCCGCTGGCCGTTCTCGCCTGCGCCTTTGGCCTGGCCGCGCTGTGGTCGCTGACGGTGGTCTTGCTGCATGCCCGCACCGGCTGGCTGATCGACCCCGCTTTCGCCCCGCTGGCGATGGTCCTCGCCTCACTGGGCGCGCTGAGCGTGCAGGCGGCGCTGGCGACGCGGGCCGAGCGTGCGTTGCGGCTGCGCATGGGGCAATTGCTGCCGCAAGCGGTGGTGGCCCGGCTGGCCGACGCGCCGGACCTGTTGCGCCTGACGGGCGAACGGCGCGAGGTGACGGCGCTGTTCACCGACCTCGAAGGCTTTTCCAGCCTCGCCCGCAGCCTGCCCCCGGAGGGGTTGATCGCGCTGCTTGACCGGTATTTCACCGTCATCAACGCTGAAATCCTGCGCCACGGCGGCATGATCGACAAGATCGTCGGCGACGCGGTGCATGCGCTGTTCAACGCGCCGCTGGATCAGCCGGGCCATGTCGAGGCGGCGCTGGACGCCGCCGCCGCGATCAGCGCCGCCACCGAGGCGCTGCGCGCCGGGTTCCCCGGCCTGGGCCGCACCCGCATCGGCATCGAGACCGGTCCGGCGATTCTGGGTGATGTCGGCTCAGGCGGGCGGATCGACTATACCGCGCATGGCGATTGCGTGAACCTCGCCGCGCGGCTGCAGGAGGCGGGCAATGTGTTGGGCCCGGCGATCGTGATCGGCCCCGCCGCCGCCGCGCAGGCCCGCCGCGCGCTGACGCCGCTGGGCGACCATGCGCTGCGCTCGTTCGGACCGCTTTCGCTGTTCACCCTGCCTGTTCCGCCGGGAACTGCCGAGAGCGAGCCGCGGGCCTAGGGTGGGTTCATCGGCGAACCACACGCCGCCAACCCACAGGAGCCCGAAATGACCCGCACCCCGCTGCTCGCCACCCTCGCCGCCGCCCTGCTGCTGCCCGCCTCGGGCGCGCTGGCCGCCAATGCCTGGACCACCACCGCGCTGAACTTCCGCGAGGGGCCGGGCACGCATTACCCCGTCGTGCATTACCTGCCGCATTGCGCCGCGCTGACCACCTATGAGTGGCAGGACGGCTGGGTGCGCGCCGAGTGGGACGGCCAGTATGGCTGGGTCTCGGGCCGCTATGTCGCCGAGAGCAACGCTCATTGCCAGCCGGGCTATCACGCCCCGGCGCAGGGTTCGGCCGGCTATACTCGCCGCACGTACTGAGGGCGGCCACCGCTGCGGTGCAGG
>CALESR010000058.1 GCA_937907485.1 uncultured Paracoccaceae bacterium | reverse complement strand
TAGCACCCCGATCCCAACGTCGTGGCCGACGTCGTGCGCGCGGGGCGCGTCGCCTCCGCCGTGATCACGGGGCCGCTTGCACTACTGCAGGGTGGGCGCGGACTTCTCATGCTGCAGCGCGTGGCGACGCGCGCACGTCCCACGCCCGCCCGCCGCGCCGATCAAAGGGCTGGCGGCGGGCGGGCGTGGGGCGTGCGCGCAGCGCACGCCTGCCGCCAGCTTTGGGGGGTCTCTGTAACACCCCCCCCCAATAAATACCTCCACTCACCACTCCACTGAGGGTTTGCGATGCACCTGATCCGCGCGGGCTTTGACGGCCTCGATATTTCTTACCCCCTGACCATCGGTCCCGAGGTCGCCGAAAAGCTGGAGAATGCCCGGCGCATCGCGGAACTGGAGAAGCACGACTCGCAGATTATACACAACGGCGTGCGCATGCTGGTCGCCGGAAGCGGCGCGCCGGGCGGCTATGCGTTTCGTTGCGACTCGGGCTACCGCGGTCCCGATGGCGAAATCTGGTTCTTCAAGCGCCCCGGCTCCTTGTCCGACCCGTGGGGCATTCGTGTGTCCTGCCGCGCCTACGGCCTCGCCACCCGAGGGCTGGCCGCCACGCGGGCAAAGATCGAGGAGCGGCTTCAAAAACTGGGGCTGGAGTATGTTCCCGGAACTGAAAGCATCGGGCGTGTCGATGTGGCCTGCGATATCGTCGATCCGGTGTTCGTGCTGGATCGGTCGCACATCGTCGCGCCGGGCCAGAGCCGGGTGATGGAAATCTCGGATTCCGAGGTGCGTGTCGTCGGTCGATCAGGCCGGGTTGAAAGCGTCACCATCGGCAAGAACCCGAACCGGCAAATCATCCTCTACGACAAGCGCGCCGAGGTCTGTGCCAAGTTGAGCCATTACTGGTGGCCGATCTGGGACGAATTCCTGACACAGAAGGGCCTGCCGACACTGGACATGCGCACCCGCGCCAAGAGCGCTGTCTGGCGGATTGAAGTGCGGGCCTACAAGCGCCACCTGTCCGACAAGTGGGAGGTCAGGACATGGAGCGATCTGCACGCCAAGCTGCCCGATATCGTCCACACCGCGATGTGCGATATCCGGTTGACCGTTCCCCAAGCTGACAGCAACCGCGCGCGCTGGCCTGACCACCCGATGTGGCTCATGGCCTATGAGGCCCTCACGCAGGACCTGAGCGACCTTCACATCCCGTTCGATGCCGAGGTTTACAAGGAGGTGAACCTTGAGCGGCGCGACAAGATGCTGGCCCGCCAGATCAACGGGGCCATACTATCGCGGGCGGCGCTGAACGGCATCGGGGATGACCGCCTGCGTGCGTACGTGCAGCGCTGCGCCAACGAAGTCTCGCGCGAACTCTGGTTCATGACCGACGAAACCAAGGCCCGGATCGCAAGGGCGCGCAGCAAGTATGCGGGCGTGTTGCTGGAGCAAGACGCATGACGGGCGAGGAACTGCTGGCCAAGCTGCATCAACTGGAAACCAAGGCTCCCCCTCGGAGTAGACGCGAGGGTACTCGGGGGGATCAACGTGCTGACGACCCCTGAGGTGAACGGCCATGTCACAACAGTGTCAGCAGGTGCGCTGGCCGATCTGGCGTCGGGCCGTCGCCTTCATGTTGCTGAACTTGCGCTGGCCGAGGGCGCGACCGAGGCGCTGGGGCAAGTGACCCTGCAACCCGGAATGCCGGTCGAGGCCTTGATCGAGACCGATTCCCGAACTCCGGCGTCGTTTCTGTTAAAACCCTTGGCGGATTATTTGGCCTATGCGTTTCGGGAAGAATAAGGCGGAATTACCCGTGCAAGGGAAGCGGAGAAGAAACTTGGGATCGTGGCGTCATCATTACCGCCTGAGTCGCGAAACTCGCGAGTATTGCGGCATGTCAAGATCCCTCGATACCGCTGGACGTGCAGGAAAATCATCGCCCTCTGCGCGAAACGGCTTGACGGGCTCGCCTGTGGTGGGGTGGAATTGGGTGAGAATATTGGCGGGTAAAGGGTGGGGGAGTTGCAGTGGTAAGTGTGACTCCAATGGTGGGCGGGCTTTGGCAGGCTGCTGGAAAAGGAGTTTTCTGCATGCCCGGGTGCGCAAAAATGTTCCGGGCTGCGCCAAAAACGACCGAAAATCCGGGTCCTGAGTGCCTTTTGGGGGCGGATTTTCTGGTATCCGGCACATCGTCGATGCGCCTCGGCACATTTCCAGCAGCCTGTTAGCCAAGAGTGGGGTTGGGCGATCAAAAAATGAGTTTCGCTAGAATTTTCATGCTCGCAGCAGGTGCAATAATAGCCGCTGGAGCAGCATTATTTTTCCTGATGGCGTACAATATGACAAGAGATGGACGTAGCTCTTTAATCTCCTCCTATCTGAGTACAATTGTCGATCGCGCTAAGTTATTGGAGGGGACAGTGGAGTTTTCCAATTTAATCACGAGGCGGCCGTCGGGAGATCACTTGGAGATCATACGGCGTACGTACTCCGCCTTAGAAGGCATCAGCCGCGATGATCTGGGTTGCGCATTGGACATCGATTTAAGAGATATTCCTGACACAAACGTTCACCAATCCATTGTAATAATTCTTGATCATAGTCCTGTTGTCGCCGCGATCTTCATTAATGGGCAAGCCCCCGATATTGCTCCCTATTTTGACCTCGAAGCCTCGGGTGGGTTGCTAAATGAGATTCCCGGATTATCTGGCCAAATCGCCGATGACTGGCGACGAAATATGACGCTATTCCGCGAATTGATTGGTGGAAATTCTCCGGAAATCTTCGCACAAGAGTGTCAGAAGTATAGTTTCATTTTGATCGAGGGAGTTAACTGATGGGTAGTTCCTTACCTCCATTCCTTTGAGGATGTCCCATCAGAGTAACTACTTCGTCCGCGCATCGTGAGTTTGAGTGAAAAGCACTGGCAGATAACGGAGTGCATGAGTTTCGCGAAGAGCTTTCGCGGATGCGGTCTGCGCCAAAATAGGAAACACACGAGAAATCAGCAAAGCTAGTGTCAACGACATCGGAGGGGGCACCAACACCGTGTTGCCGAAGAGCCACGCTCTGTGCGGTTGCCTGATGGTGAACCGAAAGCTGATCCGCAACTTCAGCAATCGATAACCTTCTGTAAGGAAATAATTTTCCGGTCGACTGTTGTTCGGACTATTGCCCTCAGGGGGTGAATTTCGCGCAGCGAAAGAGGGCGCAGAATGCCCCGTGTCCTGGCGCGGCGGCGGCACGCCTCGCGCCCGACGGACCGGAAGGGGCGGTGAAGGCTATTCACTCCTTACACCGCTCCGCGCGCGCGCCATCCCCCGTTGCCAACAAAAAGGCCCCGCCGAAGCAGGGCCTTTCAGGTCTCTTTTGGTGCGGACTCAGCCGTTCGGCAGGTTGGCGGTCAGGCCGACCTGGCCGCCGATCGCCACCATGTCGGCCAGTTGCTTGGCGGCCTCGTCGCTGGCGCCTGCCGGGGCGTCCTTGTGGGCGCGGTGGGCCTCGGCGACCCAGCCGTCGAGCACCGCCTGCGTCACGTCACCTTTGGCGACCGAACGTTCGGCCAGCACCGACACGCCCTCGGGCGAGATTTCGGCAAAGCCGCCGGTCACCGCGAACTCGCTGACCGCACCATTGATCGTCACCTTCAGCACGCCGGGGCGCAGGGTGGTGATCGTGGGCGTATGCCCCGGCATCGCGGTCAATTCACCTTCGGCGCCGGGGATCTGCACCTCGCTGGCCTGAGCGGAAAGGAGTTTCCGCTCAGGAGAGACGAGGTCGAACTGCATCGTATCGGCCATCAGGGCCTCCCGTTGTCAGATCAGGCCGCTGCGGCGAGGCGCTGGGCCTTGGCCTTCACGTCCTCGATGTCGCCGACCATGTAGAAGGCGGCTTCCGGCAGGTGGTCGTATTCACCCGCGACCACAGCCTTGAACGAGGCGATGGTTTTTTCCAGCGGCACCTGAACGCCGTCCGAGCCGGTGAAGACCTTTGCCACGTCGAAGGGCTGCGACAGGAAGCGTTCGATCTTGCGGGCGCGGGCCACGGCGATCTTGTCGTCCTCGCTCAGTTCGTCCATCCCCAGAATGGCGATGATGTCCTGCAGCGACTTGTAGCGCTGGAGCACACGCTGCACCGAGGTCGCCACCGAGTAATGCTCGTCGCCGATGATCAGCGGGTCGAGCAGACGCGAGGTCGAACCCAGCGGGTCCACGGCCGGGTAGATGCCCTTTTCCGAGATCGCGCGGTCCAGAACGGTCGTTGCGTCGAGGTGGGCGAACGAGGTCGCGGGCGCCGGGTCGGTCAAGTCGTCGGCCGGAACATAGACGGCCTGCACCGAGGTGATCGAGCCATTCTTGGTCGAGGTGATGCGTTCCTGCATCGCGCCCATGTCGGTGGCCAGCGTCGGCTGGTAACCCACGGCCGAAGGGATACGACCCAGCAGCGCCGACACTTCCGAACCCGCCTGGGTAAAGCGGAAGATGTTGTCGACGAAGAACAGCACGTCGGCGCCGGTCTCGTCGCGGAACTGTTCCGCCAAGGTCAGACCCGACAGCGCAATCCGCATCCGGGCTCCCGGAGGCTCGTTCATCTGGCCGTAAACCAGCGCGATTTTCGACTTCGACATGTCTTCGAGGTCGATAACTCCGGATTCGATCATCTCGTGATAGAGGTCGTTGCCCTCACGCGTCCGCTCGCCCACACCGGCGAACACCGACACGCCCGAGTGCACCTTGGCGATGTTGTTGATCAGTTCCATGATGAGAACCGTCTTGCCCACGCCGGCGCCGCCGAACAGGCCGATCTTGCCGCCCTTGGTATAGGGGGCGAGCAGGTCGATCACCTTGATGCCGGTGACGAGGATCTGCGATTCCGTCGCCTGATCGGCAAAGGCCGGGGCAGGCTGGTGGATCGACCGCGTCGCGGTCGCGTTGACCGGGCCCTTTTCGTCCACCGGCTCGCCGATGACGTTCAGGATGCGGCCCAGAGTCGCGGTGCCGACCGGCACCGAGATCGGCGCGCCGGTGTCGGCGACGGGCTCACCACGGACCAGACCTTCGGTCGCGTCCATGGCCACGGCGCGAACCGTGTTCTCGCCGAGGTGCTGAGCGACTTCCAGAACCAGTCGCTTGCCGTTGTTGTGGGTCTCGAGAGCGTTCAGAATCGCGGGCAGCGCGCCTTCGAACTGCACGTCGACGACGGCGCCGATGACCTGCGTCACCTTGCCGGTTGCCTTCGCTTTTGCCATGTGTCTGTCTCCGGTTCGTCAGAGCGCTTCCGCGCCCGAGATGATTTCGATAAGCTCTTTGGTGATCGCAGCCTGGCGCGAGCGGTTGTAGATCGTCGTGTACTTCTGGATCATGTCGCCCGCGTTGCGCGTCGCGTTGTCCATTGCCGACATCCGCGCACCCTGTTCGGACGCCGCATTCTCCAGCAGCGCCGTAAAGACCTGCGTGGCGACCGAACGCGGCAGCAGGTCGGCAAGGATCGCCTCTTCGGACGGTTCATAATCATAAACCGCGCCGGTGTCGGCGACTGCAGCGGCCTTGGCCGGGATGATCTGCTGATCGGTCGGGATCTGGCTGATGACCGACTGGAAGCGGTTGAAGAACAGCGTCGCCACGTCGAACTCGCCCGCCTCAAAGCGCGCCAGCACGTCGCGGGCGATGGCCCGCGCGTTGTCATAGCCGATGCGCTTGACGTCGCTCAGGTCGACATGGCCGACCATGTACGAGCCAAAGTCACGGCGCAGTTGCTCGCGGCCCTTCTTGCCGACGGTGAGGATTTTCACCGTCTTGCCCTGCATCAGCAGATCATTGGCCTTCAGGCGCGCCAGTTTGACGATCGACGAGTTGAAGCCGCCGCAGAGGCCGCGTTCCGCCGTCATCACCACCAGCAGGTGCACCTTGTCCGAGCCGGTGCCGGCCAGCAGGCGCGGCGCCGAATCCGACCCGGCGACCGAGGCCGCCAGACCGTTCACCACGGCTTCCATCCGCGCGGCATAGGGCCGCGCGGCCTCGGCGGCTTCCTGGGCCCGGCGCAGTTTTGCTGCCGAGACCATCTGCATCGCCTTGGTGATCTTGCGAGTGTTCTTGACACTCGCGATCCGGTTTTTCAGATCCTTGAGGCTTGGCATCTACCTGCTCCCCTTGATCCCGCCCTCAGGCGAAGTCTTTCGCGAACTCGTTCAGCGCCGCACGGATCTTGTCTTCCAGCTCGCCCTTGACCTTGCGGTCATTGACGGTGATGTCCTCGAGCAGGGCCGCATGTTTGCCGCGCAGATGCGCCAGCAGGCCCTTTTCAAAGCGACCGACGTCCTTGACCGCGACCTTGTCGAGATAGCCGTTGGTGCCGGCGAAGATCACGCAGACGATTTCCGCGTTGGTCAGCGGGGCGTATTGCGGCTGCTTCATCAGTTCGGTCAGGCGGGCGCCGCGGTTCAGCAGTTTTTGCGTCGAGGCGTCGAGGTCCGAGCCGAACTGCGCAAAGGCCGCCATTTCGCGGTACTGCGCCAGTTCCAGTTTCACCGGGCCGGCGACCGACTTCATCGCGTTCGTCTGGGCCGACGAACCGACGCGCGACACCGACAGACCGGTGTTCACGGCGGGGCGGATGCCCTGATAGAACAGTTCGGTTTCGAGGAAGATCTGGCCGTCGGTGATCGAGATCACGTTGGTCGGGATAAAGGCCGACACGTCGCCGCCCTGGGTTTCGATGACCGGCAGCGCGGTCAGCGAGCCCGAGCCGAAATCGGCGTTCAGCTTGGCCGAACGTTCCAGCAGGCGCGAGTGCAGATAGAACACGTCGCCCGGATAGGCTTCGCGGCCCGGCGGGCGGCGCAGCAGCAGCGACATCTGGCGATACGCGACGGCCTGCTTGGACAGGTCATCATAGATGATCAGCGCATGGCGGCCGTTGTCGCGGAAGAATTCTGCCATCGCGGTCGCAGCATAGGGGGCGAGGAACTGCATCGGCGCCGGGTCCGAGGCGGTGGCGGCGACAACGATGGTATACTCCATCGCGCCGTTTTCCTCGAGCTTCTTCACCAGCTGCGCCACGGTCGAGCGCTTTTGCCCGATGGCGACATAGATGCAGTAGAGTTTCTTGCTCTCGTCCGAACCGGCGGCCGCGTTATACGACTTCTGGTTCAGGATCGCGTCGAGCGCCACGGCGGTCTTGCCGGTCTGGCGGTCGCCGATGATCAGCTCGCGCTGGCCACGGCCGATCGGGATCATCGCGTCGACCGATTTCAGACCGGTCGCCATCGGCTCGTGCACCGATTTGCGCGGAATGATGCCGGGCGCCTTGACGTCGGCCACGCGACGCTCGGACGCGGCGATCGGGCCCTTGCCGTCGATCGGGTTGCCCAGACCGTCGACAACGCGGCCCAGCAGGGCGTCACCGGCGGGCACGTCCACGATGGACTTGGTGCGCTTGACGGTGTCGCCTTCCTTGATCGAACGGTCGTCACCGAAGATCACGATACCGACGTTGTCGGTCTCGAGGTTCAGCGCCATGCCGCGGATGCCGCCGGGGAATTCGACCATCTCGCCGGCCTGGACATTGTCCAGCCCGTGGACGCGCGCGATCCCGTCGCCGACCGACAGAACGCGGCCCACTTCGGCCACTTCGACCTGCTGGCCGAAGTTCTTGATCTGCTCCTTGAGGATCGCAGAAATCTCTGCCGCCTGGATACCCATTATCCGACCTCTTTCATGCTGTTCTGGAGGGCTTCGAGCTTCGAGCGGATCGAGGTGTCGATCATCTTCGAGCCCACTTTGACAATCAGGCCGCCGATGAGCGATTCATCGACGGCGACATTCAGTTTCACGGTCTTACCGATCCGCGCCTTGAGGGTCGCGGCGAGTTGGTCGGCCTGTGCCTTGGTCAGCACCGAGGCCGAGGTGACCTCGGCGGTGACTTCGCCCTTGGCCTCGGCGATCATGCGACGCAGCGCGGCGATCACCT
The DNA here is from genome assembly GCA_937907485.1 of uncultured Paracoccaceae bacterium. GTDB lineage: Bacteria > Pseudomonadota > Alphaproteobacteria > Rhodobacterales > Rhodobacteraceae > Pararhodobacter. Next base: position 4,485 of record CALESR010000058.1, on the reverse strand, counting down.
GCGGCAGGGCAAAGAGACGGCGGTTCTGCGCCATGATGCCCAGCACGCCACCGGTGATCGGCGACACGCCCATCTTGGCAGCCAGCGCGGCAATCGCGCGGCCCATGTCCTCGCGGCTGTGCACCGGCGAGGAGATCATCGCCTTCAAAGCATCGCTGGTGGCCAGAGCGGCGTCCAGCGCGTCGACGTCAGCCTCGAGCGCAGGCAGCGCCGAGCCTTCCTTCGCCAGTTCGAAGACGGCAGTGGCATAGCGCGCGGCGATGCCCGTGGAGATCGAAGCAGGTTCGGACACGTCCACCCTTTCGAATTGTGCGCCCTCCAGACCTCGCGCAAGGCCCGGGCATGGTCTGGGTGCACGGAACATGCGCGGCACCACAAATCGAGGGCGATGTAGCAGAGCCTTCCCGCTGCCGCAACCATCAACGAGACGTGAAGAGCCCCCATGTTAGCGCTTAGTTGACGATGCGCACCGGGGCGGTGGCCCAAGGCGGGACAGATTGTCGCACCGCGGACCCCTTTTTTGCTGCGCCGCAGCATCGGCCCCGGTGCCGAGGCCCGAAACCGCCCCTTTGCGCCGCGAAATGCCGGGCGGATTCGCCCGGTTGCAGAATCGGTTGGCACTGTCCGGGCGTCAGGACAGGTCGTCGCGCCACGCCGGTTGCGCACCACTTTGCGGCACGCCTTCCAGCACCGACAGCGGACGGCGGTTTGCCACCCGCAGGCCGCGCGGCGCGCTGGTGTCGCGACGCATTGCCTCGACCATCAGCACCCCGCCCAGCCGCTCCAGCCCCCAGCGGCGGCCCAGTGCCTCGGTGCTGCGCGCCCAGCCCAGCCACACCCGGCGCGACGACGGCGGAAAGAACAGCGCCGCACCGTGGCCGGTGGCGACCAGCCCGGATTCGGCCAGCAGACGCTCGATCTGGCTGCGCGAATAGGGCCGGCCAAACCCAAAGGGCGTGGCGTCCGACCGCGCCCACAGCCCACCTCGCGCCGGGACCACCAGCATCGCCCGCCCCTGCGGCGACAGCACGCGATGCGCCTCGTCCAGCAACGCAACCGGATGTTCGCTGGTTTCCAGCCCGTGCATCATCACCAGTCGGTCAACGCTGTCATTGGCCAGCGGCCAACGGGCCTCGTCGCACAAGACCGAGTGATTGGCCCCATCGGCGGGCCAGCGCATCACGCCTTGCGGCGCGGGCATCAGGCCAAAGACCCTCTCGGCAATCCCCAGAAACGGCCGCAGCAGCGGCACGGCAAAGCCATAGCCCGCCACGCTCAGCCCGCGCACATCGCCCCAGCGTTCCACCAGCCGGTCGCGCACGCCCTTTTGTGCGGCGCGCCCCAACTGGCTGCGATAATAGAAGTCGCGCAACTGATGAACGTCGAGATGCATTGAACCCCGCCTCTGGCTGGGCCAGACTGCACCATGACGGGCGGGTTGCAAAGCCCGCGATTGCCGCAGGAGACCCCATGACGGTCCAGATCATCCGCTGCCTGAACGACAATTACGCCTATCTGATCCACGATGCCGCCAGCGGCGAGACCACGCTGATCGACATCCCCGAGGCCGCGCCGATCCTCGCCGTGCTGCGTGCGCGCGGCTGGACGCTGACGCGCATCTACATCACCCATCACCATGACGATCACCACATGGGCCTGTCCGCCCTGCGTGCCGAGGCCCCTGCCCCGGTCTGGGGCGCGCGCGCCGATGCCCACCGGCTGCCCGCGCTGGACCATGACTTTGCCCCCGGCGACACGCTGCCCGGCGGCGCGGTGGTGATGGACGCGCCCGGCCATACGCTGGGGCAGGTCGCCTTTCACTATCCCGCGCTCAAGGCCCTCTTTTGCGCCGACAGCCTGATGATCCACGGCTGCGGCCGCCTGTTCGAGGGCACTGCGGACGACATGTTCGACACCATCGCCCGCTTCGACGCCCTGCCCGCCGACACGCGGATCTATTCCGGCCATGATTATGCCAGCGCCAACCTGACCTTTGCCGCCCGCTTTGCCCCTGACCCGGCGGCGCTGGCGGCGCGGCAGGCCGAATTGCCACAGTTGGCGGCGACCGGTGCGCCGGTGGTCGGTGTGACGCTGGCCTCCGAGCGCCTGCTCAACCCCTATCTGCGCTGCCATCTGGCCCAGGTCGCCGAGGCCGCCGGCCTGCCCGGCGCCCCCGCCCGCGCCGTTCTGGCCGAAATCCGACGGCAAAAAGACCGGGCCTGACCCGCAGAGCCGCCTGAAAAGACGGCAAACGGACTCGTGACGCATTTCCCGGCGAAAAAGGACTTGAAGACGCGGCGGGAAAACCAAAGTTTAAGACCATGGCCGCATTCTGGTGTCGGCCCGGACAGGCAAGGCGTCGAACGCCCGTCCGTCCCTTGCGGCAACCGCCGCACAACCGAAGGAGCAAGGACGTGCCCTCGTTTTCCGCGACCCTCGAACAGGCGATCCACGGCGCGCTGGCTCTTGCCAATGCGCGCAAGCACGAACTTGCAACGCTCGAGCATCTGCTGCTGGCTCTGCTCGACGAGCCCGACGCCACCCGCGTCATGCAGGCCTGCAATGTCGATCTGACCGACCTGCGTCAAACCCTGGTCGAGTTCATCGATGATGACCTCTCGACCCTCATCACCACCATCGAAGGCTCCGAGGCGGTGCCCACCGCCGCCTTCCAGCGCGTGATCCAGCGCGCGGCGATTCATGTGCAATCCTCGGGCCGCAACGAGGTGACGGGCGCCAATGTGCTGGTCGCCATCTTTGCCGAACGCGAATCGAACGCGGCGTATTTCCTGCAAGAACAGGACATGACGCGCTATGACGCGGTGAATTTCATCGCCCATGGCGTTGCCAAGAACCCCGGCTTTTCCGAATCACGCCCGGTCAGCGGCGCAGAAGAGCCCGCCAGCGAACAGCCCGCCCAACAGGCCAAGGTCGAACCCAAGGATTCGGCGCTGGCCAAGTTCTGCGTCGATCTCAACGCCAAGGCCCGCAAGGGCGATGTCGACCCGCTGATCGGCCGCCATTCCGAGGTCGAGCGCTGCATTCAGGTGCTCTGCCGCCGCCGCAAGAACAATCCCCTGCTGGTCGGTGACCCCGGCGTCGGCAAGACCGCCATCGCCGAGGGGCTGGCGAAAAAGATCGTCGACGGCGACACCCCCGAAATCCTCGCCGGTTCGACCATCTTCTCGCTCGACATGGGCGCGCTCTTGGCCGGCACCCGCTATCGCGGCGATTTCGAGGAACGGCTGAAGGCGGTGATGAAAGAGCTCGAAGATCACCCCGATGCCGTGCTCTTCATCGACGAGATCCACACGGTGATCGGCGCGGGCGCCACCTCGGGCGGGGCGATGGATGCGTCGAACCTCCTGAAACCCGCGCTGCAGGGCGGCAAGCTGCGCTGCATGGGTTCGACCACCTACAAGGAATTCCGCCAGCACTTTGAAAAGGACCGCGCCCTGTCGCGCCGGTTCCAGAAGATCGACGTCAACGAACCGACGGTCGAGGATTCGATCAAGATTCTCATGGGCTTGAAACCCTATTTCGAAAAACACCACGACCTGCGCTATACCGCCGACGCCATCAAGGTGGCCGTCGAACTGGCGGCGCGCTACATCAACGACCGCAAACTGCCCGACAAGGCCATCGACGTCATCGACGAGGCGGGCGCGGCGCAACACCTTCTGCCGGCCGCCAAACGGCGCAAGACCATCACGCCCAAGGAAATCGAGGCCGTGGTGGCCAAGATCGCCCGCATCCCGCCGAAAAACGTGTCGAAAAACGACGCCGAACTGCTGCGCGATCTGGATGCGGCGCTCAAGCGCGTGGTCTTTGGTCAGGACGCGGCGATTTCCGCGCTGTCCTCGGCGATCAAACTGGCCCGCGCCGGGCTGCGCGAACCCGAAAAGCCGATCGGCAACTTCCTGTTCGCCGGTCCCACCGGTGTCGGCAAGACCGAGGTGGCCAAACAACTGGCGGCCACGCTGGGGGTGGAACTGCTGCGCTTCGACATGTCCGAATACATGGAGAAACACGCTGTTTCCCGCCTGATCGGCGCGCCTCCGGGCTATGTCGGCTTCGACCAGGGCGGCATGCTGACCGATGCCATCGACCAGCATCCGCACTCGGTCCTGCTTCTGGACGAAATGGAGAAGGCCCACCCGGATGTCTACAACATCCTTCTGCAGGTGATGGACCACGGGAAACTCACCGACCACAACGGCCGGACGGTGGATTTCCGCAACGTGATCCTGATCATGACCTCGAACGCGGGCGCGCGTGAGCAAAGCCAGGCCGCCATCGGCTTTGGTCGCGAACGCCGCACCGGCGAGGATACCGCGGCGATCGAGCGGACCTTCACGCCGGAATTCCGCAACCGCCTGGACGCGGTGATCAACTTCGCCCCCTTGGGCAAGGACATCATCATGCAGGTTGTCGAGAAGTTCGTGCTGCAACTGGAAGCCCAGCTTCTGGACCGCAACGTCCATA
>CALESR010000057.1 GCA_937907485.1 uncultured Paracoccaceae bacterium | reverse complement strand
TGGACATGGATATCCATCGTCTCGAACTTGGACGGCTTCACGCCGATCTGTGGCGAGATCGAGCGCACATAGCTGCTGGCGGCCTCGATGGATTCCTTCATCACATCGCCCAGTTTGCCGGTGGTCTTCATCCGGCCCTTGCCCGGCAGTTTCAGCGCCTCGATCTGCAGAAGATCGCCGCCGACCTGGGTCCAGGCCAGCCCGGTGACCACGCCGACCTGATCCTCTTTTTCCGCAAGGCCAAAGCGATGCCGCTCGACCCCCAGATAGTCGGACAGGTTTTCCGCCGTCACATCGACCCGCTTGACCGTCTTGCGCACGATCTGCGTCACCGCCTTGCGGGCGATTTTCGACAGTTCGCGTTCAAAGTTCCGCACCCCGGCCTCGCGGGTGTAATAGCGCAGGATCGCCGTCAGCGCCGCGTCGGACACGCTGAGTTCGGCCTTTTTCAGCCCGTGGTTCTTGATCGCCTTGGGCATCAGGTGACGCTTGGCGATTTCGGTTTTCTCGTCCTCGGTATAGCCCGAGAGCGGGATGATCTCCATCCGGTCGAGCAGCGGGCCGGGCATGTTGTAGCTGTTCGCCGTGGTGATGAACATCACGTCGCTGAGGTCATATTCGACCTCAAGGTAGTGATCCACGAAGGTCGCGTTCTGTTCCGGGTCGAGCACTTCCAGCAGCGCCGAGGCCGGGTCGCCCCGGAAATCCTGGCCCATCTTGTCGATTTCATCGAGCAGGATCAGCGGGTTGGTGGTCTTCGCCTTTTTCAGCGCCTGAATGATCTTGCCCGGCATCGAGCCGATATAGGTGCGCCGGTGGCCACGGATTTCCGATTCGTCGCGCACGCCGCCCAGCGAAATGCGGATGAATTCGCGCCCCGTCGCGCGGGCGACCGAGCGGCCAAGGCTGGTCTTGCCGACGCCGGGAGGGCCGACGAGGCACAGGATCGGCCCCTTCAGCTTGGCCGAGCGCGACTGCACCGCCAGATATTCGACGATGCGCTCCTTGACCTTGTCGAGGCTGTAGTGATCGGCGTCGAGGATCGCCTGCGCGTGGCCGAGGTCCTTCTTGACCTTCGACTTCACGCCCCAGGGCAGCGCCAGCAGCCAGTCGAGATAGTTGCGCACCACCGTGGCCTCGGCCGACATCGGGCTCATCGACTTCAGCTTTTTCAGCTCGGCCTCGGCCTTGTCGCGGGCCTCCTTGGAAAACTTGGTCGCCTTGATGCGGTTTTCCAGTTCGGCCAGCTCGTTCTGGCCATCCTCGCCGTCGCCCAGTTCCTTCTGGATCGCCTTCATCTGCTCGTTCAGATAGTATTCGCGCTGCGTGCGCTCCATCTGCGACTTGACGCGCGACTTGATCTTGCGCTCGACCTGCAGAACGCTGATTTCGCCCTCCATCAGGCCAAAGATCTTTTCCAGCCGCTCGGCCAGATTGAGCGTCTCCAGCAGATCCTGCTTGCGCGCCACATCGACGCCCAGATGCCCGGCGGCCAGATCGGCCAGACGCTCGGGCGCGCCGGCATCGGCGATGGCGGTCAGCGCCTCGTCAGGGATGTTGCGCTTGATCTTGGCATAACGTTCGAAATCGTCGCTGACGGCGCGGGTCAGCGCCTCGACAGCGGCCGGATCCCCGGTCACCTCGTCGATCAGCTCGGCCTCGGCCTCGAAATGCTGGTCATTGTCGAGGAAGCGGTGCAGGCGCACGCGCTTCTTGCCCTCGACCAGAACCTTGACCGTGCCATCGGGAAGCTTGAGCAATTGCAACACATTGGCCAGCACGCCAATGCGATACATGCCGTCGGTTGCGGGGTCCTCGGCGGTGTGGTCGATCTGCGTGACCAGCAGGATCTGCTTGTCCTCGCGCATGACGGTTTCCAGCGCGCGCACCGATTTGTCCCGACCGACAAACAGCGGCACGATCATGTGCGGAAACACCACCATGTCGCGCAGCGGAAGCACGGCGAAGGAATTGAGCTTGCCTGACATACCTGACCTCACTTCGATTTTTATGCGCCACGGCCGGAGAGACCGCAGCAATCCCGTTCGACACCCTATCTGGTATGACCGAACGGTAAATTCAACATCCCGGACCCTCAGCGTGTCAGCACATCATGTCACAAGTTTGCGCCGATCTGGGCGGTTTTGCGGAGTGGTTAAGAAAGCGTCACATAGAAAACCGCGCCGCACGGGCGGTCAAGCCCGCAACCGGCGCCAGTGATGCATCAGATCGGCGCCGACCGCCTGCGCCTCGACAAGCTGCCAGTCGCGTGGCCCGATGGTGGTGAGCCCCAGCCCCGCCACCCCCGCCGTGCCATCGGCACCAAACACCCGCCCGGCGCTGAACACCAGCAGATCATCGACCAGACCGGCGGCCAGCAGACTGGCGGCAAGGCCCCCGCCGCCCTCGCACAGCACCCGCGTCAACCCGCGCGCGCCCAATTGCTGCAGCGCATCCGCCGCATCGACCCGCCCCATCGGATCGCGCGCGCAGGCGATCAGCGTGGCGCCGCGCTCCGACCATTCGCGGCGCAGGGCCTTGGGCGCCTCGGGCCCGTGCAGCAGCCAGACCGGCCCCTCCGACGCGCTGCGCCCAAGGCGCGAGTCGGGCGACAGGCCCAGACGGCTGTCGACGACGAGGCGCACCGGCTGATGGCCAATGCCCAGATCGCGCACCCGCAGGTCCGGGTCATCCGCCCGCGCCGTGCCCGCCCCCACCAGCACTGCATCATGGCGCGCGCGCAGCAGATGCACCCGGCGGCGCGCCTCGGGTCCGGTGATCCAGCGGCTTTCACCCGCCGCGGTGGCAATGCGCGCATCCAGCGTCAGCGCCAGCTTCAGCGTCACCAGCGGCCGCCCCGCCGTCACCTTCAGCAAGAACCCGGCGTTGAGCAGCGCCGCCGCCTCGGCCTCGACCCCCTCGCGCACGGCGATCCCGGCGGCGCGCAACAAGGCATGGCCGCGCCCGCTGACCCGCGGGTCCGGATCGGTCAGCGCCGTCACCACCCGCGCCACCCCGGCCGCCACCAGCGCCTCGGCGCAGGGCGGCGTCACCCCGTGATGCGCGCAGGGTTCCAGCGTGACATAGGCGGTCGCCCCCCGCGCCGCCGCCCCGGCCTGCGCCAACGCGCGCACCTCGGCATGCGGGCGCCCGCCGGGCTGGGTCCAGCCGCGGCCCAGCACCACGCCGTCCCGGACGATCACGCAGCCCACCGCCGGGTTGGGCGCCACAGTGCCCAGACCCCGCGCCGCCAAGGCCAGCGCCATCCGCATGAACCGGCTGTCGGCCTCGGACCCTGCGCTCATCTTTGTGCCTCAACTATCCTCAGGGGGGTGAATGGGCCGTCAGGCCCAGAGGGGGGCGCGAGCGCCCCCCTTTGCCCCGCTCAATCCTCGCTCGGCAGCACCGGACGCAGTTCCGAGACAAAGCGGTCGAAATCATCCGCCGCCTGGAAGTTCTTGTAAACACTGGCAAAACGCACATAGGCAACGGTGTCGATGCGCGCGAGCGTCTCCATGACGATCTCGCCGATCACCCGGCTGGCGATGTCGGTGTCGCCCAGACTCTCCAGCCGCCGCACGATGCCCGAGATCATCTGCTCGATGCGATCAGGCTCGATCGGGCGTTTTTGCATCGCGATGCGGATCGAGCGTTCCAGCTTGTCGCGGTCAAAGGGTTCGCGTTTGCCCGAGGTCTTGACCACCACCAGATCGCGCAATTGCACGCGCTCATAGGTGGTGAACCGGCCACCGCAGGCCGGGCAGAACCGGCGCCGACGGATCGACACATGATCCTCGGCCGGGCGCGAGTCCTTCACCTGGGTATCGACGTTTCCGCAAAACGGACAGCGCATGACCTCTCCCTCGGGGTGGCGTTGGGAACTTCCACAGCGACTATAGGGGCACCGCGAAACCTTGGGTAGTGTAAAATCCACGCCCCCAGATCAAGCGTCGCCCCGGCGGTCCGTTCAGTCGATGACGACGACGCGCATGTTTTCCATGCCCTCTTGCTGCACCATCGAGAACAGCAGCGAGGCGTTGTCGGGATGCAGCCGCACGCAGCCGTGGCTGGCCGGGCGGCCAAGAGCCCAGACGGCCTCGGTCGCGTGGATGGCATAGCCTTCGTGATAGAAGATCGCGAAGGGCATCGGCGCGTTGTTGTACTGGCGCGAGCGGTGCCAGCGCGACAGCCAGGTCGGCGTCCACTCGCCGCGCGGGGTAATCATCCCGGCTCCGGCGGTCGAGACCGGCCATTCATAGGTCAGCATCCCGTCGACATAGACATGCATCGTCTGTGTCGAGACGCTGACGCGGGCGACGATGGCGGTGGCCTGCGCCGTCATCGGCAGCAGCAACAGGGCCAGCATCAGCGCGGCCCGCAGAACATTTCTCATTCCAACCCCCCGGTAGGAACACAACATCAAGTGCAGGCGTGGCAGCGCCTGCCTAACCGTGGAGGTCTGCGCGAGGGAGAGTCAAGATTTCCGGCGGATTTCCGCCGATTCATCCGGCAGGCGTGGCAATTCTGCCCGCATCGAGGCGCAGCACCCGGTCCATGCGCGCCGCCAGATCCATGTTGTGCGTGGCGATCAGCGCCGACAGTCCGGTTTCGCGCACCAGATCCATCAGCACGCCGAACACCTGATCCGAGGTGGCCGGGTCGAGGTTGCCCGTCGGCTCGTCCGCCAGCAGGAGGCGCGGCGCATTGGCCAGCGCGCGGCAGAACGCCACCCGCTGCTGCTCGCCGCCCGACAGTTGCGCCGGGCGGTGGGTGGCGCGCGCGGTCAGGCCGACGCGCGCCAGCAGGTCCGCCGCCCGCGCCCGCGCGGCGCGCGCGGGGACACCATTGGCCAGTTGCGGCAGCACGATGTTTTCCAGCGCGGAAAACTCGGGCAGCAGATGGTGGAACTGATAGACAAAGCCCACCTGTGCCCGCCGCGCCGCGGTGCGGGCGTTGTCGCCCAGCCGGGTCATGTCGACGCCGTCGATCAGCACCCGCCCGGCATCGGCGCTGTCGAGCAGTCCGGCGATGTGCAGCAGCGTCGATTTTCCGGCGCCCGAGGGGGCGACCAGCGCCACCACCTCGCCGCGCGCCAGCGTCAGCGAGGCGCCGCGCAGCACCGTCACCTTGCCGGGATAGGTTTTCTCGATCCCGTCCAGAACCAGCACGTCATTCATAACGCAGCGCCTCGACCGGGTTCATCCGCGCCGCCCGCCGGGCCGGAATGATGGTGACGACAAAGGACAGCCCCAGCGACAGCGACACGGCCTTGAGCACATCGACCAGCCTGAGTTCGGCGGGCAGCGCATAGATGCCGCGCACCGAGGGGTCCCAGACCCCGCCGCCCGAGACATAATTCACAAAGGCAAAGATCGGGTCGATATAGAGCGCGAACAGGCAGCCCGCGACCACGCCGATGGCGGTGCCGACCAGCCCGACCAATGAGCCGCAAAGAAAAAACACCCGCAGGATCGAGCCCTCGCTGAGGCCCATCGTGCGCAGGATGCCGATGTCGCGGCCCTTGTTTTTCACCAGCATGATGAGGCCCGAGATGATGTTCATCGCCGCGATCAGGACGAGGATCGACAGGATGATGAACATCACATTGTCCTCGATATCGAGGGCGCGCAGGAACGATCCGGCGGAATCGCGCCATGTCCAGATCATCGCCCGGCCGCCCGCCGCCTGCATCAGGGGATAGACCAGCGACTCGACCGCCTGCGGATCGTCCAGCATCACCTCGATCTCATCCGCCACGCCGTCGCGGTTGAAAAAGCTCTGCGCCTCGGCAAAGGGCAGGTAAACCCGTGTGCGATCAATGTCATAGCGCCCGGCGCTGAAGATATAGACCACCTCGTAGGTGTTGATGCGTGGCGAGGTGCCAAAGGCCGTCTGCACCCCGTCGGGCGAGATGATGCGGATGCGGTCGCCGATCTGCGCATTGATCTCGCGCGCGACGCCTTCACCGATGGCGATGCCTTGGTCAAACCGGGTGATATCGCCGCGCGCGCGGTCCGAGGCGGCAATGCGCGGGATCGCCATCAGGTCGGCATAGGCCAGCCCCAGCACCTCGACCCCGGCGTTGCGGCCGCCTGCGCTGGCCATGACCTGCCCCTTGACCAGTGGCGCCGCGCTGGCAACCCCCGGCACCGCCGCCAGCCGCGCGGCGAGGGCGGCGTAGTCCTCGATCAGGCGGCTGGACTGGCCGGTGGGGGTCACGATGGTGGAATAATAGACCGTCGCATGGGCATTGGCGCCGACCACCGTATCGACGAATTCGCTGCGAAAGCCCGAGCGCACCGCCAGCGTGGCGATCAGCGCAAAGACCGCCAGCGCCACGCCGATCAGCGAGATCAGGGTCATCACGCTGACCCCGCCCTCGGCCCGCCGCGCCCGCAGATAGCGCCAGGCGATCATCCATTCGAACCCGCTGAAAGGTGCCGTCCTGCCCGCCATGCCGCCCTGCCCTGTTGGTGGCGCGACCCTGACGCCAATGCCGGAAAAGGTCAAGGAATCCACCGGGCGCGTCGTTGGTCTCGCCGCGATGTGATGTAAAGAATCTTTGACTCTATGTCCGAATCATTTTACCTGATGTCGCAGAACCCTGACACGTGAGTCGTCCATGTCCGTAAGCGAACGCGAGGCCCTGAGCGGCCTCATCACCATGCTGATCGTCGCCGCACTGTTCGTGTGGCGGCTGTCGGGCCAGTATCAGGCCGGGCTGTTCGACGGCCCCGAGGCGCTGCAACTCTGGGCGCGTTCGGTGCTGCAGATGGTCGGCGTGTCGATCGGCATCGCCATCGTGGTGGCGATCCTGACCGTCGTCACGCAGGCGGTGCTGACCGGCGAGAAACCCGACGACCGCCGCGACGAGCGCGACCATCTGATCGAGCGCCGCGCGCTGACCTGGGGCTGGTATCTGTTGTCCTTCGGCCTGTTGGCGGTGATCGTCGATCTGGCGCTGGGCGCCAGCGCGCTGAGGGCGATGACGCTGGTTCTGGTGCTCTGCGCCGGGTCCGAACTGCTGAAGGACACCGTCAAGCTGGTGCTCTATCGGCGCGGCGCCTGAGATGGCCCGGATCGAGAACCGCATTCGCCGGCTGCGCTTTGACGCTGGCGAGATGACGCAAAAGGACCTGGCCGAGCGCGTCGGCGTCACCCGCCAGACCCTGCTGGCGATTGAAAACGGCAAGTATTTCCCCACCCTCGACCTCGCCTTCCGCATCGCCCGTTGTTTTGGCGTCGGGCTGGATGAGGTCTTCACCTTTCACGACGAGTAGCCCCATGACATCCCTGCCCCGCCGCGTGCCCCTGCTGGCGCGCCCGATCCCGCTTGCCCTGATTCTCGGCCTCGCCTCGGTGATTCCCGTCGGCGTGGCGCTCGAGCGGGTGGTGACGCTGCCCCTTGGCATCATCCCCGTCGATGGCCTGCGCCTGACCGTCGCCCCGGTGTCGCTGTTCCTGCACGCGCTGGCCGGGGCGCTGTTCGGCATCCTCGGCCCGCTGCAACTGATCGGCGCGCTGCGCGCCCGCTTTGGCCGGGCGCATCGGCTGGCGGGCGGGGTGTTTGTCGCCTCGGGGCTGGGGCTGGGCCTGTCGGGACTGTCGCTGCTGCTGTCGGTCGAGCCCATCGCCACGCCGCTGATCAGCGGCCTGCGCGCGGTGGCCGGGGTGGCGCTGCCGGCCGCGCTGGCCCTCGGCCTCGCCGCCGCCAAGACCGGCGACCTGCGCTGCCACCGCGCCTGGATGCTGCGCGCCTATGCGATCGGCATGGGTTCGGGCAGCATCGCCGTGGTGTTCTTTCCAATCTTCGTCGTGCTGGGTGAAGCCCCCCAAGGCCTTGCCGCCGATGTCATCTTTGCGCTGAGCTGGCTGGGCTGCGTCGCCTTGGCCGAGGTCATCATCCGCCGCATCGGGGCAAAACCATGATCGCCGCCACCGCCCGCCGCTATGGCCCGCCCGAGGTCATGACCCTCGAAGACCTTCCCGCGCCGCGCCCCGGCCCCGGTCAGCTGCTGATCCGCGTTCAAGCCTTTGGTGTCACCCGCGGCGATGCGCGCATCCGCGGCCTCGACGCGCCGCGCGGTATGGCACTGCCGATGCGGCTGGTCTTTGGCCTGACCCGCCCGCGCCGCCCCATCCCCGGCCGTGAATTCGCGGGAACGGTCGAGGGCCTCGGCCCCGGTGTCACCGGCTGGCGCCTGGGCGAGGCGGTGATGGGCATCACCGACGGCCTGACGCTGGGCGCGGGGGCCGAGTTCCTCACCGTCAGCGCCAAGGGGCTGATCGCCCGCCGCCCCGACAGCCTGACACCGCCGCAGGCCGCCGGTTTTTTCTTTGGCGCCCTGACCGCCGCCGATTTCCTGATCGATCAGGCCGCCCTCGCCCCCGGCGAGCGCCTGCTGGTCAATGGCGCGACCGGCGCCGTCGGCCTCGCCGCGCTGCAACTGGCGCGCCAGATCGGCGCCCGGACCACGGCACTCTGCAGCCCGCCCAACCACGCCATCGCGCAGAGCCTCGGCGCGGTGCAGACCGCCGACTACCGCCGCCCGCTGCCGCAGGGCCCCTGGGACGTGATCCTCGACATCGCGGGCACGCTGCCCTGGGCGGCGGCACGGCCGCTGCTGGCCCAAGGCGGGCGGCTTTGCCTTGTCACCGCCGACCTCGCCGCGCTGCTGGGCGCCAGCCTGCACCCAAGGCGCGGCAGCCAGCGGCTCTGCGCCAAGGTGGTGCGCGAAACCCCGCAGGCCCTCGCCCGCGCACTGGCCCTGCAGGCCCAGGGCGCGCTAAGCCCGCAGATCACCACC
>CALESR010000056.1 GCA_937907485.1 uncultured Paracoccaceae bacterium | reverse complement strand
GCGTGCGGGCCGCTGCCGAGGCGTTCTGGGGGCGGGGCGGCGGCAACTGGGCCATGGGCGACAGCGGCGCGGCGATGCTGGCGCGCATGGCGGCGGGGGATGGCACGGCGCATGCATTGCCGGTGCAACTGGCCATCGCGGCGGGCGACGTTCTGGCCGATCAGGGGCTGAGCGCGCTGCGCGAGCGGCTGGAGGCTGCCGGGCTGGCGCAACAGGTGCAGATCATCGGCCCCGGTCACGCCCTTCTGACCGAGGGGCCAAGGCTGGTGTCCAGCCTGCGCTGGGGGCTCTACACGACCATCCTTGCGGTGGCGCTGCTGGTAGCGGTGGTCTACCGCTCTACCCGGTTGGCGCTGGTGGCGCTGGTGGTCAATGTGATCCCGATTCTGGGCGTCGAGGTCTGGCTGGTGCTGATCGGGCGCGAGTTGACCATCATGAACATGATCGCCCTGACCGTGGCCTTTGGCATCGCGGTGGACGATACGCTGCATTTCCTCAACCGGCTGCGGCTGGCGCGGGGATCGACCACCGAGCGCGTCGATCAGGCGCTGGCCGAGGCCGCGCCGCCGATGGTGGCGACCACGGCCATCCTGCTGGGTGGGCTGGTGGTGACGCTGGCCTCGGCCCTGCCGGGGCTGGCGGTTTACGGCGGGCTGATCGCGCTGGCAGTGGCGCTGGCGCTGGCCGCCGACCTGTTCCTGTTGCCCGGCCTGATCCGATGGAGTCTGCGATGATCCGCCTGTTGCCGCTGCTCGCCTCCCTGCTGGCCTTGCCCGCAGGGGCGTTGACGCTGGACGCGATGCAGGGCCGCTGGATGGGCGAAGGCGCGCTGACGCTGGCTGACGAGCCGCCGCAACGGCTGCGCTGCCAGATCCGGCTGAACCCGGTGCAACAAGGCGAGAGCTTTTTTGTCGGGCGCTGCGCCACGGCGCAGGCGCAGCAGAGCTTCACCTATATGATCTTTGAAGCCGCCGACGGCACGCTGCGCGCCGAGAACCGCGCCGAAGGCGAGAGCGACCTGCCTCCGCTGATGCAGGGCCAGTCCGGGCCGGGCCTATTGCGGTTGCAGGCCGACAGCGGCGCCTCATTCGAGTTGCGCCATGACGGCGAGGTGCTGGTCTTTACCCTGACCGGCACCGACAGCCGGGGCCCGGCGCGTGGCGAGGCACGGCTGTCCCCGCGCGAGTGACCTGCCCTTTTCATTCCTGTCGGCCACGCTTATAGGCGAAGTGTCACATGCGGGATGACCCCGCACCGAATGCGAGGCCGCATGTCCATCATCACCACGACCGAAGCTTTGGCCGCCCTGTGCGCCGAGGCTGCCAACGAGCCCTATGTCACGCTCGACACCGAATTCCTGCGCGAGCGGACCTATTACGCCAAGCTGTGCCTGGTGCAGATGGCGCTGCCCGGCAAGGGGTCGGATCGCGCCCATATCATCGACCCGCTGGCCGAGGGCCTGTCGCTGGCGCCGCTGCTGGAGTTGATGAAGAACCCCGCCGTGGTCAAGGTGTTCCACGCCGCCCGGCAGGATCTGGAGATCTTCTTCATCGACGGCGGCGTGATCCCGGCGCCGCTGTTCGACACCCAGATCGCCGCGATGGTCTGCGGCTTTGGCGAGCAGGTCGGTTACGAGACGCTGGTGAAGAAGATCGCCAAGGCGCCGCTGGACAAGACCTCGCGCTTTACCGACTGGTCGATGCGGCCCCTGAGCGAGGCGCAACTGAAATACGCGCTCGATGACGTGACGCATCTACGGCAGGTCTATGAGCACCTGAAACGCGACATCGAAAAGAGCGGCCGCGAAAGCTGGGTGGCCGAGGAAATGGCGATCCTCGCCGCGCCCGAGACCTATGTCACCCTGCCCGACGAGGCCTGGCAGAAGATCCGTACGCGGGGGCAGTCGGGCAAGTTCATGGCGCTGGTGCGCGAACTGGCGCGGTTCCGCGAGGATTTCGCCCAGTCGCGCAATGTGCCGCGCTCGCGCGTCTACAAGGACGACGCACTGCTGGAACTGGCCTCGACGAAACCGGATTCGATCGACGCGCTGGGGCGTTCACGGCTGCTGCTGCGCGAAGCGCGGCGGGGCGAGATCGCTGACGGGATTTTGGCAGCGGTGGCACGGGCGCTGGCGATGCCGTCCAAGGACTGGCCACGCGCCGAGACCGAGGACGAGCCGCTGCAGGTGAACCCGGCGCTGGCCGATCTGCTGCGCGTCCTGCTCAAGGCCCGCGCCGACGAGGCCGGGGTGGCGCAAAAGCTGATTGCGCCAACCAGTGAGCTGGACGCCATCGCCGCCGGACGGCGCGACGTGCCCTGCCTGAGCGGCTGGCGCGGCGAGATCTTTGGCGCCGATGCGCTGCGGCTGTGCAATGGCGAGTTGGCGCTGGCGGCCAAGGGGCAGCAGGTGCGGGTGATCGAACTTTAGGGGTTTCGCCCTCGGCGGGCTGACGCCCGCCTTG
>CALESR010000055.1 GCA_937907485.1 uncultured Paracoccaceae bacterium | reverse complement strand
CATAGCCGACGCGGACCTCTTCGACCGGATCCGCCGACAGCGACACGCGGATCGTATCACCGATACCGGCCCAGAGCAGGTTGCCCATGCCGACCGCCGATTTCACCGCCCCGGCGACAAAGCCGCCTGCCTCGGTGATGCCCAGATGGATCGGGGCGTCGGTGGCCTCGGCGAGTTGTTGATAGGCAGCGGCAGCGAGGAACACATCAGAGGCCTTGACCGAGATCTTGAACTCATGAAAATCGTTGTCCTGCAACAGCTTGATGTGATCGAGACCAGATTCGACCATCGCATCGGGGCAGGGCTCGCCGTATTTGTCCAACAGGTGTTTTTCCAGACTGCCCGCGTTGACGCCAATGCGGATGCTGCAGCCATGGTCGCGCGCGGCCTTGACCACCTCGCGCACCCGTTCGGAATTGCCGATGTTGCCGGGGTTGATGCGCAGGCATGCGGCACCGGCCTCGGCGGCCTCGATCGCGCGTTTATAGTGGAAATGAATGTCGGCGACGATCGGCACCGGGCTTTCGCGGGTGATCTCGCGCAAGGCGCGGGTGCTCGATTCATCAGGGGTCGAAACGCGGACGATGTCGGCCCCGGCCTCGGCGGCGGCGATAATCTGCGCCAGCGTCGCCTTCACGTCGGAACTGTCGGTGTTGGTCATGGTTTGCACCGAGATGGGCGCATCGCCTCCCACGGGCACCCGGCCCACCATGATCTGCCGCGACTTGCGCCGTTCGATGTTGCGCCAAGGGCGGATGGGATTCAGCGACATGGGGTATCCGGGGCTGCGATAGGGTCAGATCACAGATAGACCGGGGCAGGGCGCAGGGCAACGGGTGGACAGTCAAAGGCCCGCGCGCGGCGGGCCTTTGAGGTCACTGATCGCGAAGGCGCGCCACATGGATCGCCAGATCCTGATCGCGACTGAGGTCGGCGACCTGGAAGGCGCCTGTCACACTGTCGGCGGCCAGCGAAACGTTTCGCACCACGATTGCACCGGGCGCCGCAGGGCCATAGGCCTGACCATTGACGATGAAGTAGACCGAACCCGAGTTGCCGGCATGCAGGGTCGGCGGGGCCTCGGTATGGGGGATGGTATAGCGCTCGCCGGCGTCGAGCACGCGTTCAAAGACAACCGAGCCATCGGCAGCGCGCACACGCACCCACGCAGGGCGCACGGCGAGGATCTCGACGGAGTCCTGCCCGGCGCCGACGACTTGCGGCACGATCGGTTCCTGCGCGGCTGCGAGGGCCTCGATCACGGCGGCATCAGTAGCAGCCATCGGCGCATCGGCAGCGGCGGGCGTCGGAATGGCGGCAATCGGTCCGTCACGCGGCACCAGAACCGGCACCTCCAGCGCCTGCGGACGGGCTATCCGCACCACGCCTTCGGCGGTTGGCGGGGCGTCGACACTGCGCGAGACAGTCGGTTGTGCGGTGCCTGCCCCGATCAGCGGGTCGGCATCATTGGCTGCGAGCGACTGCGACGGGGCCATCGGCGACAGTGGGTTGATGTCGCTGGCGACATTCGGCACCACGTCGGCCGGTGCGATCTGTACGCGCTGGACCTCCTTGAGGACCGTCCAGCCCGCATAGCCCAGCCCCAGAATCAGCGCTAGCAACACCGAAACCGACCCCAGCGCGCCCGGTTCGATCCGGCGCCAGAAGGGTTCGGGGTCGGGCAGGATACCGACACCCTTCAGCGCACCGCCGGAAAAATCGGCGCCCCGCGGGGCACGGGCCAGACGCGGTGCGGCATTGGCAAAGCTGGACATGCCATGCGCGACCTGAAAACCGTGCTCAGTGCAAAAGCGGCCATAGACCCATTCCGGGTCCATCCCCAGATAGCGCGCATAGGACCGCACGAATCCGGCGATGAAGCTGGGGGTTTCAAAGGCGCTGACATCGCCATTCTCGATGGCGGCGACATAGGCGGCACGGATATGGAGTTCGCGCTGCACGTCGAGCAGGGACTTGCCCAACGTGGCACGCTCGCCACGCAGGATATCGCCCAGACGGAGTTCGAAATCATCGAACCCGCGCTGACCCTCTTCGTGCTGCGCCGGTGGCTGCCCTTTGCGCCAGATCATCCGCCCTGTCCCTGTTTACCGCCTGCTCGTCCGGGTCGTTCCCGAGGGGGCCCCGCCCGCTGCATTTCAGCGGCCGAGTCGCCTCATGACGACCTCTTGTCACGACCTTACCAGATCGTGAAAAGCAATTGAAGTGCAAGGCGTTGTCAGGCGGACATTTCGGCGCGATTCAGCGCACAATGCGCCCAGAGCTGATCCATCGCGCGCACCAGCGCATCGATTTCCTTGGTCGAATGCACCGGCGAGGGTGTAAAACGCAAACGCTCGGTACCACGCGGCACGGTGGGGAAGTTGATCGGCTGGGCATAGATGCCGAAATGTTCCAGCAGCATGTCCGAGATCATCTTGCAGTGCACGGGATCGCCGATATGCACCGGAACGATATGGCTGCCATGGTCAATGATCGGCATGCCCAGCGATTTCAGCCGGGTTTTCAGGATGCGCGCATGCGATTGCTGCGCGTCGCGCAGTTTCTGCCCCTCGGTGGTCTTCAGGAAGGCGATCGAGGCGGCACACCCCGCAGCCACGGCGGGCGGCAGCGAGGTGGTAAAGATGAAGCCCGGCGCATAAGACCTTACGGCATCAACCATCTTCGCGCTTGCCGCGATATAGCCGCCAAAGACGCCAAAGGCCTTGGCCATGGTGCCGTTGATGATGTCGATGCGGTGCATCAGCCCGTCACGCTCGGCCACGCCGGCGCCACGTGGGCCATACATGCCGACCGCGTGCACTTCGTCGATATAGGTCAGGGCGTCGAACTCGTCCGCCAGATCGCAGATTGCCTTGATCGGCCCAAAATCGCCGTCCATCGAGTAGATTGATTCAAAGGCGATTAGTTTGGGCGCCGCCGGGTCGTCGGCGGCCAGCAATTCGCGCAGATGCGCCACGTCGTTGTGCCGGAAGATGCGCTTGGCTCCGCCGTTGCGGCGAACGCCCTCGATCATCGAGGCATGGTTGAGCGCGTCGGAATAGATGATGAGGCCGGGGAACAGCTTTGGCAGGGTGCTCAGTGTCGCGTCATTGGCAATATAGGCAGAGGTAAAGACCAGCGCGGCCTCCTTACCATGCAAATCAGCGATCTCGGCCTCGAGCCGCTTGTGAAAAACCGTCGTGCCCGAGATGTTGCGCGTGCCGCCCGA
>CALESR010000054.1 GCA_937907485.1 uncultured Paracoccaceae bacterium | reverse complement strand
TTGACCCCTGCCATATAGGTCTGGGCGCGCTATCGGGCCGGGCTTGACGGGGTTTGTCAGGCCCGCTGCCTGACGCCAGCCTGACGGACCTTCGTGGCCGCCGTCAGGCAGCGATCAGTTTCCGGTGTGATCCTTAGCCTCTGGCACGCCGCCGAACCAACACTCGCAATCAGGAGTCCACCATGAAATCGCTGATGTTTGCCCTTGCCCTGACCACTGCCCTGACCGCTCCCGCCGTCGCGTTGGCACGCACGGTCACGCTGACCACTCGGATGAACACCTATGGTGGTGACGGGGCCTATCTGGCGTATTATGTGACCAATGCTGCAGGAGGGTATGTCGGCACGCTGTGGATGGCGGGCGACAAGTCGCGGTATTACGACCACATGAGCGACTGGTATGCCGCATCCGGCGGTGACCTGCGGCAGGTCGACGGCATCACGGGCGCCAGTGTGGGCCAAGGCCGCACGCTGGAAATCTCGCTCGAACTGCAGGATACGCTGTTTGACGCGGGCTATGTGCTGCACATTGATGCCGCGGTCGAGGACATGCGCAATTCCCCGCGTGAGATCTCGGTGCCGCTGACCACAGCGGGTGCCGGGCAGTCCAGCGCTGGCCGCCGCTATATCGCTGCATTCCAGTACGATTTCTGACGGGGCCCGGACAATGCGCCGCCTTCATCGCTGGCCCGGCTTGATCGCCGCTCTTTTCCTGAGTCTGGTTGCCCTTAGCGGGGCGGCGCTGTCGGTTTACCCGGCGCTCGAGGTTAGTGTCACCGCTGCCACCCCCGCTGACCTGTCGGTGGCCGTGCTGGCCGAGCGGGTGCAGACCCGTCACCCCGGCATCGAGCAGATCCAGCGTGCGCCCTCGGGCCGCATCACCGCGTGGTGGTTCGAGAATGGCCTGCCGGGATCGGCCGTCATCGACCCGGCCACTGGCGCGGATCTTGCACCGGCCGACCCGGACACTGCGCAGCGCTGGCTGACCAACCTGCATCGCTCGCTGTTTCTGGGTGACGGCGGGCGGTTTGCGGTGGCGGCAGGGGCTGTCCTGATTCTGGGTCTGGCGCTAAGTGGCGCGGCGCTGGTTGCGCGCCGGGTGGGCGGGTGGCGGCGCTGGTTCGCGCCGCTGCGCGGGCCCCTCGCCGGGCGGCTGCACAGTCAGATTGCCCGTGGGGCCGTGCTGGGTCTGGCGCTGTCGGCGCTGACCGCACTGGGGATGGCGGCGCAGACCTTCGAGTTGCTGGTGATCGAACCCGCGGCCATGCCCGCTTCGCAAACGGTCTCGGGTCTGGACGCCATGCCACCGGGCCGGATGCCAGCCCTGCTGGCAACCCCCGTCAGCGAGCTGCGCGAGTTGACCTTTCCCTACCCTGACGACGCGGCCGATGTGTTCACCCTGACCACCGTTCACGGCCACGGCACCATCGATCAGGGCACCGGAGAGCCGCTGGCCTGGACGACGCCAGGTTTGGCCGAGCGGGCGTCAGCGCTGATCTACCTGCTGCACACCGGGCAGGGTGCGGCGTTGCTGGGGCTGATCCTCGGCCTTGGAGCGCTGTCAGTGCCGGTGCTGGGTGTCAGCGGTGCGCTGGTCTGGTGGGCCGGGCGGCCTC
>CALESR010000053.1 GCA_937907485.1 uncultured Paracoccaceae bacterium | reverse complement strand
GTTTTGACGCGCTGGCCGATTTTTCCAGCCTGAAGAAAGACGTCGTCGCGGGCCTCGACATCATGATCGTGCGCGAACTGACCTCGGGTGTCTATTTCGGCGAGCCGCGGGGCATCTTCACCGAAGGTAACGAGCGCGTCGGCATCAACACCCAGCGCTATACGGAATCGGAAATCGCCCGCGTCGCGCGCTCGGCCTTTGAACTGGCCCGCAAGCGCGGCAACAAGGTCTGCTCGATGGAGAAGGCCAATGTGATGGAATCCGGCGTGCTGTGGCGCGAGGTCGTGCAGAAGGTGCGCGACGAGGAATACCCCGATGTCGCGCTGTCGCACATGTATGCCGACAACGGCGCGATGCAGCTGGTGCGCTGGCCCAAGCAGTTCGACGTGATCGTCACCGACAACCTGTTTGGCGACCTGCTGTCGGATTGCGCCGCCATGTTGACCGGCTCGCTGGGCATGCTGCCCTCGGCTAGCCTTGGCGCGCCGATGGCGAATGGCCGGCCTAAGGCCCTGTATGAGCCGGTGCATGGCTCGGCGCCGGATATCGCCGGTCAGGGCAAGGCCAATCCGATCGCCTGCATCCTGTCGTTTGCGATGGCGCTGCGCTATTCGTTCTCGATGCTGGACGAGGCCGCGCGCGTGGAAAAGGCCGTGGAAACGGTGCTGGCCAACGGGCTGCGCACCGCCGATCTGATGGGCCCCGAGGGTGGCACCCCGATCACCACCGCCGCGATGGGCGATGCGATCATCGCGGCGCTCGACGCCAGCCTCTGATCCCGATCCACGATAAAAAGGCCCGGCACCCCTGCTGTCGGGCCTTTTTTCTTTGGCCAGAAGCCCCTGCGCGTGTCACGCTGAACCATTCCATTGTGAGGTTCCCATGCACAGTCTTCGCCCGATTCTTGTCCTGACCCTGATTCTTGCTGCCTTTTCCGCCCACGCCCAGACCGGCCGGCATTTCTCCAGCCCGTCCGAGGCGCTGAGTCGCATGGTTGCGGCCGTCGCCAGCCGGGATGCCGATGCCGTCGCCAGCCTGTATGTCGCGGATGCCATCGTACTGGGACCGAATTCGCCGGTCATCTCGGGCCGACAGGCCATCCGCGATACGTGGGCGCGCAATTTTGCCAATGGCTATTCGGCGCTGACCATCCTGCAGCAACGCACCGAATCCGGTGCCGACCGGGCGCTGACGCTGATCATATGGGAAGCGACGATCACCCCCACTGGCCGCCCGGCCCAGACGGTGAGGGGCCGATCCATGCTCTATATCGCGCGCGAGGCCGAGGGCTGGCTGTTCTCGGCCGATATGTGGCAACCGGCGCCTTAGGGGTCAAACGCGCTCGATCGCGATGGCCGTTCCTTCGCCGCCGCCGATGCAGATCGCCGCGACCCCGCGTTTGAGGCCGCGATTCTCCAGCGCATGCAGCAAGGTCACGATGATCCGCGCGCCCGAGGCGCCAATCGGATGCCCCAGCGCACAGGCGCCGCCGTTGACGTTCATCTTCTCGCGCGGAATGCCGAGATCGTGCATGAAGGCCATCGGCACCACGGCAAAGGCCTCGTTGACCTCCCACAGGTCGACCGATTCGACCGACCAACCCAACCGGTCCAGCAGCTTTTTCGCTGCCGGGATCGGGGCCGTGCTGAACCAGCCCGGCGCCTGCGCGTGGCTGGCATGGCCGCGGATGATCGCGCGCACCGGCGCGCCCGAGGCCTCGGCCCGGCTGCGCGATGACAGCACCAGCGCAGCCGCGCCGTCCGAGATCGACGAGGCATTCGCCGCCGTCACCGTGCCGTCCTTGCGAAAGGCGGGTTTCAGCGTCGGGATCTTTTCTGGCCGCGCCTTGGCGGGCTGCTCGTCGGCGCTGATCGTCACATCGCCGCCCCGTCCCTTGATGCTGACCGAGGCGATCTCGCCGTCAAAGGCGCCATCGGCCTGGGCCGCCAGAGCATTGGTCAATGAAATCAAGGCGTAATCATCCTGCGCCTCGCGGGTGAAGCGGTATTTGTCGGCGCAATCCTCGGCAAAGGTGCCCATCAGGCGACCCTTGTCATAGGCGTCCTCGAGCCCATCGAGGAACATGTGGTCGATGACCTGACCGTGGCCGATCCGCGCGCCGCCGCGCATTTTCGGCAGCAGATAGGGCGAATCGGTCATGCTCTCCATGCCGCCCGCCACCATCAGACCGGTCTGGCCCAATGCGATCTGGTCATGCGCGATCATCACCGCCTTCATGCCCGAGCCGCACATCTTGTTCAGTGTCGTCGCCGGGACCTCGGCGCCCAGACCGGCGCGGAATCCGGCCTGCCGCGCAGGCGCCTGCCCCAGACCGGCGGGCAGCACGCAGCCCATCAGCAATTCCTCAACCTGTTCGGCCGGCGTTGCCGCACTTTCCAGCGCCGCGGCGATGGCCACGCCGCCCAGTTCGGTGGCCGGAACACCCGTGAAAACCCCCTGAAACCCACCCATCGGGGTGCGCGCGGCACCGATGATGACGACTTCGGCCATGTCGATCTCCTTCGCCGTGAACCTTTTGGAAAGACTTAGCGCCTAGCGTGGCCCGGGAACAAGCGAATCCGGGGGCTAAGGTGGACATCTCGACGTCGCGGGCAGGGCAGGCTCTGGTCATCACGGTCAACGACAACCGTGTTGACGCCGCTGTTGCCATCGAATTCAAGGAAGCGGTGCGCTGCGCGGCCGAAGAACCCGGAAATCCGGTTATCCTCGATCTCTCACAGGTTACATTCCTCGACAGCAGCGGTCTGGGCGCTGTGGTCGCAGTGATGAAGCTGCTGGGAACATCCCGACCGCTGGAACTCGCCGGGCTGACGCCGCCGGTTGCCAAGGTGTTTCGCCTGACGCGGATGAACACCGTGTTCACCATTCACCCGGATGCTTCCGGGTCGCTTCAGGCCGCCGGATGATGCCGCGAAGGGAGGATGCGATGGTGTTGACAAGCGCAGGGAGTGGCGGTTTCACCGGACGTCTGCGCGACGCGGTCGCCGAAGGCGGGCGTGGGGGCGGCGAGCCGTTCTTTCGGCGGCATTTCACCGCCACCGATATCGAAACTCGTGCCGCCCTGCAGGCGCTGATGCTGGCGCTGGATCAGGCCGGAGTCGGCGACGAAGACAGTTCGAACGCCGAGTTGATCCTGGCCGAAGCGCTCAACAATGTGGTCGAACACGCCTATGCTGATGGCGCCGGCCCTGTCGAGTTGACGGTCAGCCTGCAGCGCAACGGCATGGCCTGCACGATCTCGGACCGTGGCCGCCCGATGCCGTCGGGCGTGGTGCCTTCGCCCGGACTGCCGGTCATCGACCCGCCCGACGACCTGCCCGAAGGGGGGTTCGGTTGGCACATCATCCGCTGCCTGACCTCCGAACTCGCCTATCAGCGCGATCGGGATCGAAATTCGCTGATGATGCGGCTGCCCTGGTCCGATTTCGACTGACGGTCGACGCTGCACCTCGATGCCCTGCAAGGGCAAGCTGCGGCAGCGTCGCAAGGGTGCCTCGTCATGGGCATGTCGCTTTGGGGTGCGCTGATTCGCGGTCAGGTCCGTGCAGCCTCTGGCGAAGATCCAGCGCGTGCGGGACGCTTGGCCTGCTTCGGGCCCGCCGGTGTCAATTCAGCGCAGCGTTCAGCGGGTAATAACCGTCCTGAAAATCACCGAACAGATCGGCCAGATCCGGATGATCGACCGGTTCGCCAGTTTCATCGGCGACAAGGTTCTGTTCCGAGACATAGGCAACGTAATGGCTGTGATCGTTCTCGGCCAGCAGGTGATAGAACGGCTGGTCCTTGGCGGGCCGGCTGTCTTCGGGGATGGCGTCATACCATTCCTGTGTATTGGCAAAGATCGCGTCAACGTCGAACACCACGCCGCGAAACGGATGTTTGCGGTGGCGCACGACCTGACCGATGCCGAATTTTGCCTGGGTCTTGAGCATGCACGATCCCTTTCAATCCTGTCCATAACGCGACTCGCGACCGGACGTCCAGACCATCGGCGGGCGGGGACGGGAAACAGTGTGTGAAACGTGACCCAACAGTGACCGCAATATGGCGAAAAAGCGGCGCGCGCCCAGCCGAAGCCTGCGCAAGAGGAATTTACCGGCCGGGCGTTCCAAAAGCGTCGAAAATCGGCTAGGAAGGAAAAAAGACCAAGAAACGAGCAGAGAACGAGGCAGATTGATGAAGAGCGCCCTCCGCCTGATGGCGGTCGCCCTGCTGCTGGCCGCCTGTGGCGGAAGCCGCGAGTATTCCCCGCCCCGCAACCAGGACGACGCCTGCGGCCTTGCTGCCGAACGCCCCGCCTATCTGAACGCGATGCGCGATACCGAGCGGCGCTGGAACGTGCCAGTGCCGGTGCAGATGGCGATCATCCACGCCGAAAGCCGCTTTGATGGCGACGCCCGCACCCCGCATCGGTATGCGCTTGGGGTAATCCCGATGGGACGGCAATCCTCGGCCTATGGGTATAGCCAGGCGCTGGACGCGACATGGGAAGAATACCAGCGCGCCACGCGCAACAGCCGTGCCCGCCGCGACCGGATCGAGGATGCAACCGATTTCATCGGCTGGTATGCCACCGAAGCCCGTGCGCGCAACGGCATCGAGCCGACCGACGCGCGCAACCTCTATCTGGCCTATCACGAGGGCAACGCCGG
>CALESR010000052.1 GCA_937907485.1 uncultured Paracoccaceae bacterium | reverse complement strand
GCGCTGTGCAGGGCTCGGCCCCGCGTGAGGCCGGGGCGGCGAGGCTGGTCTGGGCGGCGGGGCAATCGGGCACCATCGGCGGCGGCGCGCTGGAGTATCAGGCGGCGGCCAGTGCGCGCGAGATGCTGGCCGGGGGCACGCCCAGGGTGGAGAAACACGCGCTGGGCCCCGGTCTGGGCCAGTGCTGCGGCGGCGCGGTGGTGTTGGGGTTCGAGCGGTTCGAGGCCGTGGACGCGCTGCCGATGGCGGGGCTTTATGCCCGTCCGCTGGCCCGCGATGCCGCGCCCGAGGCGCCGCTGGCGATCCGTCAGGCGCTGAAATCGGCGCGGGGTCAAGGGCTTGGCGGGGTGGTTTACGCGCAGGGCTGGCTGGCCGAGCCGGTGGAGGCGCCAACGCGCGATCTGTGGATCTGGGGCGCCGGCCATGTCGGGCGGGCGCTGGTGGCGGTGCTGGCGCCGCTGCCGGGGCTGGCGATCACTTGGGTGGATACCGCCGAGGAACGCTTTCCCGACACGCTGCCGCAGGGCGTCAGGCGCCTCGTCGCGGCAAACCCGGCCGATCTGGTGCCGCTGGCGCCGCTGGCGGCGGAACATCTGATCCTGACCTATTCGCACGCCCTCGATCTGGACCTGTGTCATCGGCTGCTGGACCGGGGCTTCGCCGCCTGCGGCCTGATCGGGTCGGCGTCGAAATGGGCGCGGTTTCGCGGGCGGTTGCAGGCCCTGGGCCATGCCGCTGCGCAAATTTCGCGCATCAGCTGCCCGATTGGCGACCCCACCCTTGGCAAACATCCGCAGGCCATTGCCATTTCGGTCGCCGCGGCTTTGCTGTCGCAGGCCCACGTCCATCACCGGGAGATCGCGCTATGAGCCACCCTCTGCTGTCCATTCAGGGCCTGACCAAGCGCTATCCCGGCGTGGTCGCCAATTCCGAGGTCACCTTTGACATCGGCGAGGGCGAGGTTCACGCGCTGCTGGGAGAAAACGGCGCCGGGAAATCGACGCTGGTCAAGGCGATCTATGGGCTGATCCGGCCCAACGAGGGGCGCATGCTGTGGCGCGGCCAGCCCTATGCCCCCGGCGCCCCGGCGCAGGCGCGGGCGACCGGCGTGGCGATGGTGTTCCAGCATTTCAGCCTGTTCGACGCGATGGATGTGGCGGAAAATGTCGCGCTGGGCATGGACAACCCGCCGCCGATCCGCGAGTTGGCGGCGCGCATCATCGAGGTGTCGAACACCTATGGCCTGCCGTTGGACCCAGGCAGGATGGTCGGCGATCTGTCGGCGGGCGAGCGGCAGCGGGTGGAGATCATCCGCTGTCTGCTGCAGAACCCACAATTGCTCATCATGGACGAGCCGACCTCGGTTCTGACGCCGCAAGAGGTGGAAATCCTGTTTCGCACCCTGCGGCAGTTGCGGTCCGAGGGGAAGTCGATCCTCTATATCTCGCATAAACTCGAGGAAATCAGGGCCTTGTGCGAAAATGCCACGGTGCTGCGGCATGGCAAGGTGGTGGGGCGCGCCGATCCGCGGCAGGAAAGCGCGCGCTCGCTGGCCGAGATGATGGTGGGGCAGACGCTGCATGTGCCCTCGCGGCGGCGCGAGGCGCCGGGGCGGCCGCTGCTGCAAGTGGAAAACCTGTCGCTGGCGCCGCAGACCGCCTTTGGCACCGCGCTGAAGGGGGTCACGCTGACGGTGCGGGCGGGCGAGATTCTGGGGATTGGCGGGGTGGCGGGCAACGGGCAGGACGAGCTGTTGTCGGCGCTGTCGGGCGAGTTGCGCGCGGCGCCGTCTGCGATCCGCATGGATGGCACCCCGGTCGGCGGCTATGGCCCGACGGCGCGGCGTGCGATGGGGCTGCTGTGTGCGCCCGAGGAACGCCTCGGCCATGCCGCCGCGCCGGACATGAGCCTGATCGAGAACGCCCTGCTGACCGGCGCGTGGCGCGAAAAGCTGGTCAGGAACGGCTTTGTCAACTGGACCAAGGCGCGCGATTTCGCGGAAAAGGTGATCTTGCGCTTTGACGTGCGCACGCCGGGGTCGCATGTGGCGGCGCGGGCGCTGTCGGGTGGCAATCTGCAGAAATTCGTCATCGGGCGCGAGATCTTGCAGCGACCCTCGGTGCTGGTGGTCAACCAGCCGACCTGGGGCGTGGATGCCAGCGCGGCGGCGGCGATCCGGCAGGCGCTGCTGGATCTGGCGCAGGCCGGGGCGGCGCTGGTGGTCATCAGTCAGGACCTCGATGAATTGCTGGAGGTGGCGGACAATTTCGCCGCGCTCAACGGCGGGCGCCTCAGCGCCCCGCGCCCGGTTCCCGGGCTGACGATGGACCAGATCGGCCTGATGCTGGGCGGCGCCGAAGGAGATTCCGATGTTGCGGCTTGAAAAACGCCCTTCGCCCTCGCAGGCGTGGAACTATGCGACGCCGGTGCTGGCGGTCGCGCTGACGATGGTGGCGGGGGGGCTGTTGTTCCTCGCGCTGGGCAAGAACCCGTTCGAGGCGATCCGGCTGATCTTCTGGGACCCGTTGTTCAGTGAACAGTTCGGCGCCTATTCGCGGCCGCAACTGCTCATCAAGGCGGGGCCGCTGATCTTGATCGCTGTCGGCCTGTCGATCGGCTTTCGCGCGGGCATCTGGAACATCGGGGCCGAGGGGCAATACATCATCGGCGCGATGTGCGCGGCGGCGGTGGCGCTGGCGTTCTATCCGACCGAGAGTTTTCTGGTGTTCCCGCTGATGATCGCCGCCGGGGCCTTTGGCGGCTGGGCCTGGGCGATGATCCCGGCGATCCTGAAGACGCGGTTCAACACCAACGAGATCCTCGTCTCGCTGCTGCTGGTCTATGTGGCGGAAAAGCTGCTGGCGGCGGCGGCGACCGGGTTCATGCGCAACCCGCAGGGCGCCGGGTTTCCGGGGTCGCGCAACATCAACGCCTATGGGTCGGCGTCGAACATGGAGTTGATCGCCAACACCGGGCTGCATTGGGGCGGGGTTGCGGCCTTCATCGCGGTGATCTTTGCCTATGTGCTGCTGCAGCGGCATATCCTGGGCTTTCACGTCCGGCTGGCCGGGCAGGCCCCGCGCGCGGCGAAGTTCGCCGGGGTGGCACCGGCGCGGCTGGTGGTGATGTGTCTGGGCCTGTCGGGGGCCTTTGCCGGCATGGCGGGGATGTTCGAGGTGTCCGGCCCTGCCCGGCTGATTTCCATCGATTTCAACGCCGGTTACGGCTTTACCGCGATCATCGTGGCGTTTCTGGGCCGCTTGCATCCCGTCGGCATCCTGCTGGCCGGGTTCCTGCTGGCGCTGACCTATATCGGCGGCGAGTTGGCGCAGTTCATGCTGGGCATTCCGGGCGCGGCGATCCAGGTGTTTCAGGGAATGCTGCTGTTCTTCCTGCTCGCGCTCGATATCCTGTCGAATTACCGTGTCCGGCTGGCCCTGCCCGCCCAGAAAGGTGAGGCCCGCTGATGGATCTGTCCGCAATCAACCCCGTGGTGCTGATCGCCTCGCTGATGGTGGCGGCAACGCCGATCCTGCTGGCGGGGATGGGAGAACTGGTCGTCGAGAAGTCGGGCGTGCTGAACCTCGGCGTCGAGGGCATGATGATCGTCGGCGCGGTCTCGGGCTTTGCCGTCGCGGCGACCACCGGCAACCCCTATCTGGGAATGCTGGCCTCGATCGCGGCGGGCGCGGCGCTGGCGGCGATCTTTGCCCTGCTGACGCAGGTGCTGATGGCCAATCAGGTCGCCTCGGGGCTGGCGCTGACGCTGTTCGGGCTGGGGTTCTCGGCGCTGGTCGGTCAGAGCTATGTCGGTATCGTGCCGCCGCGCACCGAAAAGCTGACCTTTGGCCCGCTGACCGACCTGCCGGTGCTGGGCCGCATCCTGTTCAATCAGGACATCCTGGTCTATGCCTCGATCGCGCTGGTGGCGGCGGTCTGGTACTGGCTGCGCGCCACCCGCAGCGGCCGCGTGCTGCGCGCGGTCGGCGAGAACCACGATTCGGCGCATGCGCTGGGCTACAAGGTGCGGCGGGTCCGCGTGCTGGCGATCCTGTTCGGTGGCGCCTGCGCGGGGCTTGGCGGCGGCTATCTCAGCCTGATCCGCGTGCCGCAATGGACCGAGGGCATGACGGCCGGTGCCGGCTGGATCGCGCTGGCGCTGGTGGTCTTTGCCTCGTGGCGGCCGTGGCGGCTGTTGGGCGGTGCCTATCTTTTCGGCGGAATCATGGTGCTGCAGTTCAATCTTCAGGCAGCGGGGCTGCGCATTCCCGTGGAATATCTCGCCATGTCGCCGTATCTGATCACAATTCTCGTTCTCGTCGTTATGTCGTCGAATCGGGCACGCTCGTCCCTCTCGGCCCCCGGGTCGCTGGGACGGTCTTTTCACGCCGCCGGGTAAAACCGGCCACCAACCCCGGGCATCCGCCCGACCAACAGGGAGTCTACACATGAAACGCAGAGAGCTTCTGGCCACCTCGGCCGCCGCGCTCAGCCTCGCCTCGGTGGGCAGTGTCGCCCGCGCGCAGGCGCCGCTGAAAGTCGGCTTCATCTATATCGGCCCGCCCGGCGACTTTGGCTGGACCTATGGCCATGACCAGTCGCGCCTCGCCGCGCAGGCGCATTTCGGCGCCGCGGTCGAGACCTTCTATGTCGACAACGTGCCCGAAGGCCCGGATTCCGAGCGCGTGATGACCCAGATGGCGCTGTCGGGCGCCAACATGATCTTCGCGACCTCGTTCGGCTATGGCCCGGCGATGAACGCGGTGGCCGCGCGCTTCCCCGACATCGCCTTTGAACACGCGACCGGCTATCTGCGCGACGCGCCGAACCTGTCGCTCTATAACGCGCGCTTCTACGAAGGCCGCGCGGTGATCGGCACCATCGCCGGGCGCATGACCCAGACCAACAAGGTCGGCTATATCGCCTCGTTCCCGATCCCCGAAGTGATCATGGGCATCAACGCCGCCTATATCCACGCGAAAAAGGTCAACCCGAACGTCGAATTCGCCGTCGTCTGGGCCTACACCTGGTTCGACCCGGCGGCCGAAGCCGCCGCAGCCGAGGCGCTGATCGAACAGGGCTGCGATATCCTGATGCAGCACACCGACTCGACCGCGCCGCTGACCGTCGCACAACAGCGCGGCGCGCTGGGCTTTGGTCAGGCCTCGGACATGACGCAATTCGCGCCGGACGTCCACCTGACCGCGATCGTCGACAACTGGGCGCCCTATTACATCGAGCGCATTCAGGCCAAGATCGACGGCACCTGGGCGGCGGGCGATGTCTGGAACGGCATCCCCGAGGGCGAAGTCGCCTTTGCCCCCTTCAACGCGCGCATCCCGGCCGAGGTCAAGGCCGAGGCCGAAGCGATGATCGAAGCGATCCGCACCCGCGCCTATCACCCCTTCACCGGCCCGCTGAACCGGCAGGACGGCTCGGCATGGCTGGCCGAGGGCGAAGTGGCGGATGACGGCACGCTTCTCGGGATGAACTTCTACGTCGAAGGCATCACCGGCGAAATCCCCGGCTGATCCCACGACAGCGAAACACCAGAAAGGGGGGCGCTCGCGCCCCCCTCTTTGCTGCGCAAATTCACCCCCCTGAGGAT
>CALESR010000051.1 GCA_937907485.1 uncultured Paracoccaceae bacterium | reverse complement strand
CCATCGACGCCGACACCGCCGAACTGGTGATCGAGGAATTCGGCCACAAGGCCGTGCGTGTCACCGATGCCGACGTTGAACAGGCGATCGATTCGGTTGTGGACAAGGACGAGGATCTGACCTCGCGTCCGCCGATCATCACCATCATGGGTCACGTCGACCACGGCAAGACCTCGCTGCTGGACGCGATTCGCAAGACCAATGTGGTCTCGGGCGAGGCCGGTGGCATCACCCAGCACATCGGTGCCTATCAGGTGACGACCGAATCGGGCGCCGTGCTGTCGTTCCTCGACACGCCCGGCCACGCGGCCTTTACCTCGATGCGGGCCCGGGGCGCGCAGGTGACGGATATCGTCGTTCTGGTGGTGGCGGCCGATGATTCGGTCATGCCGCAGACCATCGAGGCCATCAATCACGCCCGCGCCGCCAAGGTGCCGATGATCGTGGCGATCAACAAATGCGACAAATACGGCGCCGAACCCAACAAGGTGCGCACCGAGCTGTTGCAGCATGAGGTCGTTGTCGAACAGATGGGCGGCGACGTGCAGGACGTCGAGGTTTCGGCGCTGACCGGCATGGGTCTGGATACGCTGCTGGAAGCCATCGCGCTGCAGTCCGAGATTCTCGAACTCAAGGCCAACCCGAACCGTCAGGCGCAGGGCGCGGTCATCGAGGCCAAGCTCGACGTCGGCCGCGGTCCGGTGGCGACGGTTCTGGTGCAGCACGGCACGCTGAAAAAGGGCGACATCTTTGTCGTCGGCGAGCAGTGGGGCAAGGTCCGCGCGCTGCTGGACGACAAGGGCCAGCGCGTCGAATCGGCGGGTCCCTCGGTTCCGGTCGAGGTTCTGGGCCTGAACGGCACGCCTGAGGCCGGCGATGTGCTCAACGTCGTCGATACCGAGGCCCAAGCGCGCGAAATCGCCCTCTACCGCGAGCAATTGTCCAAGGACAAGCGCGCCGCGGCGGGTGCCTCGACCACGCTGGAACAGCTGATGGCCCGGGCCAAGGCCGACAAGGACGTCGCCGAACTGGCGATTCTGGTCAAGGCCGACGTGCAGGGCTCGGCCGAAGCGATCGTGCAGGCGCTGGAGAAGGTCGGCAACGACGAGGTCCGCGTGCGCGTGCTGCACTACGGCGTCGGCGCGATTACCGATTCGGATGTCGGTCTGGCCGAGGCCAGCCGCGCGCCGATCATCGGCTTCAACGTGCGCGCCAATGCGACGGCCCGCAGTGCCGCGCAGCAAAAGGGTGTCGAGATCCGCTATTACTCGATCATCTATGACCTGATCGACGACATCAAGAAGGCCGCTTCGGGCCTGCTGAAAGACGAAGTGCGCGAGAACTTCATCGGCTATGCCAAGGTTCTGCAGACCTTCAAGGTCTCGGGCATCGGCAAGGTCGCGGGCTGTCTGGTCACCGAGGGCGTCGCCCGCCGGTCGGCCGGTGTGCGCCTGCTGCGCGACAACGTGGTGATCCACGAGGGCACGCTGAAGACGCTGAAGCGCTTCAAGGACGAGGTGAAGGAAGTCATCTCGGGTCAGGAATGCGGCATGGCCTTCGAGAACTACGACGACGTGCGCGACAACGACGTCATCGAGATCTTCGAGCGGTCCACCGTGGAACGCACGCTGGCCTAAGCCCTCGACAGCAAGACAAAGGCCCCGCATCAGCGGGGCCTTTTTCATGGGCGACGGTGCGTGCGAGCACGCACCCTACGGGTTTGGCGCCCTCACGCGCCGTAAGGCACCCAGACGGTTTTCACCTGCACGGCCTTGCGCAGGAACTCGCGCGATTGCCCCTCGGCGCCGGTCCAGTCGCGCTGGTGCCAGTCGGTCCAGACCGGTTTCAGGTTGCCCGCCGATTGCGCCTCGGCATTGGTGCAGATCGCCCGGTCGGCAAAGCACCACAGCGCCGCCACATCGTCGTGCTTGGCCAGCGTGTCGGCCAATTCGCTGCGCGGGCCGGTGATGATGTTGACCACGCCATTCGGCACATCCGAGGTGTCGAGCACCGGGATCAGGTCGAGCGCCGGAACCGGGTTGCCCTGCGACGGCACGATGACCACGCGATTGCCCATCGCGATGGCCGGGAACAGCACCGACACCAGCCCCAGCAGCGGTGATTCGTCGGGCGCGATGATGCCCATGACGCCGAAAGGTTCCTTCATCGCCAGCGTCACATGCGCCGAGGCGGTCGAATGCACCTTGCCGTCGTATTTGTCGGCCCAGGCCGCCCAATAAAAGGCGCGCTGCACGGCCTGTGCGTGTTCGGCGGCGTCCCCGATGCGGTGCGCCGCCAGGTTCTCGGCCAGGAAATACAGCACCTGCGCGCGGTTGTGGCCGGTGACCTTGCTCCAGCCGCTGGCCCCCTGCGCGGCCTCGACGGCGTTGCGGATGTCCTTGCGGTTGCCCAACGGCACCTGCGCGCCCGCCACGGCATAGGATCCAC
>CALESR010000050.1 GCA_937907485.1 uncultured Paracoccaceae bacterium | reverse complement strand
AGGGGGTGGAAAACCCCCTTGGCGGGGGCGTGGGGGCTGGCCCCCGCCGGCGCCAAGGGGGCTCGATGCCCCCGCCGGCGCCGCCCCCCGAAATGCTTATCGTGTGAACATTCCCCCTTCCCTTCGTCCACCGCCCCCGCTAGGCCTTGCCCATGACCCAGATCCAGACCCAAGCCCCCGACGACCGCCGCGCCAAGCGCAACGTGATGGTGTTGGTCGCCGCTCAGGCGATCCTTGGCGCGCAGATGCCGATGATCTTCACCGTCGCCGGCCTTGCCGGCCAATCGCTCGCGCCCGATCGCTGCTGGGCCACCCTGCCGATCTCGGCGGCGGTGCTGGGCTCGATGCTGGCCGCGCAGCCGATGTCGGCCTTCATGCAGCGCTTTGGCCGCAGCGCGGGCTTTGCCTTTGGCGCGATGGCCGGGGCCACCGGGGCCGCGATCGGCGCCCTTGGGCTGCTCTACGGCTCCTTCGAGCTCTTCGTCCTCGGCGCGCTCTTTACCGGCATCTACATGTCCGGGCAGGGGTTCTACCGCTTTGCCGCCACCGATTCGGCCTCGGACGCCTTCAAGCCCAAGGCGATCAGCTATGTGATGGCGGGCGGCCTGCTCTCGGCGATCCTCGGGCCGCAACTGGTCAAGGTCACCGCCGAATCGATGGCGGTGCCGTTCCTTGGCACCTATCTCGGCGTGATCGGCCTCAATCTGGTCGGCGTCTGGCTCTTTGCCCTGCTGCGCATCCAGCGCCCGACTCCTGCCGTCAAGGGCGCCGCGCGGGTCGGCCGCAGCCGGGGTGAACTGTTGCGCGAACCCGTCATCGCCGTGGCGATCATCTGCGCCACGGTCAGCTATGCGCTGATGAATCTGGTAATGACCTCGACGCCGCTGGCGGTGGTCGGCTGCGGCTTTGAAACCGGCCACGCCGCCGATATCGTCTCGGCGCATGTGCTGGCGATGTATGCGCCCTCGTTCTTTACCGGCCACATCATCGCGCGCTTTGGCGTCGAAAAGGTGGTGGCGCTCGGCCTCCTGATCCTCGCCGCCTCGGGCGCCGTCGCGATGAGCGGGGTCGAGCTCGAACAATTCTACATCGCGCTGATCCTCCTCGGCATCGGCTGGAATTTCGGCTTCATCGGTGCCACGACCATGCTGTCGCGGTCGCACAACGCGTCCGAGCGCGGGCGGATTCAGGGCATCAACGACGCCATCGTCTTTGGCGGCGTCACCATGGCCTCGCTCAGTTCGGGGCAGTTGATGAACTGCTCGGGGTCCGATGTGCAGACTGGCTGGCAGTTGGTCAACCTTGCGATGCTGCCCTTCCTCGTGCTGGCCGGTGGCGCGCTGATCTGGCTGGCGATGCGGCCGAAAACCGCCTGAGCCTTGCGCGCGGTGCCGTCCCGATTGGCAGGTTGCCCGGAAAAAGATCGTTTCCTCGGGCACTTGCGCCCCGGGCCTCAATGCCGCGCTGCGGCGAGAGATAGGCGTTGACGCAAGCAAATTTTCTGCCTAGCGTCCAAACCCATAAGTCGGCCAGTCCGACAGGGAGAAAAAAAGTCGGAAGGGGTCCAGCTTGCGGGCCCCTTTCGCTTTTTCGTGTGGCGCCGTGGCTGCGGCGGTTTTGCGCCTGACTTGGGCGGCGGATCGTGCTAGGGCCGGGTGAATTCTTTCGCCACAGGGTGCCGCCATGAACCTCTCTGCTTTCCGCCTCGCCGGGTTTGCCTTTGCCGCTTGCCTCGGGGCGTCCCCGTTGATCGCCCAGACCACCGAGGCCCCCGCCGCAACCGAGGCCCCCGCCGCCACCGAGGCCGCGCAGCTCGCCCCGCC
This sequence comes from uncultured Paracoccaceae bacterium, assembly GCA_937907485.1. Lineage (GTDB taxonomy): Bacteria > Pseudomonadota > Alphaproteobacteria > Rhodobacterales > Rhodobacteraceae > Pararhodobacter. Next base: position 7,472 of record CALESR010000050.1, on the reverse strand, counting down.
CTATGTCGCTGCCGAATTCGGCACCTGGCAGGTCGTCTGCACGCCGCTGGGCGAGGGTGTGCCGGAATCCTGCGAGATGTATCAACTGCTGCGCGACGCCGACACCGCGCCGCTGGCCGAGATCAGCATCGCCGCACTGCCGCTGGGCGCCGAATTTGCCGCCGGCGCGACGGTCACCACCCCGCTGGAAACCTTCCTGCCGACCGGCATGGGGTTCCACATCGGCGAGGCCGAGGAGATGCGCATCGAGCAATTCCGCGTCTGCACCGTGATCGGCTGTGTCGTGCGCATGGGGCTGTCGGCAGACGAGGTCGAGGCGATGAAGGCCGGAACTTCGGCCTGGATCACCATCGCGCCCTTTGTCGCCGTCGATCAGCCGGTGCGGATCGAGATTTCGCTCTCGGGCTTTACTGCGGCCTATGCCGACATCCAGACCCGGTTGTCGCTGGCCGCCGCCGCCGCCCGCGCCGGGCAATAAGCGCCGGTTTGCTCCGGTCCGGGGGGCCCACCGGCCCCTCGAAATCCGGGTGCAAAGTCTGAACGCTTTCTTAACGGCGGCTGCAAGCCCTTGAAATCCTTGGGCTTGCAAAATGTCCCATGCATGGGACATCGTGGGACATCCCGGCTCAGCCCCGGATCAGCGCCAGACAGGCGTTCATCCCGCCAAACGCAAAGGCATTCGACAGCGCCGCCTCCACCCGGACCCGCCGCGCCTCGTTCGGCACCACATCCAGCGGGCAGTCCGGGTCGGCCTCCTGCCAGCCCATCGTCGGCGCGATCACTCCCTCGCCGCCCAGCGCCAGCAGGCAGGCCAGCAGTTCCACCGCCCCCGCCGCGCCCAGCAGATGCCCATGCATCGCCTTGGTCGACGAGACCGGCGGCGCCGCCGCGCCGAACACCCGCCGGATCGCCGCCGCCTCGGACCGGTCATTCGCCGCCGTCGCCGTCCCGTGTGCGTTGATATAGCCGACCGCCTCGACCGGCAGCCCGGCATCAGCCAGCGCGCCCCACATCGCCCGCGCCGCACCGTCCGGGTCCGGCATGACGATATCCGCCGCATCCGACGTCATGGCAAAGCCCGCCACCTCGGCCAGGATCGGCGCCCCCCGCCGCAGGGCACGCTCGCGCTCTTCAAAGACGAACACCGCCGCCCCCTCGCCCTGCACCATCCCGTTGCGGCTGGCACAGAACGGCCGGCACCCGTCGGGCGACAGCACACGCAGCCCCTCCCACGCCTTGATCCCACCAAAGCACAGCGTCGCCTCGGACCCGCCGGTCAGCATCACGTCGCAGGCCCCCGCCCGCACCATCTGAAACGCCAGCCCCATCGCATGATTAGACGAGGCACAGGCGGTCGAGACCGTGAACGACGGCCCGCGCAGCCCGTGCCGCATCGCCAGATGCGCCGCCGCCGCGTTGTGCATCAGCCGGGGAATGGTGAAGGGGTGGACCCGGTTCTTGCCCTCGGCATGCACCGCGCGATAGCTGTCGTCGATGGTGGTATACCCGCCGCCGCCGGTGCCCATCACCACCCCGGCGCGCAGCGAGTCGCCCTCGGTCAGGTCGAGCCCGGATTGCGCCACCGCCTGCCGCCCAGAGTCGACGGCGAATTGCACGGCGCGGTCATAAAGCACCAGCTCCTGCCGCGCAAACCGCGTCTCGGGCTGCCAGCCCTGCACCTGCGCGCCAATGCGGATGCTCAGCCGATCAATGTCGGCAAAGTCCATCGGGCCGATCGCAACCCGCCCCGCAGTCATCGCCGCAAACGTCCCCAGCAGGTCGGCGGCAAGCGGATTGACGGTGCCCGCCCCGGTGATGACAACGCGGCGGGTCATCGTGCCTAACCCCGACTGGCGCGCACCAGGGCCTCGACCCCGGCGCAGACCGAGCCGACGGTGCCCAGATCAAACCCGCCAAAGCCCGGCTGGTTGGCGTTGAAGGGCACGGCGACATCGAATTCCTCTTCGATGGCAAACAGGATTTCCGCCAGGCCCAGACTGTCGATGCCGAGGCTGTCAAGCGTGGTGTCCGGTCGCAGCAGGTCAGGACTGCGCAGCGCCTGCGCCGCCAGAATGCCAACCACCCGCCCGTGAAGATCGCCCGTCGTGTCCAAGAAGTGTCCGTCCATCCCGTCACCTTGCTGTCAGACCGATTCGTTGCGACCCTTGTCCAGCAAAGTCTTGACAGTTTTCTGAAGCTCGGCGAGTTGCGCCAGCACTTTCGGCAACCGGCGCTGCGCCTTGTAGATTTCGAGGTTCTGGTCCATCCGCACCGCCGGATAGCCCATCATCACCCGGCCGTCCGGCACATTCGACAGCACAACCGTCGCGCCGCCCAGCACCACATCCTGCCCGATCAGCAGGTTGTCCGCCACGCCCGACTGCCCGCCCAGGACCGAGCGATCCCCGATCCGCGTCGATCCGGCCACTCCGGACTGCGCGCACAGCAGACAATCCTCGCCGATGACCACATTGTGCCCGACCTGCACCAGACTGTCGATCTTGGTGCCGCGGCCGATGAAGGTGTCGCGCACCGTGCCGCGGTCGATGCTGGAGTTCGAGCCGACCTCGACATCATCGCCGATGGTGACCGCGCCCAGCGAATGGATGCGCAGCCAGGGTTGGGCCTCGGTCTCGCCGGGGTTGCCCAGCGTGGCGCGGGCCTCTTCAACGCGCGAGGTCTTTTCGGTGACGAACGAGAACCCGTCGCCGCCGATCACGCAGCCCGGCTGGCCGATGAACCGGTCGCCGATCACCACCCGCGCGCCAATGCGCACCCCGGCGAGGATCAGCGCCTCGTCACCGATGCGGGCCATCGCGCCGATCGACACCAGTTCGGCAATCCGCGCTCCGGCGCCGATACGCACACCCGCGCCGATCACGCACAGCGGGCCGATGCTGGCATCGGGGCCGATCACCGCGCTGGGGTCAATCACCGCTGTCTGATGGATGCCCTGCCCCAGCATCGGGCCGGGGTCGAACACCCGCGACAACCCGGCCATCGCCAGACGCGGACGCGGCACAAAGATCGCGGCTTTCAGCCCCAGCGCCTGCCAGTCGGCACCGGGCCAGAGCACGGCCACAACCGCGCGCCCCTGCGCCAAGGCCTCGCCGTAGCGCGGGCTCATGGCCAGCGCCAGATCCTCGGGCCCGGCCGAGGCCGGTTCGGCCGCCGCACGCACACACAGCGAGTCATCCCCGACCAAGTCGGCGCCAAGGGCAGCGGCGATATCGGTAACGCGGTGCAGCATGGCAGGTCTCCGGACGGGCACCCCAGCGGGCGCCTGTCCGGTGTAGCGCGCTCAGGCGCCCACTTCCACCCCGGCGCGGACCAGCGCGTCATAAAGCTGGGCGTCGCGGCCATAGATGTCGTTGCGATAGTTCATCCGGCCCTGAACCGAGGTATAGGCCGTCCGATAGACCAGATGCACCGGGATCGGCGTGCGCAGCGGCACCCGGGTCTGCTGGCCGGTGCGCTGGATCGAATGATAATAGGCGACCGGATCGACCTCTTGCACCGCGAGCAGCGCATAGGCAAAGCCGCGCGGATCGGCCAGACGCACGCAGCCATGCGAATAGGCACGCACCGAATGGCTGAACAGCGAGCGCGAGGGCGTGTCGTGCAGATAGATCGCATAGGGGTTGGGGAACAGGAATTTCACCTCGCCCAGCGGGTTGCCCGGCCCGGGCGCCTGACGCACCTCGAAGGGCAGCGTGGTCGGCGAATAGGCCGCCACATCGACGTATTCGCGCGGGACGACCTGACCACGGTTGTCGATCAACTGCAGATGCCCGGCGCCGCCCGTGGACAGCGCACCCCACATCTCGGCCACGATCGAGCGCGGCAGGGTCCAGTCCGGGTTGATCTCCATGTATTCCATGGTGTCCGAGAACTCGGGCGTTTGCGTCGCCCGCGCGCCGACCACCGAACGGGTTTCAAAGGTGACCTCGTCGAAATCGACGATGCGCACGACAAAATCGACAAGGTTCACCCAGACATGGCGGTCGCCGCGCGGGATGTTCAGCCAGCGCTCGCGCTCCATCGCCACGGTGACCGCGCGCAGGCGCTCGGCGGGCTCGACATTGAGGGCGCGGATCGTCGCCTGACCGGCAACGCCATCGGCCTCGATGCCATGTGCAGTCTGGAACTCCTGCACGGCGCGCTGCATCAGTCCGTCATACCGCGCCGAGGCAACGCGGGGCATATAGCCCATGGCGATCAGACGGTTGCGCAGTTGCACCACCGCCTGCCCGGTATCGCCGGGCGCCAGCGACCCGGCCTGCACCTGCGGGCCCCAGCCCTCGCCGCTGGCCGCCGCTTCGAGCTGTTGGCGGGCGCTGTAGAGCCGGGCGTATTCGGGCGACTCGGGCGCCAGATTGCGGATGAAGCTGACGGGCTCGGCCCCGGCGAAATCGCTCATCAGCACGGCGGGATCCGGGCGCGGCAGCACGCGCACGATATCGGGGATGATCGTCGAGGGTTCCAGAACCCCGGAATGGATGTCGCGCGCGTATTGCAGGAAGGTCAGCGAGGCACGGGCCTCGACCATTGCGCGGTCACGCTCGGTCTCGACAGAGTTGAATGCGGCCAGCAGCCCGGCAAGATCATAGCGCGCAGCGGGCAAGCCATGTTCGGGCGCCCGGCTGAGCGCCGACACCAACGCGGTGCGGCGGGCGGCATGGTCGGCCCCGGTCCAGAGCGGCGCATAGCCACTTTCACGGTAAAAGGCAGAGAGGGCGCGGTTTTCCGCGACCCCTTCTGCAAGGGCCTGACGGAAGATCGGGAATTGCTGTGCCTCGGCGGCAACGGGCGCCAGTACGGCCAACCCTGCAGGCACCGCTGCCAACCCCAGCAGCGACGCGACAACAGCCGCCCGCATGTTTCCTGTCTTGCTATTGATTCTGCGCATGTCGAAACCTCCAACCCCAGACCCCATCTGCACCTTGGTCGCGCGCGCGGGGAGAACCGTTCAAATCCTTGTGCAGACTCGCAGAGTCTAGGTCGATTCACAATCACGCGACGGTGAGCGGCCCGAGTCGCGCGGGGCCAAGCGGTCGCGCGATGAAACAGAGCGCGAACACCGATTTGCGGTGGTGCAGACGGTGCGAAAACAACCTGAGGAACACGCCACAACCCGCTGTAAACATGAACAAACAGGGGGCGTTAATCCTCTGTCAGCAGATTCCCGCCTATTGTGGGGCGTGACGTTCCCATCGACCGAATCCCTGCTTGGGCCTCGGCGCGCCTTGTGGCATAGAAGCACCAGAAGATAAAAAACTTCAGGTTCTTGCCCTTCGCGCCCTCCAAGCTCGGCGGCACCGCCAGAAAGGCAGAACCATGAAGCAAGGCCTCAACGGCTTTTACGACGTTTTGGGATGGGACAGAAACGAATGACGATTCTTGCTGAAAGCGGACTCAGCCGCCGTGGCCTGCTCGGCATCTTTGCCGCGACGGTCGTGACAGCAGCCCCCACCATGTCGCGTGCCTTTGCCTTCAACCGCGGCGCTGGCGACATTCGCCGCCTGCACATGCACAACGCCCGCTCGGGCGAGACGCTCGACACCGTCTACTGGATCGAGGGCGACTATATCCCCGAAGTGCTGACCGAGGTGGATCGCTTCTTCCGCGACATGCGCTCGAACACGACGCACCGCATCGACACCCGCACGCTGGATATCCTCGCCGCCGCCCACAACCTGCTGGATGTCAGCGAACCCTATCTGCTGCTGTCGGGCTATCGCTCGCCCGAGACCAACGCCCAGCTTCGCGCCCGCTCGCGCGGCGTGGCCCGCAACTCGCGCCACATGGTCGGTCAGGCCGCCGATGTGCGTCTGGGCAACCGCAGCGTCAGTCAGGTCAGCCGCGCCGCCATCGCCTGCGCGGCTGGTGGTGTCGGGCGCTATTCGCGCTCGAACTTCACCCATATGGATTGCGGCCCGGTCCGCACCTGGGGCGCCTGAGCCCGCCAACTCTGGTGCCATTGCCCACCCCGCAGCCCCTGGTTGCGGGGTTTGTGCTTGCCCAGAGCCCCTTGATCCGCGCGGCCGCATGTCCATATGCTGCGCAAACCCAGAACCCCTTGTGAGTCATGAACACCCTAGACACCGCTTTCTGGCTGACCTCGGCCGCCATCGTCTTTCTGCTGGTGCTTTCGGCGTTCTTTTCGGGCAGTGAAACCGCCCTGACGGCGTCGTCCCGGGCGAAACTGCGCGCGCAGGCCGACAAGGGCTCACGCGGGGCCGAAACCGCGCTGGAAATCACCGAAGACAACGAAAAGCTGCTGGGCGCCCTGCTCTTGGGCAACAACTTCGTCAACATCATGTCGGCCGCGCTGGCAACGGCGCTGTTCACCCGGCTGTTCGGCGATTCCGGAGTCGCCTATGCGACATTGGTGATGACGGCGACGGTGCTGATTTTTGCCGAGGTGCTGCCAAAGACCTTTGCGATCACCAAGCCGGAATCGACCGCCTCGCGCGTGGCGCCGGTGGTGCGGTTGATCGTGCTGATCTTTGCCCCGGTCGTCGCCGTGGTGCGCGTGATGGTGCGTGGCATCCTGACGCTGTTCGGCGTGCGCACCAACCCCGATGGCGCCGTGCTGTCCTATCATGAGGAAATCGCCGGCACTCTGGCGTTGGGCCATCAGGACGGCACTGTCGACAAGGCCGACCGCGACCGCCTGCTGGGCGCGCTGGACCTGTCGAACCGCACGGTCGAAGAGGTGATGCTGCACCGCTCGCGGCTGGAGACGGTGAACATCGACGCCCCGCCCGGCGAGATCATCGCGCAAAGCGTCAACTCGCCGCATTCGCGCCTGCCCGCCTGGCAGGGCGAGCCTGAAAACATCGTCGGCGTGATCCATGTGCGCGACCTGATGCGCGAGGTGCACCGCGTGGTCACCGAGGCAAATGGCGATTTCAGCGCGGTCGCCCGGCTGGACATCCGGTCGGTGGCGCGCGAGCCCTATTTCGTGCCCGACACCACGCCGTTGGACGAGCAGATGCGCCAGTTCATCCAGCAGCGTCGGCATTTCGGGCTGGTGATCGACGAATATGGCGCGTTGCTGGGGCTGATCACGCTCGAGGACATTCTGGAGGAGATCGTCGGCGAGATCGTCGACGAGCACGACATCCCCACCGCAGACCCGATCACCCGGCTGGACAATGGCGCCATCGAGATCGACGGCGGCATGACGATCCGCGACCTGAACCGCGCGATGGACTGGGCGCTGCCCGATGACGAGGCCAATACGGTCGCCGGTCTGGTGATCCACGAAGCGCAGCAGATCCCCGATCAGGGGCAGGTGTTCCAGTTCCACGGCTTTCGCTTTGCCGTGGTCGAGAGGGTGGAAAACCGCCTGACCCGGCTGAAGATCCGCAAGATGTGAGGCGGCGCTCACCTTTGGGTTGACCGGGTTGGCCCTGCGTGCCAGTTTTGCCGCAGGTTTCTCAGTCAATAAGGTTTGCCATGCGCCT
>CALESR010000049.1 GCA_937907485.1 uncultured Paracoccaceae bacterium | reverse complement strand
CCTCGGCCTATGAGGACGAGGCCCAGCACAGCGCCGCCCGCGATCAGATCGAAATCCCGGCGTTTTTGCGCCGTCAGGTGAACTGACCGCCGAAAACCGCGATCAATTCCTGCGCCCGGCGCAGCAAGGGAAAACCGGCGAAAGCCGGTTTTTTCCGTTTATTAACAGACATTTGCAGCGACGGTATGCAGCATCGGCGGAAAGCCGCGCAGCCCCCGGCCCACTGTTTCAGCCTGTTGCAAACCGTGACTTGAGCATTGCGCCGACAGTTTCTAAAGAAATCGTGAACCCGGCGTGACCAAGTGGTGACACTTTGCAGACGACTCTTGCCAACAGCGTGACCTTTGACGGCGTGGCCCTGCATTCGGGCCTGCCCGTCGCGCTGACTGTGCATCCGGCCCCCGCCGATCACGGCATCGTCTTTCGCCGCACCGACCTGATCCCCGCCGTGCTGGTGCCCGTGCGCGCCGCGGCCTTGATCGAGGCCAGCCTGTGCACCAAGGTCGGCACGCCTGCGGGCGTCACGGTCTCGACCATCGAGCATCTGATGGCGGCGCTGGCGGGCTGTGGCATCCACAACGCGCTGATCGACATCGACGGGCCAGAAGTGCCGATCCTTGACGGCTCGGCCCGGCCCTTTGTCGCGGCCTTCGTGCAGGCCGGGTTGCAGACCCAGGATGCGCCGCTGCGTGCGATCCGTGTGGTGCGCGCGGTCGAGGTGCGGATGGGCGATGCCTGGGCCCGGCTCGAACCCGCCGAGGTGCTGTCGATCGCCTTCGAGATCGACTTTCCCGATGCCGCGATCGGCCACCAGCATCTGGAACTGGCGCTGTGCAACGGAACCTTCGTGCGCGAACTCAGCGATTGCCGCACCTTCTGCCGCCAGTCGGATGTCGATTTCATGCGCGCCAATGGCCTCGCGCTGGGCGGCACCTATGACAATGCCGTGGTGGTGCAGGGCGATACCGTGCTCAGCCCCGGTGGCCTGCGCCGCTTCAACGAACCCGTCCGGCACAAGATGCTGGATGCGATGGGCGATCTGGCGGTTGCCGGTGCGCCGATCCTCGGGCGCTATGTCGGTCACCGCGCCGGGCACACCCTGACCGGGCGGCTGGTGCGGGCGCTGTTGGCCGATGACCTGGCGTGGGACTGGGTGACGGTCGAGGGGCCGCAGGCCCATGCAATGCCCGGCGCCGGGGTCTGCGCCGAGGACCTGCGCCCGCTGGCCTGACGCCTCTGCGATGGCAAATTTCCGCTGAAAGCCGTTTTGCGTGTCCGGCGCAACTGTGCTAACCAATCGGCCACAAGGTCGCCACAGGGCGGGCAAGGATTCGGCACCCCCTTTGGGTCGCGCCGGGCGCAGGACGACAGGATGAGGTTCAGCATGACCGGCACCGGCCGCAAACTCGCATCATGGGCGGTGATGGGGGTCTTTGCCCTTGCACTGACGGCCTGTTCCAACCAGGTGAGCGAAAATGAATCGCTCGAGGCGTTCACCGCCGAGGAAATCTTTCAGCGGGGCGAATATGTGCTGGAAACCAGCAGCCGCCCCGAGGAATCCCTGCGCTATTTCCGCGAGATCGAGCGGCTCTATCCCTATACCGACTGGGCGCGGCGCTCGATCGTCATGCAGGCCTATGCGTTGCATCGCGACAGCCAGTATGACGAGGCCCGCAGCACGGCGCAGCGCTTTCTCGACCAGTATCCGGGCGACCCCGATGCGGCTTGGGCGGCCTATATCGTCGCGCTGACCTATTACGACCAGATCGAGGATGTCGGCCGCGATCAAGGGGTTACCTTTCAAGCGCTGCGGCATCTGCGCTATGTGATCGAGCAATACCCGAACACCGAATACGCCCGCTCGGCGGTGCTGAAATTCGATCTGGCCTTTGACCGTCTGGCGGCCAAGGAGATGGAGATCGGCCGCTATTACCTGTCGCGCGGCAATTATCAGGCCGGGGTCAACCGGTTCCGTGCCGTGGTCGAGGAGTTCCAGACCACCACCCACACGCCCGAGGCGCTGCACCGGCTGGTCGAGGCCTATCTGGCGCTGGGCCTGCGCGACGAGGCGCAGACGGCGGCGGCAATTCTGGGCCACAACTTCCGCTCGAACCCGTTCTATGAGGACAGCTATCGGCTGCTGACGCAGGCCGGTCTCAGCGACGATGCCTCGGGCGAGAACTGGCTGCGCGAGGTGTACCGGCGCACCGTTCGCGGCGACTGGATCTGAGCCCCGGCGCCATGCTGCGCAGCCTTGCCATCCGCGACATGTTGCTGATCGACCGTCTGGACCTGGATTTCCGGCCGGGCCTGAACGTGCTGACCGGCGAGACCGGCGCGGGCAAGTCGATCCTGCTGGACAGTCTGGGCTTTGTGCTGGGCTGGCGGGGTCGGGCCGAACTGGTGCGTCAGGGCGCCGAGCAGGGCGAGGTCGAGGCCGTGTTCGATCTGACCGCCGACCATCCGGGCCGCGCCGTGCTGGCCGAGGCCGGGATCGCGTGCGAGGACGAGGTGATCCTGCGCCGGGTCAATGCGTTGGACGGGCGCAAGACCGCGTGGATCAACGACCGCCGCGCCAGTGGCGAGGTGCTGCGGGCCTTGGGCGATACGCTGGTCGAACTGCATGGCCAGCATGACGACCGGGGTCTGTTGAACCCGCGCGGGCACCGGCAGCTTCTCGATACCTATGCCGGGGTGGAGGCGCCCTTGGCCGAGGTGCGCAGCGCCTGGCGCGCGCTGGCCGAGGCGCGGCGCGCCCGCGAAGGGGCGACCGGACGGCTGGCCCTGCTGCGCGCCGAAGAGGATTTCCTGCGCCACGCGGTCAAGGAACTGGACCAACTCGACCCACAGCCCGGCGAAGAGGCCGATCTGGACACCCGCCGCCGCCTGATGCAGGCCGGGGCGCGGCTGCGCGGCGACATCGCCAAGGCCCGGCAGGCGCTGGGCGAGGACGGGGTCGAACGGCTGGCGCTGGACGCGCTGCGCTGGATCGAGGGCGCGGCGGACGGGGTCGAGGGGCGGCTGGACTCGGCGCTCGACGCGCTGGGCCGGGCGATGGCCGAACTGGCCGAGGCGCAGGCCGGGGTCGATGCCTGTCTCGACGCGCTCGATTCCGACCCGATGGCGCTGGAACAGGTCGAGGACCGGCTGTTTTCCCTGCGCGCCTTGGCCCGCAAGCATGGCGTGGCGCCCGATGATCTGGGCGATCATGCCGCCGCACTGCGCGAGCGGCTGGAAACGCTGGATGCCGGGGATTCCGGGCTGGCGCGGCTGGTGCAGGCGGAAACGGCGGCGCGCAGCGGGTTTGACGCGGCCTGCGCCCGGCTCAGCGCCCTGCGCCGCACCGCCGCCGGGCAGCTTGACACCGCGATGGCCACTGAACTGGCGCCGCTGAAGATGGAGCGCGCGGTGTTCCAGACCGTCTTTGCGCCCGCCGAACCCGGGCCCGAGGGCGCCGACAGCGTGACCTTCGAGGTTGCCACCAACCCCGGCGCGCCGGCCGGGCCGCTGAACCGCATCGCCTCGGGCGGGGAACTGTCGCGGTTTCTGCTGGCGCTCAAGGTCTGCCTCAGCCGGGGGCAGACCGGCCTGACGCTGATCTTTGACGAGATCGACCGGGGGGTCGGCGGGGCGACGGCGGATGCCGTGGGGCGCCGTCTGCGCGCGCTGGCCGAGGGGGCGCAGGTGCTGGTCGTCACCCATTCGCCGCAGGTCGCCGCGCTGGGGGCGCATCACTGGCGGGTGGAAAAGCGGGTCGAGGACGGCGCCACGCTCAGCCGGGTCGTGCCACTTTCCGCCGATGGCCGCATTGACGAGATTGCCCGGATGCTCTCGGGTGATACGATCACCGAAGCGGCGCGTGGTGCCGCGCGGGCGCTGATCGGCTGAGGCCGGGCCCCCGCCACCCACCGGGGAGGGCCCCGCAAACCGGAGACCGGGCATGAGCAGATCCACCGTTTTC
>CALESR010000048.1 GCA_937907485.1 uncultured Paracoccaceae bacterium | reverse complement strand
CAAAATCTGATTGCAGGTCGATTTCGGCGCGCAGATCGGCGATGTCGGCCCGGCGTAGCACCGCCAGTTCGGCGCAGCCAAGTTGCAACTGGATGCGCGCCTCGGTCAGGAAGGGACGGTGCGCGTTGTCCTCGGCTCGCAGGCTCAGCGCGATCAGCGCGGCGATCTGCTGGCCCGCGGCCTCGGTGCTGGGGCGCGTGACAAAGGCGCCGCCGCCCGCCCCGCGTTTCGCCACGATCAGGCCCCGCGCCGTCAAACGCCCCAAGGCCTCGCGCAGGGTGGGCCTCGAGACCTTGAAATGCGCGCAAAGATCCGCCTCGGACGGCAGCCTGTCGCCCGGCGTGTAATGCCCCGACAGGATGTTGTCTTGCAAGGTTGCGGCAATGCCGCCGACACGGTCCGGTGTGCGGCCCGCTGGGGGTAAGGTGCTGCTCATGATCCCAACCAATTGGATTTGGTATATCTTTTTTGTCAGGCAATTGTCGCAGACAGCGGGCCTTTTGTCAATTGCGCAGGCTCTGGCGGGCAGCGCCACGCGTCGTTAAGCTGCGGTCAAACAGGAGATTCCTATGGCCCTCGATCTTGCCTTTGTGCGTGCGCAATTCCCCGCCTTTTCCGAGCCCAGCCTGCAAGGTCAGGCATTTTTCGAGAACGCCGGCGGCAGTTATACCTGCGGCGCGGTGATCGACCGGCTGACGCGCTATTACCATCAGCGCAAGGTCCAGCCCTATGCGCCATACGAGGCCAGCCGTCTGGCGGGCGAAGAAATGGACGAGGCCCGCACCCGCCTTGCGGCGCTTCTGGGGGTAGCGACGGATGAGGTCAGCTTTGGCCCCTCGACGACCGCCAACACCTATGTTCTGGCACAGGCCTTTCGCCAGCATCTGCGGCCAGGCGATGCGATCATCGTTACCAATCAGGACCACGAGGCGAACACCGGTCCTTGGCGCCGCCTGGCCGCCAGTGGCATCGAAGTGCGCGAATGGCAGATTGACCCGGTGACCGGGCATTTGCCGCTTGACCGGCTGCCCGCGTTGCTCAAGGGCGCGAAACTGCTGTGTTTTCCCCATTGCTCGAATGTTGTGGCCGAGGTGAACCCGGTGGCCGAGATCACCGCGATGGCCCATGCCGAGGGCGCGGTGGTCTGCGTGGACGGCGTCAGCTATGCGCCGCACGGCTTTGTCGACGTCGGCGCGCTGGGGGCGGATATCTATCTGTTTTCGGCCTACAAAACCTATGGCCCGCATCAAGGCATCATGGTGATCCGTCGCGCCTTGGGAATGGAGTTGCCCAATCAGGGGCACTATTTCAACGAGGACAGCCTTTACAAGCGGTTTACTCCCGCCGGTCCCGACCACGCGCAGATCGCGGCCTGTGCCGGGATGGCGGATTATGTCGATGCGCTGTTCGCGCATCACTGTCCGGGCCAGACCGCGACGCCGGTTGCGCGCGGCGCGGCAGTGCACGACCTCATGCGCGCGCATGAGGCCGTGCTGCTGCAACCATTGCTCGACTATCTGGGCAGTCGCAACGAATTGCGCCTGCTGGGTCCACGTCTGGCCGCTCACCGTGCGCCAACCGTCGCGGTGATGGCCGAACGGCCGGGCGAGGATCTGGCCCGCGCGCTTGCCCCGCTTGGCATCATGGCGGGTGGCGGCAATTTCTATGCAGTGCGAGCATTGGCCGCACAGGGGGCAAACCCCGATCACGGCGTGCTGCGGATGAGCTTCGTGCATTATACCACCCGTGGAGAGGTTGACCAATTGATCGGCGCGCTAGATCGGGTGCTATGAATGACACGCGTCCGCTGATCCTGTGGTTTCGCCGCGACCTGCGGCTTGACGATCACCCGATGCTGCACGCCGCCGCGCTGACGGGGCGGGCACTGGTGCCGGTTTTCATTGCCGACGAGACGGTCCTGACACTGGGCGCAGCCGCGCGCTGGCGGATGGGTGAGGGGGTCGCGGCCTTTTCCCGACGTTTGACGGGACAGGGATCGCGGTTGATCCTGCGGCGAGGCAAGGCGCTGGACACCCTGATGGCGCTCGTGGCTGAGGTCGGGGCGGGTGGATTATGGTGGTCGCGGCTCTATGATCCCGCGTCACGCACGCGGGACGCGAAGATCAAGGAAACTTTGCGAAAACAGGGGATTGAAGCGCGATCTTTCCATGGACACACGCTGGCAGAACCTTGGGACGTGCAGACGGGCGCGGGCGCTGCCTTCAAGGTCTATACGCCGTTCTTCAAGGCCCTCGACAGCCGCGGCGTTCCGCCGCCCATGCCCGCGCCGCAGCGATTGATAGCGCCTCCAGTCTGGCCAGGGTCCGACGATCTGGCAGGCTGGCGACTGGGCGCCGCGATGAACCGTGGCGCGCCGGTGCTGGCGCGCCACGCTCAGGTGGGCGAGGGCGCGGCATTGGCCCGGCTTGACCGGTTCTTGGTGACAGCGGTGGAAACCTATCGCACAGACCGGGATTTTCCTGCAAAACCAGCGGTCTCTGGCCTGTCCGAGAACCTGTCTCTGGGCGAGATCGGCCCGCGCCGCCTCTGGCATTCGGCGTGCGCGATCGAATCCGCCGATCCCGGTCACCCCGGCGCGCTGCATTTTCGCAAGGAACTGGCGTGGCGAGACTTTGCCCATCACCTGATGTTCCATACGCCGCATATCCTGACCGACAACTGGCGGCCGGAGTGGGACAGCTTTCCCTGGCTTCACGACGGCCCACAGGCCGAGCGCTGGCGGCGCGGGATGACCGGTGAGCGATTGGTCGATGCCGGGCTCAGGCAAATGTATGTGACCGGCAGCATGCACAACCGGGCGCGGATGATGGTCGCAAGTTATCTGTGCAAGCATTTGATGATTCATTGGAAAACCGGAATGAACTGGTTTGCCGATTGCCTGACAGACTGGGACCCGGCCTCGAATGCGATGGGCTGGCAATGGGTAGCGGGTTCCGGCCCGGATGCGGCGCCGTATTTCCGGGTTTTCAACCCGGCTACTCAGGCGGAAAAATTCGACAGCGCAGGGGTTTATCGGCGGAATTTCATAGCCGAAGGGCAATCAAGGCCGCCCGCCGACGCGCTGGCTTATTTTGACGCAGTGCCGCGCGCCTGGGGGCTGCATGCGGGCCAACCCTATCCCGCGCCCTTGGTCGATCTGGCCGAGGGGCGCGCGCGCGCGCTGGCGGCCTATGGCGCGCGAATTCGCACAGAAGGCACATCCAAATCTGAGTTGCAGCCGTAGAACTGGGTAAACACAGGGATACGCATGACACCTCTGACCAGCACCGACGGCCAGACCGGCCTGCCGCGGTATTTCAAATCGGTATTCGCTCAGGCCTCGCACATGGGCTATGGTCGCCTTGACGTGGTTCTGCCCGACGGACGGCGCTTTTGTGCCACCGGCGCGCAGCCGGGGCAGGCGGCGGAAGTGCGCATTCACAACGATGATGCGCTGGCCAGACTGGTGCGCGAGGGCGAGCTGGGTTTTGCCGAGGCCTATATCGAGGGCTGGTGGTCGACCCCTGATCTGCAGGCGCTGATGGATGTGATCTTTCGCGACAATCCGGCCCTGCTGGATGAGTTTACCGGCATCGGCCTTGTTCGGGCCTATGAGAAACTGCGCCACTGGCTGCGGGGCAACTCACGCGCGCAGGCTCGCAAGAACATCGCGCAACACTATGATATCGGGAATGATTTCTATGCATTGTGGCTTGACGACAGCATGACCTATTCCTCGGCTCTGTTCAAAACCGGACAGGAAAGCCTGGAACGTGCGCAAGAGCAGAAATATGCGGCACTGGTCGATTCATTGGCGCTGAAGCCCGGTGATCATGTGCTGGAGATCGGCTGCGGTTGGGGCGGTTTTGCCGAGTACGCGGCGCTGCATCGCGGGTTGAAAGTCACGGCGCTAACGATTTCCAAGGCCCAGCAGGAGTTTGCCGTCGCGCGCATGCAGCGCGCCGGGTTGGCCGACCGCGTGCAGATCAAGCTGCAGGACTATCGCGACGAAACCGGGGTCTATGACGCCATCGCCTCGATCGAGATGCTCGAAGCGGTGGGCGAGGCCTATTGGCCGACCTATTTCGCTACGCTGCGCGACCGGCTCAAGGCGGGCGGGCGGGCAACCGTGCAGGTCATCACGGTGCCGGACGCGCGGTTTGCCCTCTATCGGCGCAATGTCGATTTCATCCAGAAATACATTTTCCCCGGCGGTATGCTGATCTCGCCCGGCCGGTTTGGCGACGAGGCCCGCCGCGCCGGGCTAGGCTGGGACGCTGCCATCACCTTTGGTGAAAGCTACAGCCAGACCCTGCGGCGCTGGCATGAGAGGTTTACCGCTGCGTGGCCGCGCATCCAGACGCTGCGCCAGCCCGGTATTGCGGGCGCCACCTATGACACGCGCTTTCGCCGGATGTGGGAATTCTACCTGACCTCTTGCGCCGGAGCGTTTCACACGGGTATCTG
>CALESR010000047.1 GCA_937907485.1 uncultured Paracoccaceae bacterium | reverse complement strand
CGAAAATATCCAGCCAGCTTACATGGTTGGCCACCACTGCGCCGCGCCCGCGCATCGGTTTTCCGCGTACCCGCAGCCCAATGCCCAGCACCACGAAGGCCGCTTTGCAGACGCCCTGGGTGACAAAAGGCGTCACCGGCCGACGCAGGCCGAAGAGCGGGCGCTCGATCAGGCGCAGTGACAAATGCAGCGCCAGCCCGCCAAAGACCACCAGCGCCAGCACCGGCAACCGCAGCGTCAGCATCAGCCAACCGGCGACGCCGATGCGCACCTCGGTTGGCTCGCCCTCGGGCGAGACCCAGGTCGGATCAGCCGCGGGGCGTTTTTCGGGTGTAAAAGTCAAAGGCGCGCCCCGACATGACCGCGGTGTCCATGATGAGACAGACATCGGTGGTGTTGAAATCCTGATCGACAAAGGCCCCGTCGCCGACAAAACCGCCCAGCCGCAGATAGGCCCGGATCAGCGGCGGAATTGCGGCCAATGCCTCGCCCCGATCCAGCGTTTCGGGCGCCAACCGGTCCATGTGCTCCGCCTGTGGCCCCGGATTCACGCAGACGCGCATTCCTTCAGGCGCGCGGTGATGCGCGGCCAGCCAACTCAGCGCCATTGCGTGTCGCGACGGATCGGCGCCGGGAAAGGACGCAACGCCAAACAGGATCTCCAGCTTTCGCTCGATCACATAGGCGGCCAGCCCGTTCCACAGATGCAGCATCGCCGCGCCCCGCCGATACGCCGGATGCACGCACGAGCGCCCCAGTTCCACCAGCCTTCGCCCCGAGGCACGCAGCGGCGCCAGATTGTATTCATCGTCGGAATAGAACCGACCGAGATCGAGCGCCCGCTCATGCGGCAACAGCCGGTAGACGCCTATCACATGGTCCAGCGTCGAGGGCTCCACCGAGGGGTCTATCAATAGAAGATGGTCGAAATGCGGGTCCATCGCATCGCTTTCCAGCCGCGCCGCATGGTCGGCCCCCTGACAGCGCGCGCCCAATTCCTCGACAAAGACTGCATAGCGCAGTCGCTGTGCCGCCCGTAGATCCAGCGCATCCCGCGCCAGTCGGACCACCAGCGCCGGTTCCCGCGACTTGATCGGGATGTCCTGCATCGCCTTGCTCATCCTCACCCTCTGACAGGGGAAATACCGCTAAAGACCGGGCCAAGGCAACGACCGCGTGTTGACACACGCAAAGGTTGCTCTGTAGCCTGACCCTCGCGCGGCAGCGTCACTGTCCCGGCACCCAGTCCAGGTCGATCACTCTGGTATCGATCACGACCTTGCCGGCCTCGTCGAAATTGACCGTCACCCGTGCGCCGACGACCGATTGCACCTGCCCCAGCCCCCAATCCGGCTGCTGCGGGTGCCGCACGAACATTCCTGGCTCGAGGAGTCGCGACATGGGTTTGGGTCCTTCCCCGGTTTCACCGGCCGAACTGGCGGCTCTGGTCGGCTCGCGGCTGTGCCATGACCTCGTAAGCCCTCTCGGCGCAATCGGCAACGGGCTAGAACTGCTGCAAATGGTGGCCGAGCCGTCACCCGAATTGGCGCTGATCGGAGAAGCGGTCACAGCCGCGCAGGCGCGAGTGCGGCTGTTCCGGCTGGCATTTGGCGCTGCTTCTCTGGATCAACTGGTGCGTCCAGCCGATCTGGTCGAGGCGTTGTCAGCGCTGACGGGCAATGGCCGCATCAGTCTGCGCAGCGCCCTGCCCCAGCCCCAGCCCCTGCCCCGGCCACTGGCCCGCCGCCTGACGCTGGCCGCGCTTTGCGCCGAGACGGCGCTGGCGCGTGGTGGCGAGGTTGTGGTCGATTCGGCCAGCGTCACCGCCCTCGCCCCTCGCCTGCGCATCGAGCCCGCGCTGTGGGACTCGCTGGCCGAGGGCCACCCGCCCGAGGGTCTGACCCCGTCGACAGTGCATTTCGCGCTGCTGGCGGCGCTTGGTCCTGTGCAGATCGACACTATCGAGGGCGCGCTGGTCATCCGGCTCTGATCGTGCCGTCGCCCTTGACCAGATACTTGAACGAGGTCAGTTGTTCGGCCCCTACCGGTCCCCGCGCGTGCAGTTTGCCGGTGGCGATGCCGATCTCGGCGCCCATCCCGAATTCACCGCCATCGGCAAATTGGGTGCTGGCGTTGTGCAGCAGGATCGCAGAATCGAGCCGCTCAAAGAATCGATCCGCTACCACCTGATTTTCCGTCAAAATCGCCTCAGTGTGCTGGCTGCCATAGCGCCGGATATGGGCAATCGCCTCATCCACGCCGTCGACCAGCCTGGCGGCAATCACCATGTCCAGAAACTCGCGGCCGAAATCCTCGGGCGCGGCCTGCACCGTGCCGGGAATCTTCAGCAATTCACCCTCGGTGCGTACCTCGACCCCGGCGGCCAGCAGATCCTCGATCAACACCCCACCATGCCGGGTGTAGAACCGCCAGTCGATCAGCAGACACTCCGCTGCGCCGCAAATCCCGGTGCGCCGGGTCTTGGCGTTCAGCACCACGCGACGCGCCTTTTCGAGGTCGGCATCCTTGTCGGCATAGACGTGACAGATGCCCTCGAGATGCGCAAAAACCGGCACGCGCGCCTCTTGCTGCACCAGCCCAACCAACCCCTTGCCACCGCGCGGCACGATGACGTCGATATGCTGCACCATGCGCAGCATTTCGCCCACAGCCTCGCGGTCACGGGTTGGCACCATCTGGATCGCCGCCTCGGGCAGTTTGGCGTCACGCAGACCCTTGACCATGCAGGCATGCAGGGCGCTCGACGAATGAAAACTCTCGGACCCGCCGCGCAGGATCACCGCGTTGCCCGCCTTCAAACACAGAGCCGCGGCATCGGCGGTCACGTTCGGCCTGCTCTCATAGATCACGCCGACAACGCCCAAAGGCGTGCGCACCCGGCGGATGTTCAACCCCGAGGGCATGTCCCATTCCGCCATCACCTGCCCGACCGGGTCTTTCTGCTCGGCCACGGCGCGCAGACCGTCGACGATGCCCCGAACGCGCCCTTCGTCCAGCCGCAACCGGTCCATCATCGCCGGGCTCAGGCCCTTGGCGCGGCCAAAGGCCATATCCTCGGCATTCGCCGCCAGAATCGCCGCCTCATTGTCCATCACCGTATAGGCCGCCGAGATCAGCGCAGCATATTTGCGCTCCGGCGAGGCATAGGCCAATTCGCCCGAGGCGTCCCTTGCCGCTCGGCCCAACCCTTCCATCATCTCCGCCACAGTGCTCATCTTTGCTCTCCAAATATCCACGGGGTTTCCAAAGGGGGGCGTGCCCCCCTT
>CALESR010000046.1 GCA_937907485.1 uncultured Paracoccaceae bacterium | reverse complement strand
TGGGCAACCGCCGGTTCTTCTTCTTCATGATCGAGATCTGGCCGCATGAATTCTACTTTGTCGCCGGCCTGCTCATCATGGCGGGCATCGGCCTGTTCCTGTTCACCTCGGCGCTGGGCCGGGTCTGGTGTGGCTATGCCTGCCCGCAGACCGTCTGGACCGACCTCTACATTCTGGTCGAGCGTTGGATCGAGGGCGACCGCAACGCCCGCCTGCGCCTGCACCGCGCGAAATGGAACGCCGAAAAGCTGGGGAAATACAGCCTGAAATGGCTGGTCTGGCTGCTGATCGGCATGGCCACCGGCGGGGCCTGGGTGTTCTATTTCACCGACGCGCCGACGCTGCTGGGCCAGCTTCTGACCTTCTCGGCGCATCCCGTCGCCTATGGCACGATCTTCGTGCTGACCATGACCACCTTCCTCTTCGGCGGCTTCTTTCGCGAGCAGGTCTGCATCTATGGCTGCCCCTGGCCGCGCATTCAGGCCGCGATGATGGACGAGGACACCATCACCATCAGCTATCGCGATTGGCGGGGCGAGCCGCGGGGCAAGCAGCACAAGGGCGTGCAGGATCCCACCAAGGGCGATTGCATCGACTGCATGGCCTGCGTCAACGTCTGCCCGATGGGCATCGACATCCGCGACGGCCAGCAACTGGCCTGCATCACCTGCGGCCTGTGCATCGACGCCTGCAACGACATCATGGACAAGGTGGGCAAGCCGCGCGGGCTGATCGGCTATATGGCCCTGACCGACGAGGTCAGCGAGCGCACCGGCACCGCGCCGAAATCGATCTGGAAACACGTCTTCCGCCCGCGCACCGTCGTCTACACCGTGATCTGGGGCGGCATCGGTCTGGGCCTGATCGTCGCGCTGTTCCTGCGCACGAACATCGACCTGTCGATCGCGCCGGTCCGCAACCCGACGCATGTGGTGCTGGGCGATGGCTCGGTCCGCAATACCTATGACATCCGCCTGCGCAACATGTTCCACGAACCCCGGCAGTTCTTCCTGACCGTCGCCAATCAGGCCTCGATCAGCCTGACGATGGAAGGCGTGCAGGGCCAACTGGTCACTGTCGGCCCGGATGAACAACTGATCCAGCGCGTCTATCTGACCGCCGCCAACGGCACCCCCGCTGCAGTGGCCGATGCGACGCCGGTGCGGATCTGGATCTCGGTCAGCGGCGAAACCGACCGGATCTATGGCGAGACGGTCTTTAACGGGAGGGGCCAATGATGGCGCAATCGACAGGCCGTGAACTGACGGGTCGCAAGGTTCTTGCGATCACTGTCGGGGCCTTTGGCGTCATCATCGCCGTCAATCTGGCGATGGCCTATTTCGCCGTGCAGACCTTTCCGGGGCTGGAGGTGCGCAACACCTATGTCGCCAGTCAGGGCTTCAACGCCCGGATGGCGGCGCAGCAATCGCTGGACTGGACGACCGAGGCCGACCTGACCGGCGGGCGGCTGACCGTGCGCATCACCGATGCGCAGGGCCAACCCGCGCCGCTGGCCTCGATCGAGGCGATCCTCGGCCGTCCCACCACCGAGCGCGAGGACATCGCCGCCCCGCTGATCTGGCAGGGCGACGCCTTTGTCGCCGATGTCGCCGTCGATTATGGCAACTGGGATCTGCGCATTGCCGCCGTTGCGCTGGATGGCACCGACTATACCTATCGCCTCGGACTGATTCACCGCTGAGGAGACCGCCATGTCCGACACCTTCGAGGCTCCGTCGATTTCCGCCTGCCCGGCCTGCATCGCCACGCCCTCGGCAGTCGAACGCGCGCAGGCCGCCGCCGCTGCGCGCCCGGCGCGGATCATGCTGTCGGTGCCGGACGCCCATTGCGCCGCCTGCATCAGCACGGTCGAAGGCGACCTCGAGGCCATGCCGGGCATCAACAGCGCGCGGCTGAACCTGACCCTGCGCCGGGTCTCGGTCGATGCCGAGGCGGGCGTCACCGCGGCGGACGTCATCGCCAAACTGGCGACGCTGGGCTATCCGGCCTATGAACTGGACCCCGGTCAATTGTCGATGACCGAAACCGACAAGCAGGGCCGCGACCTGCTGATGCGGCTGGGGGTGGCGGGTTTCAGCATGATGAACATCATGCTGTTGTCGGTCGCCGTCTGGTCGGGCGCCACCGACGCGACGCGCGATCTCTTCCACCTGATTTCCGCCGTCATCGCCCTGCCGACCGTGGCGTTTTCCGGCCAGCCGTTCTTTCGCCGCGCCTGGGCCGGGGTCAAGGCCGGCCGGCTGGACATGGATTTCCCGATCTCGCTGGCGATCATCCTCGCCACCGGGATGAGCCTGTTCGAAACCCTCAACGGCGGGCATCACGCCTATTTCGACGCCGCCGTGATGCTGACCTTCTTCCTGCTGGCCGGCCGTTATCTGGATTTCCGCACCCGCGCCGTGGCGCGCTCGGCGGCGCAGGAACTGGCGGCGCTCGAAGTGCCGCGCGCCATCCGGCTGCTCGATGGCGTCGAGGACAATGTCTCGGTCGCCGACCTGAAACCCGGCGATCTGGTGCTGGTGCGTCCGGGCGGGCGGATTCCGGTCGATGGCGTGGTGGTCGAGGGGCAATCCGAACTCGACCGCTCGCTCTTGACGGGCGAGACGCTGCCAGTCTTCGCCGGGCCAGACCTGTTGGTCACGGCGGGCGCGGTCAACCTGACCGGGCCGCTGACCGTGCGGGTGACGGCGGCGGGCAAGGACACCTCGCTGCACCGCATGGCCGATCTGGTCGCCGTGGCCGAAAACGCCCGCAACAAATACACCACGCTGGCCGAAAAGGCGGCGCGGATGTATTCGCCGTCGGTGCATATCCTGTCCTTTGGCGCCTTTGGCGTCTGGATGTGGCTGACCGGCGGCGATGTGCGCTTTGCGCTGAACATCTCGGCCGCCACGCTCATCATCACCTGCCCCTGCGCACTGGGGCTGGCGGTGCCCGCGGTGGTGACGGCCGCCTCGGGGCGGCTGTTCCGCGCCGGTCTGCTCATCAAGGACGGTTCCGCGCTGGAACGGCTGGCCGAAGTCGACACCGTGGTCTTTGACAAGACCGGCACCCTGACGATGGGCACGCCCGAACCGCAGAACCTGGGCGCGCTCAGCGCCGAGGATCTGGGCGTCGCCGCCGCGCTGGCGCAGGCCTCGTCGCATCCGCTGGCGCTGTCGCTGGCGCAGGCGGCCCGCGCGCTGGGGGCGATCCCGGCGCTGCTCGAAGACATCGCCGAGGTGCCGGGCCACGGCGTGCAGGCGATCTGGCAGGGCCAGCGCGTGCGGCTGGGCCGGGCGAACTGGGTCGGGGCCGAGGCCCTGTCCGTCACCGCCTCGTATCTGGCGGTCGGCCCCCGCGCGCCGCGCGCCATCGAATTTTCCGACCGCCTGCGCCCCGGCGCCGCCGAGGCCGTCGCTGCCTTTCAGGCGCAGGGCAAGCGGGTGATGCTGATCTCGGGCGACGTGCCGGGGGCGGTGAGCGACATGGCCGCGCGGCTGGGCATCACCGACTGGCAGGCCGAGGCCCTGCCGCAGGACAAATCCGCCACCATCGAGGCGCTGCAGGCGCAGGGCCACCGGGTGCTGATGGTCGGCGACGGGCTCAACGACACCGTGGCGCTGACGGCGGCGCATGTGTCGATCTCGCCCGGCTCGGCGCTGGACGCGGCGCGGGTGGCGTCGGACATCGTGCTGCTGGGCGCCTCGCTGGCCCCGCTGCCCGAGGCGCAGCGCGTCTCGGTCAGGGCCGTGCAGCGCATCCGCGAGAACTTCGCCATTTCCTTTGGCTATAACATCATCGCCGTGCCGATCGCGCTGGTCGGCCTCGCCTCGCCGCTGATCGCCGCCTTGGCAATGTCGGTCTCGTCGATTACCGTGGCGCTCAACGCTCTCAGGCTGAAATAGGGGCCCCGATGGACATTCTGGCCGTGCTGATTCCGGTGTCGCTGCTGCTGGGCATGGGCGGGCTCTTGGCCTTCTGGTGGACGCTGAAACGCGGCCAGTATGATGACCCCGAGGGCGACGGCCAGCGCATCCTGCGCGGCGACTACGACGACAAGCCAAAGGGCTGAGGCCGGGGCAGGTGGGGTTAAAACCCAGACCGCGCGGCCCGCGGGGTTGACCTTTGGCGCCTCTGCGCCCTTATTACCCCCCATCGGACCCCCAACCCAATGAGGACACCATGGCCTTTACCCTGCCCGACCTTCCCTATGCCCATGACGCGCTGGCGTCGCTGGGCATGTCGCGCGAGACGCTGGAATACCACCACGACCTGCACCACAAGGCCTATGTCGACAACGGCAACAAGCTGATCGCCGGGACCGAGTGGGAAGCGAAGTCGCTGGAAGACATCGTGCGCGGCACCTATCAGGCCGGCGCCGTGGCGCAGTCGGGCATCTTCAACAACGCCTCGCAGCACTGGAACCACAACCTGTTCTGGGAGGTGATGGGCCCGGGCGAAGCCAAGGCAATGCCCGGCGCGCTGGAAGCGGCGCTGATCGACAGCTTTGGCTCGGTGCAGAAATTCAAGGACGATTTCGCCGCCGCCGGGGCCGGTCAGTTCGGCTCGGGCTGGTGCTGGCTGGTGCGCGACACCGACGGCGGGCTGAAAGTGACCAAGACCGAAAACGGCGTGAACCCGCTGTGCTTTGGCCAGACCGCGCTGCTGGGCTGCGATGTGTGGGAGCATTCCTATTACATCGATTTCCGCAACAAGCGCCCGGCCTATCTGACCAACTTCGTCGAGAAACTGGTCAACTGGGAAAACGTGGCGGCGCGACTCGCCAACGCCTGAGGCCGCAAGCCCTTGCACCGCACGAGAACAGAAAAGGGGGGCATTCTGCCCCCCTCTTTGCTGCGCAAATTCACCCCCCTGAGGATATTTGAAGAGCAAAGA
>CALESR010000045.1 GCA_937907485.1 uncultured Paracoccaceae bacterium | reverse complement strand
GGTGCTGGAGCTGGACGGCGAGATCGTCGAGCGCTGCGATCCGCATATCGGCCTGTTGCACCGCGGCACCGAAAAGCTGATGGAATCGCGGACCTATCTGCAGAACCTGCCCTATTTCGACCGGCTGGACTATGTCGCGCCGATGAATCAGGAGCACGCCTGGTGTCTGGCGATCGAGCGGCTGACCGGCACGGTCGTGCCGCGCCGGGCCTCGCTGATCCGCGTGCTGTTTTCCGAAATCGGCCGGGTGCTGAACCACCTCCTCAACGTCACCACGCAGGCGATGGACGTCGGCGCGCTGACCCCGCCGCTGTGGGGGTTTGAAGAGCGCGAAAAGCTGATGATCTTTTACGAGCGGGCCTGCGGCGCGCGGCTGCACGCGGCGTATTTCCGCCCCGGTGGCGTGCATCAGGACCTGCCGCCCGCGCTGATCGACGATATCGAGGCCTGGGCCGAGGCCTTTCCCAAGGCGCTGGACGACATCGACGGGCTGCTGACCGAGAACCGCATCTTCAAGCAGCGCAACGCCGATATCGGCGTGATTACCGAGCAGGATATCCTCGACTGGGGCTATTCGGGCGTGATGGTGCGCGGTTCGGGGCTGGCGTGGGATTTGCGCCGCAGCCAACCCTATGAATGTTATGACGAATTCGAGTTCAAGATCCCGGTGGGCAAGAACGGCGATTGTTATGACCGCTACCTCTGCCGAATGGCCGAGATGCGCGAGTCGACCTCGATCATCCGGCAGGCGATTGCCAAACTGCGCGCGCCCGAAGGGCAGGGCGACATTCTGGCCCGCGGCAAGATCACCCCGCCGTCGCGCGCCGACATGAAGACCTCGATGGAAAGCCTGATCCACCATTTCAAGCTGTATACCGAGGGGTTCCACGTTCCGGCGGGCGAAGTCTACGCGGCGGTCGAGGCGCCCAAGGGCGAATTCGGCGTCTATCTGGTGGCGGACGGCAGCAACAAACCCTACCGCGCCAAGATCCGCGCGCCGGGCTATCTGCACCTGCAGTCGATGGATTATGTCGCCAAGGGCCATCTGCTGGCCGATGTGGCGGCGATCATCGGCACCATGGATATCGTGTTTGGCGAGGTCGACCGGTGAGGATTGCCGCCGCCCTTGGCCTTTGCCTTGTCGCCGCACCGGCGCTGGCCTTCACGCCCGAACGCGCGGCGCTGATGGTCGATGCGGTGCGCGCCAATGGCTGCATGATGACCGGCGATCAGGCCGAGGGCATGCTGGCCCCCCTGGGGCTGGGCGGTGACGAGGTTCAGGCCTTTGTCGATACGCTGTTTGGCGGCGAATTGATTACCCTGTCCGAGGATTTCGACACGCTGACGCTGTCCGAGGCGCTGTGTGTCGTCGAGGGCGACGAGTCGCTGGCGCTGATTACCGCGGCCTTCGTGGCGCAAGAGGCCGAGATGGGCCCGCTGCTCGAGGTCTGGCGCCCCGGGTTCACCGCCGAACGCGGCGCCGAGTTTGTCGGCGCGGTTCGCGGTGCCGGGTGCATCCTGACCGAGGAGGCCGCCGCGCAGGTTCTGCCGCCTCTGGGCATCGGCCCCGAGGAAAGCCGCGAAGTGGTCACCGTTCTGATCGACTCCGGTCTGGGCGCGGTGTCCGAGGATGGCCTGACCTTCTCGCTGACCGCCGATTTCTGCGCTGCCGATGCCGCGGGCGATGCCCCGGCGCTGGCGCAAATCCTGACCGACTGGGAGGCCAGCCACCCGGCGCCCGAGGTTCATATCCAGAGCGGGGGTGACCAGTGACCCCCTGCGCCCGCGTTTTCCCGGCCCGGTGCCGGTGCCTGACAGGAGCAATTTGATGCTACGTCGTCTGCATCACGAACAGCCCGCCAGCTTTGCCTTTTCGCCCGCCAATCAGGCCTGGGCGGCGGGGCAGATCAGCAAATACCCGGCGGGGCGTCAGGCCAGCGCCATCATCCCGCTGCTGTGGCGCGCGCAGGAGCAAGAGGGCTGGCTGACCCGCCCCGCCATCGAGCATGTCGCCGACATGCTGGGCATGGCCTATATCCGCGCGCTGGAAGTGGCGACCTTCTACTTCATGTTCCAACTGGCCCCGGTGGGGTCGGTCGCGCATGTGCAGGTCTGCGGCACGCTGTCGTGCATGATCTGCGGCGCCGAGGATCTGATCCGCGTCTGCCATGACAAGATCGCGCCCCATGCGCACACGCTGTCGGCGGATGGCAAGTTCTCGTGGGAAGAGGTCGAGTGTCTGGGCTCTTGCGCCAATGCGCCGATGGTGCAGATCGGCAAGGATTATTACGAGGACCTGACGGCCGAGAAATTCGCCTGGATCCTCGACGAGCTGGCCGCCGGGCGTGTGCCGGTGCCGGGGCCGCAGAACGGTCGGTTCGCGGCCGAGCCGAAGTCGGGGCTGACCTCGCTGCAAGGAGCGCGGGACGAGGCGCACAACGGCTCGGTCGCGCTGGCGCTGGCGATTGGCGACACGGTCAAACGCATCGACGGCACCGAAGTGCCGCTGCTGACCCCTTGGCTGGGTGAAAAACCGCGCGCGGCAACGCGGGCCGATGGCAAGCCGGTGTCCAGCCGTCTGGGCAAGGCCCCGGTGGACAAGGCAGCGGCCATCGAGGCGGCTTCGGCGCCGGCTGCGGCTCCGGCTGCTGCGCCTGCGGCGCCGGTCGAGGCTGCACGCCCGGTCGCGCTGGCGGCGGCGCGGGCCGGTGGGGCGGATGATCTGAAGCGGATCAAGGGCATCGGGCCGAAGCTGGAAGTGCTGTGCAACACCTTGGGCTTTTACCACTTTGACCAGATCGCGGGCTGGACCGCGGCGGAACTGGCCTGGGTGGATTCGAACCTTGAGGGCTTCAAGGGCCGGGCGACCCGTGACCAGTGGGTGGAACAGGCGAAACTGTTGGCGACGGGTGGCGAGACCGAGTTCTCGAAGCGCGTCGACAAGGGCAAAGTTTACTGAGGAGCGGGGCGATGCACGGCGACTCGGATCAGGCACGGCGGGGGCGCTTTATCGCGCTGCTGATCGTCGTGACCGCGATGATCTGGGTTTCGGTGCTGGCCTTGGGGGATACGCTGGGCTGGTCCCAACGCACCCTCGCGTTCTTTGACCTGGCGGCGCTCGCCGGGTTTGCGATGGCGATGTGGCTGTTATTCGGGCTCTGGCGCATGCGCCAGAACAACAAGGAATAGGCGATGCTGAAGGATCAGGACCGGATCTTTACCAACATCTACGGGATGCATGACCGCAGCCTGAAGGGCGCGCTGGCGCGTGGCCATTGGGACGGCACCAAGGACATCATCGCCAAGGGTCGTGACTGGATCATCGCCGAGATGAAGCTGTCGGGCCTGCGCGGGCGCGGTGGTGCGGGCTTTCCCACCGGCATGAAATGGTCCTTCATGCCCAAGGAAAGCGATGGCCGCCCGGCCTATCTGGTGGTCAACGCTGACGAATCCGAGCCGGGCACCTGCAAGGACCGCGAGATCATGCGCCATGATCCGCACACGCTGATCGAGGGCTGCCTGATCGCGTCCTTCGCGATGAATGCCCACGCGGCCTATATCTATATCCGCGGTGAATACATCCGCGAGCGCGAGGCGCTGCAGGCGGCGATCGACGAATGTTATGATGCGGGTCTGCTGGGCAAGAATGCCGCGCAGTCCGGCTGGGATTTCGACCTCTATCTGCACCACGGCGCCGGGGCCTATATCTGCGGCGAGGAAACCGCGCTGTTGGAAAGCCTTGAAGGCAAGAAGGGCATGCCGCGGATGAAGCCGCCGTTCCCGGCGGGTTCGGGCCTCTATGGCTGCCCGACGACGGTGAACAACGTCGAATCCATTGCCGTCGCGCCGACGATCCTGCGCCGGGGTGGGGCGTGGTTCGCGGGCTTTGGCCGTCCGAACAACGCGGGCACTAAGCTGTTCGCCATCTCGGGCCATGTGAACAACCCCTGCGTCGTCGAAGAGGCGATGTCGATCAGCTTTGAGGAGTTGATCGAAAAGCACTGCGGCGGCATTCGCGGCGGCTGGGACAACCTGTTGGCGGTGATCCCCGGCGGGTCGTCGGTGCCCTGCGTGCGCGGCGAAAAGATGCGCGATGCGGTGATGGATTTCGACTATCTGCGCAGCGAGCTGGGCTCGGGTCTGGGCACCGCGGCGGTGATCGTGATGGACAAGTCCACCGACATCATCAAGGCGATCTGGCGGTTGTCGGCGTTCTACAAGCACGAATCCTGCGGCCAGTGCACGCCCTGCCGCGAGGGCACCGGCTGGATGATGCGCGTCATGGACCGGCTGGTCAAAGGCGAGGCCGAGGTCGAGGAAATCGATATGCTGCTCAGCGTGACCAAGCAGGTCGAGGGCCATACGATCTGCGCACTGGGCGACGCGGCGGCCTGGCCGATTCAGGGTCTGATCCGAAACTTCCGCGACGTGATCGAAGATCGCATCGCCAGCAAGCGCGGCACGCGTCGGGTGGCGGCGGAATAAGATGGCGCTCGCACCCGCTCATCACGCAAAGGCGACCGCGCGGCAAAGGGCTGTGAACACGGGCGATATCGCCCGCGTGCTAGCCTGCGCGCGCGCGATCCCGCGCGGTGATGGAGGTGTGATGAAACCCTTTGCGATGGCGGCCTTGACCGCCCTGTCCCTGACAACCCCGGCGCTGGCGCAGCGGACTGACCATGTCAGCGCGCAGGGCAGCGACTGGACCTATCTGCGCTATGAGACGGGTGCTGCGATCGCCACGATGCTGACCGGCCAACCCTCGTTGCACGAGGGACAGCCGTCGGTCGTGCTGACGCTGATGACCCGCGACGGCCGACGCCTGGGCGAGGGCGACCGCGCCGATGCGGCGCGGGTGGCGGCGGCGCTGTGTGCGCCCGGCGGCTATCAGTTCAACACCGCCAGCCGGGGATCGTGGATCGCCAATGGCGGGCTGTCCTTTTACGGGGATTGCACGCGATGGTAAGCCGTTTTGCCCTTGCCGTGATCCTGCTGGCCAGCCCCGCGCTGGCCGCGACGCAGGCCGAGATCAACGCCACGCTGGGCGGCGACGCGGAGATCTGGAGTGGCTTGCGCTCGTTGGCGATGGCCGACGAGATCCGCAACACCTGCCCGACGCTGGAAGCGCGCGAATGGAACGCGCGGTTTCTGGTGGTCGAACTCTACAATTCCGCCCGTGCGCATGGATTCTCGCGGCAGGAAATCCGCGCGTTCCAGCGTGCCGACAGCACCGAGACGCGGATGCGCGCCGAGGTGATGGATTATTTCGCCCAGCACGGCGTGCGCGAGGGCGATGCACAAACCTATTGCGCGCTCGGCCTGGCCGAGATCGCAGCCGGCAGTCAGGCCGGTGAACTTCTGAGAGCAAGGTAAGCCATGTCAGGTCTGCGCAAGATCATCATCGACGGCCGCGAGGTCGAGGTTCACCCGGCGATGACGCTGATTCAGGCCTGCGAGGTCGCGGGCGTCGAAGTGCCGCGCTTTTGCTATCACGAGCGGCTGTCGATCGCCGGGAACTGCCGGATGTGTCTGGTCGAGGTGGTCGGTGGCCCGCCCAAGCCGGCGGCCTCCTGCGCGATGCAGGTGCGCGACCTGCGCCCGGGCCCGAATGGTGAGCCGCCGGTGGTGAAAACCAACTCGCCGATGGTGAAGAAGGCGCGCGAGGGGGTGATGGAGTTCCTGCTCATCAACCACCCGCTCGATTGCCCGATCTGCGATCAGGGCGGCGAGTGTGATCTGCAGGATCAGGCGATGGCTTACGGCGTCGATTTCAGCCGCTACCGCGAGCCCAAACGCGCCGCCGATGACATCAACCTCGGCCCGCTGGTCGAAACCCACATGACGCGCTGCATTTCCTGCACCCGCTGCGTGCGGTTCACCAGTGAGGTGGCGGGCATCCTGCAGATGGGCCAGACCGGCCGCGGCGAGGACAGCGAGATCGTCAGCTATCTGAACGAGACGCTGGTGTCGAACCTGCAGGGCAACATCATCGACCTGTGCCCGGTGGGGGCGCTGGTGTCCAAACCCTATGCCTTTACCGCCCGCCCGTGGGAACTGACCAAGACCGAGACCGTGGACGTGATGGATGCGCTGGGATCGAACATCCGCGTCGATACCAAGGGTCGCGAAGTCATGCGCATCGTGCCGCGCAATCATGACGGCGTGAACGAGGAATGGATCAGCGACAAGACGCGCTTTGTCTGGGATGGCCTGCGCCGTCAGCGGCTGGACCGGCCCTTTGTGCGCGAAAACGGGCGGCTGCGTCCGGCCTCGTGGCCCGAGGCGCTGGCGCTGGTCGGGGCCAAGCTGAAGGGCGCGAAAAAGGTGGCCGGTCTGGTCGGCGATCTGGCCTCGGTCGAGGCGGCGTATTCGCTGAAGGCGCTGGTGGAGTCGCTGGGTGGCGCGGTGGAATGCCGGGTGGATGGCGCGCGGCTGCCGATCGGCAACCGGGGGGCCTATGTCGGCACCGTCGCCATCGACGAGATCGATACGGCCAAGGAAATCCTGCTGATCGGCACCAATCCGCGCGACGAGGCGCCGGTGCTGAACGCCCGGATCCGCAAGGCCTGGATCAAGGGCGCGACGGTCAAGGTGATCGGCGAGGCCGTGGACCTGACCTATGAGGTTCAGCACCTCGGCACCGACCGCGCCGCGCTGGCGCGGGCTGTGGTGGGCGAGGGGGCGATCATCATCATCGGCCAAGGCGCCCTGCGCGAGGCGGACGGGCTGGCGGTGCTGGCCGCCGCGCAGGCGTTGTCGCCGCGTCTGCTGGTGCTGCACACCGCCGCCGCCCGCGTGGGCGCGATGGATGTGGGCGCGGTGACCGAAGGCGGGCTGCTGGCCGCGACCGACGGCGCCGATGTGATCTGGAACCTCGGGGCGGATGAGCTCGACATCGATGCCGGTCCCTTCGTGATCTATCAGGGCAGCCACGGCGACCGTGGCGCGCACCGGGCGGATGTGATCCTGCCGGGCGCCGCCTATACCGAGGAAAACGGCCTGTTCGTGAACACCGAAGGCCGCCCGCAACTGGCGCTGCGCGCCGGTTTTGCGCCGGGCGAGGCCAAGGAGAACTGGGCGATCCTGCGTGCGGTTTCGGCCGAGGCGGGGAAAACCCTGCCGTGGGACAGCCTGTCGGCGCTGCGCGCGCAGCTGGTCGCGGCGCATCCGCATCTGGGTGACATCGACGAGGTGCCCGCCAACGCCGTGCAACCGCTGCCGGCCGAAGCGCTGGGGCAGGCGACATTCCGCAATGCGGTCAAGGACTTCTACCTGACCAACCCGATTGCCCGCGCCTCGGCCCTGATGGCCGAACTCAGCGCGGCGGCGGCGGCGCGGGTGGCCAAACCGATGGCGGCCGAGTAAGCGATGGCCCGGTTTGCCCCCCTCACTCTGACCTTGGCGCTGGCCCTGACGGGGCTGGCCGGCTGCGGCGTTGCCGCGCCGCAGCCGACAGGTGAGATGGGCGCACCAGCCGACGCGGTCTATCACGGGGTGCAGACCCGGCTGCTGG
Organism: uncultured Paracoccaceae bacterium; assembly: GCA_937907485.1. Classification (GTDB taxonomy): domain Bacteria; phylum Pseudomonadota; class Alphaproteobacteria; order Rhodobacterales; family Rhodobacteraceae; genus Pararhodobacter. The sequence goes on along the minus strand of CALESR010000045.1, from coordinate 979 downwards.
AGGCCGATCTGGTCAATTTTGTTGTGACGATGCGCGGCGCGCGCGGGGGGGCGGATGTCATCGCCTATGCCCGCTGCGCCGCGGCGCAATACGCGCTGATCCGCGACATGGGCTTTGCGCGCCATGTCCGCACCAGCGTGACGAATGAGGGCGCCCTGTGGCGTGCGGATGCGGTCTATACGATCTCGCCGTCGCTGCCGCAGGGATTTCGGACGATCGACGCCGAAGTGACGGTCGCCGATTGCGTCGAGCAGGGAATTCCGACGGTCTGAGGATGAACACCAGATGAACGCGTTTTTTGATACCGGGCTGGGGCTTGCCGTGCTGATGGTGGCGCAGTCGCTGCTGGTCGTCGCCTTCGTGATGATCAGCCTGCTGTTCCTCGTGTACGGCGACCGCAAGATCTGGGCCGCCGTCCAGATGCGCCGCGGCCCGAACGTGGTGGGGCCCTGGGGCCTGCTGCAATCGGTGGCCGACGCGCTGAAATACGTCGTCAAGGAGGTGGTGATCCCTGCCGGGGTGGACCGTCCGGTCTATTTCCTCGCGCCGATGCTGTCCTTTGTGCTGGCGGTGCTGGCTTGGGCGGTGATCCCGTTCCATTCGGGCTGGGTGCTGGCCGACATCAACGTGGCGATCCTGTTTGTCTTTGCGGTGTCCAGCCTCGAGGTTTACGGCGTCATCATGGGCGGCTGGGCGTCGAACTCGAAATACGCGTTCCTCGGCTCGTTGCGCTCGGCGGCGCAGATGATCTCGTATGAGGTCAGCCTTGGCCTCATCATCATCGGGGTCATCATCGCCACCGGCTCGATGAACCTGTCGGCCATCGTGCGCGCGCAGGACACTGGCTGGGGCGCGCTGGGTTGGTACTGGCTGCCGCATTTCCCGATGGTGTTCCTGTTCTTCATCTCGGCGCTGGCCGAAACGAACCGCCCGCCGTTCGACCTGCCGGAAGCGGAATCCGAACTCGTCGCCGGGTTCA
>CALESR010000044.1 GCA_937907485.1 uncultured Paracoccaceae bacterium | reverse complement strand
CGACCATCAGCCCAGGCGAGAGTTGATCACCCAGCACCAGCCAGCCTCCCGCCGCCAAGGCCGCAGCCTGCAAGAACATTCGCAGCGCCCGAGCCTGCGCCGAGCAGCGCAGCGCGCGGTCCGAGGCCTCGATCGTGGCGGTAAGTGCTGCAGCGCGATGCTCATGCCAGCGCTCGATCACCTGCGGCGAAAGGCCCGCAACGTGATCGGGCCCAGCCTCGTCAATGGCGGCGCGCAGTCGTTCTGCGCGGTCGCCTTCGGCACGAGCGCGGGCCTGCGGCTGCCGCTGACCAAGATGCCCGACAAGGGCCAGACACAGCAAGGCGGCCGCCCCACCCGCTGCCAGCCAGCCGAGCAGCGGATGCGCCAGAGCCAAAAGCAGGATGAAAGCCGGAGTCCAAGGCAAATCGAGCAGGGCCAGCGCAAGGCCACTGCCCGACAACCGTTGCACCGCCTCAAGATCGCGCAGCGCGATCAAAGGTCTTGGATCGGGCGGGTCACGCTGATGGACCTGCAGGCTGGCCGCAAAGAGTTGCGGTTCCAGCACCTGCCGCGCGCGCGCACCCAGCCGCGCCAGTACCTGAGACCGGGCGGTGTCGATGCCTGCCATCATGGCAAAAAGGAAGGCCACCAGCACAAACAGAGCCAGCAGGGTTTCAACCGAACGGCCGGGCAACACACGGTCATAGACCTGGAGCATGAACATCGGACCGGTCAGGATCAGCAGGTTCGACACCGCGCCGAAGGCCAGCGCCGCCAGCCACAGCCCCCGCGTTCCACGCGCCCAGTCCCCCGCATTGACCCGTTCCGGCATGATTACACCCATTGCCGGGACGGAAAGGTTGCCCTGCCCCTGCCGCCCCTGTTAACACCGTCGTAGCATGCGATCTGCTATCATCCGGTAAACGACCGACGGGAACCCTGACCTGTGACGCTCTTCGCCCGACTGCTCTGTGTGGTTTTGCTGCTGGCTCTGGCCGCTTGCGCGGCGCCGATGCCGCCTGCGGGTGCCAATGACCCGTTCGAGGCGGCAAATCGCGCACAATTCGATGCAAATTTGCGTTTGATGGGCGGTGGCGACAGTGCACCGCGCCCCAGCCCCCTGCGCCGCAGGGTCATCAATCTGGGCGACACGCTGGGCCTGCCCTCGACTATCGCCAATGACGTGCTGCAACTGCGCCCGCATCATGCCGTGGAAAATGCATTGCGACTGGCGATCAATGCGACGATCGGGCTGGGCGGGCTGTTCGATCCGGCCTCGCGCGTTGGCGTGCATGGCAGACGCAGTGATTTTGGCGAAACCCTGCATCGCTGGGGCATCGAGGAGGGCGCATATCTGGTATTGCCGCTCGTCGGGCCGTCGAACCAGCGTGACGCGCTGGGCATGGCGGTTGATCTGGCGATCGACCCGCTTCGATTTGTCCTGCCCTCGCGGGATTACGGCTGGAGTCTGGCCTTGCGCGGCGCCGGGCGCGTGGCCAGCGCCGTCGAAAACGCAGATCTGCTCGACGCAAATGTGATCGCCACCGCTGACCCCTATGCGCAAGCACGGCTTCTCTACCAGCAGACCCGGCGCTATCATCTGGGGATTGCGAGCGAGGACGACGTCATTGACCCTTATGCCGATTTCTGACCCAACACGCCGGATTTTCCTGACCGGACTGGCCGCGACTCTGGCCCTGCCTGCGCAGGCCCTGACGCAGTCCGATGCCCGGGCGCTGATCGACCGGGTGATGGGCGAGGTGCAGGGCATCATCAACTCGGGCGCGTCGGAATCGCGGATGATCCGGCAGTTCGAAGATCTCTTTGCGCGGTTGGCCGATGTGACGGCCATTTCCCGTTCAGTGTTGGGCCCGCCCGCGCGCAGTGCATCGGCGGGGCAATTGTCAGCCTTTGCGACGGCATTTCGCGGCTATATGGCGCGCAAATACGGCCGCCAGTTCCGCCGCTTTGCCGGAGCGCAGGCGGAAGTGACCGGAGCGCGCGAAGTTCAGAGCTTTTGGGAAGTCATCTCGACGATGACCTTGCGCGGCGAGGCCCCGTTCGAGGTGCGCTGGCACGTCAGCGACCGCAGCGGTCAGATCCTGTTCTTCAATCTCATCATCGAAGGCGTGAACCTGCTGGCCGCCGAGCGGCAAGAAATCGGCACCATGCTGGAACGTCGCGGCGGCAATATCGACCGCATGATTGCGGATCTGCAACAGGCGGGCTGACCCCCGCGCCACAACGGAGTTCCCATGCGCAAGAGTTTGATCCTGACGGCTGCCTTGCTGGCAACAACCCCCGCGCTTGCGCAGGTCAGCCCCTATGACGGTGAATGGGGGTTGGGCGATGTCCCTGAGTGCATCGACGGCGACTACAGCACCTGCCCCGTATTGCACATTGCGAATGGCGAGTTTCGCGGCGAGGAAAGCCTTTGCATGATGACGGGTGTCGGCCCGGTGCCGGGGATGAACGCGACGCTTTATGACCTGTCCTGTCAGGGCGAAGGCGACACTTGGGCCTTTCGCGCGGCGCTGCATCTGGACGTGACAAACCGGCTGACCGTGCTCAGCGAATACGGACCTTCGATCTATCTGCCGACCCGCGGCGCACCGGCCGCTCCAGCGACAAAATAACCCCCTAATGCGGGCCCGGCGCCGGTCAGTTGCCGCCGAGGATCCCTTCGAGCAACCCACGGACGGTGTCCGACAGGCTGCCGCCTGAACCGGGTGCGGTGCCGGGTGTGCCGCGGGTGGTTGGCGGGTCCAGGTCCGGGCGGCGCGGCGTGAGCATTGGAAGCGGATGCAGCGGAACGCCTGCGTGGATGCGCACCATGGTTTCACGCCAGATGTCCGCCGGCAATCCGCCCCCGGTCACCCCGGTCAACGGAGAGTTGTCGTCATTGCCCATCCAGACACCGACAACATAATCGGCGGTAAAGCCGATGAACCATGCGTCGCGCGCCGAAGTGGTGGTGCCGGTCTTGCCCGCCGCCTGCCTGCCGTCGGGCAGCGCCGCGCGCCGCCCCGTGCCATAGGGCGCCTCGAGCACCTGCGTCATCATCCAGACCAGCCGATGCGCCGCCTCTTCTGAAATCACCCGCTCTCCGATCCCGGAGCCGATCGTCATCAGCGGCGTGCCCTCGCCCGCCAGCGTCAACGCTGTGAAACCGTAGGGCCGCACCGACGAACCGCCATTCAGGATGCCCGCATAAGCGGCCGTCATGTCCAGCAACGTCGCCTCGCTGGAGCCCAGCGCAAGCGAGGGGCCCTCGGCCAGATCCGAGTGCAGGCCGAAACCGTTTGCCGCCTGCCGAACCCGGGCGCGGCCCATCGCCTCGGAAATACGCACCGCGGGAATGTTCTGCGATCGCGCCAGGGCCTCGGCCAAAGTCATCATGCCCAGGAAATCATTAGTATAATTGCGCGGCGCCCAGGGGCCCGATCCAGGCACGTTGATCGTCAGCGGTGCATCCTCAACCAGATCATAGGGCTGATAGCCATCCTCCATCGCCAGCGCATAGACAAAGGGCTTGAAGCTGGATCCTGTCTGCCTAAGCGCTTGCGTCGCGCGGTTGAAACCACCGGTGACATAGCTGCGCCCGCCGACCATCGCCCGCACTGCGCCATCGGCCGACATCACCATGATCGCCGCCTCGGCGACCGAGCCATCGCGGACACGGGTTCGATAAACCTCGGCCAGCGCCTCTTCGGCGGCGTGCTGAACCTGTGGGTCCAGCGTGGTCTGGATCACCACGTCCTCTGTGGTGTCTCGAGTCAACCAGGCGGGGCCGCTCTGCATCACCCAGTCAGCGAAAAAACCGCCGGTTGGACGCTCGGCCGCGTCGTGCAGCACGGCGGGATTGGCGCGCGCCTCGGCCAGTTGCGCGTCGGTCAGATAGCCCTGCTCATGCATCAAGCCCAGCACCACCGCCGCACGCTCCTGCGCGCGGGTCAGGTTGCGGGTCGGTGCATAATAGGAGGGCGCAACCAGCAGCCCGGCCAGCATCGCGGCCTCGGCAGGGCGGACCTCAGCGGCGGAATGGCCGAAATAGCGCTGCGCCGCAGCCTCGAAACCACGCGACCCAGCGCCCAGAAACGCCCGGTTGATATAGATCGTCAGGATTTCGGCCTTGGTGAACCGCAACTCCAGCGCAAAGGCATAGGGCAGTTCCTGCAGCTTGCGCCAGATTGTGCCTTCGCGGCAGTCTGCCTCGTATTCGGCCTCGGTCGGCCAGATCTCTGGGTCATAGGCGCGCCCAAGGCAGAGCAGCTTCGACACCTGCTGGGTAATCGTCGAGCCGCCCGCGCCGCTGAAGGGCCCGCGCCCGGCGGCAAGGTTGCCCGCAATGGCCCCGGCGATCCCGCGCGGACTGACACCGAAATGCCAATAAAAGCGGCGGTCCTCGGTGGCGACGACGGCGTTGCGCAGATGAGGCGAGACAGAATCCGACGTGGTGAAGCCGCCAAATGTCTCACCGCGCCAAGCAAAGACCTCGCCATCGGCATCGAGCATGGTGACCGAGCCCCGCGCGCGCCCGTCGAGCAGGTCATTCAGGTCAGGTGGCAAGGTGGTGTAGAAATAGAAGGTTGCCGCCGCCATCACCAGCGACGCCGCCAGGCTGACCCGCCAGAACAGCCCCCAGACGATCCGCCAGACAAAGCGCAAAAACCCACCCAGCAGCCGCACCAGCGGATTACGGCTGCGACGCGGCGGGGCGCGACGCGGCGGGCGACGCCCACCACCCCCCGATTGCGCCCGCGGCGCCGGAGTCCGCCGGTCCGCCACCAGGGGAGGACGCCGATTGCCACTGGATGCCATGCGGTAAGTGCCTGTCTGCGCGTCGTTGAGGGTCTTTTGCGGCACCATACATGCGCCCTGCGGCCTTGTGGAGACCCCCAAGCACAGTGATTCGCCTTCGTGATGCGCTCAATCTTTCAGCACACGTGCCTAATTGTTGAAAATTTCAGCACATGCGCTGGTTTCGCGCCCCTCTGCAGTGCAGCAAAGCGTTGCGCTTTGCCCCTCTCTGCCCGCGCTATGGGCTCAGGTCAGGCGCGTCAAAGGGGCGGCCCTGGGACTGAAAGAAGGGGGCATTCGTGAAATACATCATCGCAGCAATCAAACCGTTCAAGCTGGAGGAGGTGCGCGAGGCGCTCACCGCCATCGGCGTGCGCGGATTGATGGTCACCGAGATCAAGGGTTTCGGCACCCAGTCGGGCCACACCGAAATCTACCGCGGCGCGGAATATGCCGTGAACTTCGTGCCGAAGGTGAAACTGGAAATCGCCGTGCCGGACTCGATGGCCGATCAGGTCATCGAAACGCTGACGCGCACCGCGCGCACCGGCAAGATCGGCGACGGAAAGGTTTTCGTTCTGGATCTGGAACAGGCGACGCGCGTGCGGACCGGCGAATCCGGCGACGACGCGCTGTAATCGACACGGGAACAAAGGGACTGACCGATATGAAACTGATGAAACTCCTTGCCTCAGCCGTGGCAGCCTCGCTGCTCCCGCTGGCGACGCTTGCGCAGGAGGCCACCGAGGCCGCCGCCGAGGTCGCACCCGTCGTCGACAAGGGCGACGTCGCCTGGATGATGACGGCGACCATCCTCGTGCTGTTCATGATCGTGCCCGGCCTGGCGCTGTTCTACGGTGGCCTCGTGCGCACCAAGAACATGCTCAGCGTGCTGATGCAGACCACGGCGATCACCGCTGTCGTCATGGTGATCTGGATCTTCTATGGCTATTCCTTCGCCTTTGGCGGCTCGACCTCGCCCTATTGGGGCGGTCTGGGCAAACTGTTCCTGTCCGGTGTGACGCTGGAAAGCACCTCGGCGACCTTCTCGGCCGGGTTCGTACTGCCCGAATACCTGTTCATCGCCTTCCAGATGACCTTTGCGGCCATCACTTCGGCGCTGATCATCGGCGGCTTTGCCGAGCGCATCAAGTTCTCGGCAGCGCTGCTGTTCGTGGTGATCTGGGTGACCTTCAGCTATTTCCCCGTCGCCCACATGGTCTGGGACGCGGCTGGCCTGATTTATAACCACGGCGCCATCGACTTTGCCGGCGGCACGGTTGTCCACATCAATGCCGGGATCGCGGCGCTGGTTGCGGCCATCGTGATTGGCAAGCGCGTCGGCTATGGCAAGGACAATATGGCCCCGCATTCGATGACCCTGACGATGGTCGGCGCCTCGATGCTGTGGGTGGGTTGGTTCGGCTTCAACGCCGGTTCCAACCTCGAAGCGACGGCGGGCGCCACGCTGGCGATGATGAACACCTTCGTTGCCACCGCTGCCGCCATTCTGGGTTGGACGATGATCGAGGCGCTGACTCGCGGCAAGGCCTCGATGCTGGGCGCAGCCTCGGGCATGGTGGCCGGTCTGGTCGCCATCACCCCGGCCTGCGGCACCACCGGTCCCGTCGGCGCCATTGTTCTGGGCTTTCTGGCCTCGATCGCCTGCTACTTCTTCGTGACCTCGATCAAGCATCGCTTCGGCTATGACGACAGCCTCGATGTGTTCGGCATCCACGGCGTCGGCGGCATCATCGGCGCCATCGCCACCGGCATCCTGGCGGCACCTTCGCTGGGCGGCACGGGCTTCATCGCCGAGGGTGGCACCATGGGCGCGCAGGTCTATGCGCAGATTCTGGGCGTGGTCATCACCATCGTCTGGTCGGCTGTGGTGTCGATCGTTGCGCTCTATATCGTCAAAGCGACGGTTGGCCTGCGGGTCAAGGAAGACGCCGAGCGCGAAGGCCTGGACCTGACTTCGCACGGCGAGCGCGCCTATAACCTGTAAGGTCATGCGGCGAACATTGAAAAGGCCCGGGCAGATCGCCCGGGCCTTTTGCTTTGCCGGTTCGGCTGGCCTCAGCGCCGGATGGTATCACCGGGTTCCAGCCGGGGCGCCAGCTCGATGCGGTGGCCGCCAATCACACCGGATTGACCCCGCCCGGCGATGATGTTCGCCGCGCGCTCACCGATCTCGCGGCGGCAGGCGTCGATGGTGGCCAGGCGCATCGGCAGACCGTCGAGGAAATCGACCCCGTTGAACCCGGCAAGACCCAGTTTCCCGGGAATGTCATAGCCCTTTTCCAGACAGTACAGCAGCCCGCCCGCGCCGATCATGTCATTGGAATAATAAAGGAAATCCAGATCCGGGTTGCGGGCGAGGATCGCTTCGGTCAACTCGCGCCCCTTTTTCAGCGCTGAGCCACCGGAATAGAGTTCGGTCGCAGCCAGTTCGATGCCATGCGCTGCCAACCCCTCGATCAGGCCTTGCATGCGCTTTCGGGCGCGGTGATCGTCGGTCATCTTGGTGCCCAGAAACCCGATGCGCGAATAGCCTGCCGCAACGATGGCATCGGCCATCTGTCGACCTGCGGCGCGATGTGAAATTCCGACAACGGAATCAATCGGTTCGCCATCAATGTCCATGATCTCGACGATCGGAATACCGGCATTTTCCAGCATGGCCCGTGCGGCCTCGTTGTGCTCGAGCCCAGCGATGATGACGCCCGACGGACGCCAGGACAACATCTCGTAAAGCACGTTTTCCTCGCGGTCGGGCGAGTAGTTGGTGACGCCAAAGACGGGCTGCAAGCCAGTGTCCTCAAGCGCGGCGGAAACGCCACTGAGGACCTCGGGGAAGACCATGTTCGACAGCGAGGGAACGATGACCGCGACCAGATTCACCTGCTGCGAGGCAAGGCCACCGGCGATCTTGTTGGGCACATAGCCCAAAGCCCGTGCGGCAACGAGAACCTTCTCGCGCGTCGCGGGCGAGACGTCGTCGCGGTTGCGCAGTACCCTACTGACGGTCATCTCGCTGACACCGCAAGCTTCGGAAACGTCGCGCAGCGTCAGTGGGCGGCGAGTGTCGGCAGAACGCGGTGGGATCATGGCGCGGCGGTTCCTTGCTGCGGCGCGCCGAGGGGCAACAGGCCCCCCAAGCATCGCCTCGTTCCCGACCTTTCTAGAATGCAGCGGGTCGCGGTGTCAAAGCATGTGTTGGCGCAAACACAGTGCGACCCGACACGCGCCAAGGCTTGCCTCGCCGCGCCGAAACCGCCAATAAAGAACTGATGACCCCGTGGCTCAACTGGATAGAGCAGCCCCCTCCTAAGGGGCAGGTTGGAGGTTCGAATCCTCTCGGGGTCGCCAACGCCCGCGACCCGCTCGTGCCGAATGGGTCTCACCCCGCCATCGGGGCCGAGATTTCGTTCATGCGGACCATGGTGATCGCCTCGATATCAACCGCGGCGACCCCCGGAAGCACGGCGATCAGTCGCCCGTCGAGCGAGATACCCAGACTGTCGCTGTCAGGATCATAGAGCGTCGTGACCTCAGGCTGGCCGTCGAGCGCATCGAAGCCAATCATCAGCCGGTCCTCGCCGGGGGTGAAATCGGCGATGGTGGCAGGGGCGCCTTCGTCGATCCAGTCGCCCAGCAAAAAGGTGTCGCCCCCGGCGCCACCATAGGCCAGATCGCCCGCGCCGATGACCAGCACGTCATCGCCGTCGCCGCCGTTCAGAGTGTCGGCCCCGCCATCGTCGCCCGTCGCCAGATTGGCGCCTTCGAGCCGGTCGTTGCCGTCGCCGCCCATCAGCAGGTCGGCACCCTGACTGCCCGAGAGCAGATCGTCACCCTCGCCACCCGAAAGCGTATCGTCTCCCTCACCGCCCAGCAGCGAATCACGCCCACCGCCGCCAACCAGTGAATCGGCGCCACTGTCGCCAAACGCCACATCGTCACCATCGCCGCCAAACAGCGAATCATCGCCGTCGCCACCCAGCAGAGTGTCATTGCCAAGCCCGGCGTGAACCGTGTCGACCCCACCATTGCCAACAAGGGAATCGTTGCCGCCTTCCCCTTCGATCCAGTCGCCGCCATCGCCGCCGATCACGGTGTCGTCGCCCGCTCCGCCAACCGCGGCGCCACCACTGTCGGGCAATTCGACCCACTCGCCGTTTATCGGCAGTTCGGTGTCATCGGTGCTGATGAACTCGCCCTCGGTCGCGACGTCCGCGGGTTGCGTGTCGTCTTCTGTCATTGATTCATCAGGACTTTCCACGGCAAGCGCAGAAAATTCGAGCAGATCGCCGTGGGCGCGATCGCCGTCTTCGACGCTGGGCGCCGGGGTTTCGGCGGGTTCGACGTCGGTGTCGTCATCGGCGCGCAGGAACATCCCGCCCGCGCCAGAAGCCGCGACCACGCCGAGAAGTGCGAAAAGCAACCACATGTCCAATCACCTGCCGCCCTGAGCGGGGCGCCGCGCTGCCATCCGACCGAATACACCCACCGGTTGATAACAGACAGGTATCTGTCCTTGTTTTCAAGCCGATTTCTCGAGTTCTGGTTAACGGCCACAACTCTGTTGCTCCGGCGGTGTGGATCGCCTATAGGCACGCAGTCCTGCCTTGGTGGCAGGCGACTCCACGGGCCGATGCTGGACGACATCCCGGATCGCGCCTTGACCCTTTTGACACAGGAGACCCCGATGTCGATCACCGTCGAAGAAAAGCAGCGCCTCATCAGTGAATACGCGACCAAGGAAGGCGATACCGGCTCGCCCGAGGTGCAGGTTGCGATCCTGACCTCGCGCATCACCACGCTGACCGAGCACTTCAAGACCCACAAGAAGGACAACCACAGCCGTCGTGGCCTTCTGATGATGGTCGCCCAGCGCCGCAAGCTGTTGGACTATCTGAAGGGCAAGGATCTGGGCCGTTACCAGTCGCTGATCGCCCGCCTCGGCATCCGTCGCTGAGCCAGCGTCAGACCGGACAGAGCGCCCGCCCTCACCGGCGGGCGTTTTTCTTTGGCCTCATGCAAAGGCGCCGCCACCTGCCTGCGGTTGCAGACGCACGAGGCGGGAGTCACGCACCGCCGCTTGCCGGTGCACCACGGCCTGCCGATAGAGCGGATCGCGCAGCATCGCGACAAAGGCGGCGACCGAGGGATATTCGGCGATGAAACACTCGTCCCAAACCTCATCCTGCGGGCCGATCAGCATCAATTCGAACCGCCCGCGCCAGATGATACGCCCACCCAGCCCGGCGAACACTGGCCCGGACTCGCGTCCATACGCGGCGTAGGCCAGCGCGCCGGTTGTGGTGGTGCCGTCGGGATAACGCGCCACTTCGTTGAAACGCACAAGGTTGAGCATGTGGATCGGGCCGGGGCGGTCGTTGGCGCGAAAGGCGGCAAACATTTCGCGCGTGGGGTCGATGTGGGTCATGGGGGCCTCCCTTCGGCTGAGGGTTTCCCTGGACGGCGGCGCTGTCAATGCCCATGGCGTCGCCTGCCGTGCCAACGCCTTGCTTTTCAGCGCCTGTGTGCAACACTGAGGGTGCGCGGACAGGCCCTCTGGACCGCCTTTTCAACGAGGATCTTTCATGCACCGTTTCGCTTTATTGTTGGCCAGCGGGGCGCTGTTCGCCGCTCTGGGCAGCGCTGCGTCCGCCTTTACCATCATCGAGCGCAACGACTACAATCAGGATACCAACCAAGCCTACGGCGATGCCAGCGGCTATTGCGGCAATCAGGTGGCCTCCACCAGCATGGGGCGTGCGGGCTTCACCGTCCGCTATCAGAGTGATGACCAGGGAACGACCTACTGGCTCGACGGCGATCGCGGCATGATTGAAGGCGACAGCGAATATGCGGTCATCTCCGTCTACTGCCGGAACCGCGGCGACTGACGGCCAACCTCGCCGCGCAACCGGACATTCCCGGCCCCGCCCCGGCGGTCGGCAATGCCCCTTCCCCAAGGCCCGATTTTCCTGTAAGGCCCGCCCCATCTGTGACGTGACGCTGTGACCCCGGCGTGATGCGAAGGATTGGGGTCGGCGGCAATGGGGCCGCGCTAGAACGGGAGACCCGGAGGGCCGGGAGTGCTCCCAGAGGAAATCGGATGTTCAATATTACCAAGAAGTCGATCCAGTGGGGCAATGAAACGCTCACTCTGGAATCCGGGCGCATTGCGCGCCAGGCCGATGGCACCGTCATCGCCACGTTGGGCGAGACCTCGGTCATGGCCAACGTGACCTTCAACAAGTCGGCCAAGCCGGGGCAGGATTTCTTCCCGCTGACCGTGCATTATCAGGAACGCACCTATGCCGCGGGCAAGATCCCCGGCGGGTTCTTCAAGCGCGAAGGCCGTCCCAGCGAAAAAGAAACCCTGACCTCGCGGCTGATCGACCGCCCGATCCGCCCGCTGTTCGTCGAGGGTTTCAAGAACGAAGTTCTGGTCGTCTGCACCGTGCTGTCGCATGACCTCGTCAACGAGCCCGACGTGCTGGCGATGATCGCTGCCTCGGCCGCACTGACGATCTCGGGCGTGCCCTTCATGGGCCCGATCGCCGCTGCGCGCGTCGGCTATGCCAACGGCGCCTATGTGCTGAACCCCGATTGCGACGACATGGTCAAACTGCGCGACAACCCCGAGCAGCGGCTCGACCTGGTCGTCGCCGGTACTGCCGACGCTGTGATGATGGTCGAATCGGAAGCCTATGAGCTGACCGAAGCCGAGATGCTGGGCGCGGTGAAATTCGCGCACGAAAGCATCCAGCCGGTGATCGACCTGATCATCGACTTTGCCGAAGATTGCGCCAAGGAGCCCTTCGCCTTTGACGCGCCCGATTATTCGGCGCTGCTGGCCCGGCTGAAAACCTTGGGCGAGGCGCAGATGCGCGCCGCCTTTGGTCTGCGTGACAAGCAGGCCCGCGTCAACGCCATCGGCGAAGCGCGCACGGCGATCAAGGCGCAGCTGACCGAAGACGAACTGGCCGACAAGAACCTCGACGCCGCGATGAAGTCGCTCGAGGCGTCGATCCTGCGCGGCGACATCATCAACGGCGCGCCACGCATTGATGGCCGCGACACCCGCACCATCCGTCCGATCACCTGCGAAACCAGCGTCTTGCCGCGTGCGCATGGCTCGGCTCTGTTCACCCGTGGCGAGACCCAGTCGCTCTGCGTGGCGACGTTGGGCACCGGCGACGATGAGCAGTTCGTCGACGCGCTGACCGGCACGTTCAAGCAGAACTTCCTGCTGCACTACAACTTCCCGCCCTATTCGGTCGGCGAAGTGGGCCGCATGGGCTCGCCGGGCCGTCGCGAAATCGGTCATGGCAAGCTGGCGTGGCGCGCGCTGCAGGCGGTTCTGCCGGCGGCGACCGACTTCCCCTATACGATCCGCATGGTTTCGGAGATCACCGAATCCAACGGTTCGTCGTCGATGGCCACCGTCTGCGGCGGCTCGCTGTCGATGATGGACGCGGGCGTGCCGCTGAAGGCGCCGGTCGCGGGCGTGGCGATGGGCCTGATCCTGGAAGATGATGGGCGCTTTGCCGTGCTCACCGATATTCTGGGCGACGAGGACCACCTCGGCGACATGGACTTCAAGGTTGCGGGCACCACGGCGGGCATCACCTCGCTGCAAATGGATATCAAGGTTGCCGGCATCACCTTTGAAATCATGGAGCAGGCCTTGGCCCAGGCCAAGGACGGCCGCCTGCACATCCTCGGCGAAATGGCCAAGGCGCTGACCAGCGCCAATGCCTTCAGCCAGTATGCGCCGAAGATCGAGACCATGCAGATCCCGACCGACAAGATCCGGGAAGTGATCGGCTCGGGCGGCAAGGTGATCCGCGAGATCGTCGAGGTTTCGGGTGCCAAGGTCGACATCAACGACGACGGCACCATCAAGATCGCCTCGAACGATCAGGCCGCGATCAAGAAGGCCTATGACATGATCTGGTCGATCGTGGCCGAGCCGGAGCTGGGCAAGGTCTATACCGGCACCGTGGTCAAGATCGTCGATTTCGGCGCCTTCGTGAACTTCTTCGGCAAGCGTGACGGTCTGGT
>CALESR010000043.1 GCA_937907485.1 uncultured Paracoccaceae bacterium | reverse complement strand
CTCTTTGCTCTGCAAATATCCTCAGGGGGGTGAATTCGGCGCAGCCGAAGAGGGGGGGCAGAATGCCCCCTTCCTGTTTCACGCCTGCCGCGTCACTTCGACTCGCGTTCGAGGTTCAGCTTCATGTCGATCAGCACCCGCTGCAGCGCCAGCGTCTCGTTCAGCAGCCGCCGCGCCTCGTTGGCGCTGATCGTGCCGTCCTCGATGGCCGTCTGGTATTCCGCGATCAGCAGGGCGAACCGCTGGCTCAGCGCGATGACGTCGCTGTTGACCGAACCCTGGCGCGGCTGATTCGGGCGCTCGGCATTCTGCGTCAGCGTCACGCCGCGCAGATCGGCCAGCGCGGTGGTGACATGCGGAAAGCTCGACACCGCCTCCAGCGCGGCCACCACATCGACCGGCATGAACCGGTCCATGTGCTCGGGCAGGGTGGAATAATAACGGTTCAGGCTGGCTTTCGAGCGGCCCGAGGCCTGGCTGGCCGCTTCGATACCGACATCCTTCACAAGCGCCTCGGTATGATGCTTGAGATAATTGTGGGTGCTGGACACAGACATGGAACGCCTTTGGCAGGGGAAAACGCAACTCTCATTCCCCTACATGCCCGTCATGGCGTCGCATAGCAAGAAACAGCGCGGTTCGGGCTTGTCAGTTCCCTCGAGTCTCCGGTGACACCGGGCCGCGCGTGTCAGCGTATCGGTGCCGCCAGTGTTCCGGGCGGCGGGCGGCAGGAGCAATGCTCCTGCCGTTTCGTTTTGCGCCGCAGCGTTCCGGGCGAAAGCCTCTGGTCCGCTTGGGCCCATCGCGGTATTGACCGCGCCGGTGCGGGTGATCCCGCGCGATAAGGCAACGAGGGCGGCACGATGCTGGAGACCCTGACAACCCGGGCCATCGAACTCGCGCAGGCCGCGCAGGACTGGGCGACCTCGCCCGCCGCCTGGTCCCAGGTGCTGCTGCTGGCGGTGGCCTTTGGCGCGGCGGTGCTGGTGTCGCGCCGCTATGTGCCGCTGCTGGTGCAGGCGCTGACCCCGGCCGAGGGCGCCGCGCGCAAGGGGCTGCTGACACTGGCCCGCCGCGCGGTGATCTGGCTCTTGCCGCTCAGCCTGCCGCTGATCGCCTTTGCGCTGCTGGCCGGGGGCGAGGCGGCGACGCGCTCGCTCTTTGGCTCGGGCGCGCTGATCGCCTTTGGCAAGAACCTCGTGCTGCTGATCGCCGTGCGCATCGTGCTGCGCGACATGGTCAGCGACGGGTTCCTGCGCCTGCTGGGCCGGGTGGTGCTGCTGCCCGCGCTGGCGCTGAACCTGTTCGGCCTGCTCGATCCGGCGATCGACTGGCTGAACGGCATGGCGATCGACCTTGGCAACATCACCTTTTCCGCGATGGCGCTGTTGCGCGGGGCGGTGGCCGGGGCGCTGCTGTTCTGGCTGGGGCGCTGGTCGAACACCCGCTCCGAGGACTATATCAAGGCGCGCGAGGAACTGCGCCCGGCCACCCGCGAACTGGCGATCAAGGCGGCACAGGTCACCATCTTTGGCGTGGCCTTCCTGCTGCTCATGTCGATCATGGGGATCGATCTGACCGCCGTGGCCGTGCTGGGTGGCGCGCTGGGCGTCGGCATCGGTCTGGGCCTGCAACAGATCGCCGCCAACTTCGTCTCGGGCATCATCCTCTTGATCGAGGGGCAGACGACCGTGGGCGACTATGTCGTGCTCGACGACGGCTCGCAGGGGACCATCGTGCGCATGACCGCCCGTGCCGCCGTCCTGCAGACCGTCGATGGCCGCTGGATCATTGTCCCGAACGAGGATTTCATCACCTCGCGGGTGGTCAACCTGTCCGACGCGGGCAAGGCGCACCGCTATGAGGCGGCGTTCAGCGTGTCCTATGACACCGACATCACCCGCATCCCGCCGCTGATCGAGGCCGCCGTCGCCGCGCTGCCTTTTGTCAAGCAAGACCCCGAACCGGTGGAATGCGAACTCAAGGCGCTGGCCGACAGCGGCATTGAATTCACGGTGGAGTACTGGGTCGAGGGGATCGAGGACCTGACCGGCAAATACCGCTCCGAGGTGCTGTTTGCCGTCTGGACGGCGCTCAAGGCCGAAGCGATCGAGATCCCCTATCCGCAGCGCGTCCTGCACCACCGCGGCTTGCCCGCCGCCCCCGCCGCCTGAGCCCGCGCACCCTTGCCCTGACCCCCGCCCGACGGGTATGGTAGCGCCCACATCCAGCCATCGGAACCCTCATGCCCGCCTCTGCCGATACCGATCCGGTCCGCCAGGCCTCGGGGCCCGTCGGCCCCTTGCTGGCGCTGGTGGGCTTTGCCTGCTACGCCACCCATGACGTGCTGATCCGCATTCTGGGCGAGACCTATTCCGTCCTGCAGATCATGTTCTACATGGGGCTGCTCAGCTTTCCGATGCTGGTGGTGGTGCTGATCCGCGACCCGCATCCGGGCACGCTCAGGGCGGTGCATCCGGGCTGGATGCTGGTGCGCACCGCCTCTGTCGTCACCTCGGCGGCCTGCGCCTTCTATGCCTTTACCGTGTTGCCGCTGGCGCAGGTCTATACCGTGCTCTTTGCCGCGCCGCTGCTGATTACCCTGCTGGCGATCCCCATGCTGGGCGAGAGGGTCGGCCTGCACCGCGGGCTGGCGGTGGTCGCCGGGCTCTTGGGGGTGCTGGTGGTGTTCCGGCCGGGCAGCGGCGAGGTCTCGCTGGGGCATCTGGCGGCGCTGGCGGCGGCGATGATGTCGGCGCTCAACAGCATCGTGCTGCGCAAGATCGGCCGGGACGAGCGCAGCGTCGTGATGATCCTCTATCCGATGATGGCCAATGTGGTGGTGATGGGGGCCAGCCTGCCCTTTGTCTATGTGCCGATGCGCCTGCTGGATCTGGCGACCATCGGGGTCATCGCGCTGCTGTCGCTGTTTGCCATGCAACTGACCATCGTCGCCTATCGCAAGGCCGAGGCGGCGCTGGTCGCACCGATGCAATACTCGCAGATCCTCTGGGCGGTGCTTTACGGCGCGCTGCTGTTTGGCGAATCGCCGGATCGCTGGACGATCGTCGGCGCGACGCTGATCATCGCCTCGGGGCTCTACATCGTGTTCCGCGAATCGCGGCGCAATGTCTCGGCCAACCGGCCGGTGTCGAACACCCGGATGCGCGGCGAATCGGTGGCCGCGCCCCAGCCCCTGCTGCCCGGGGCCGAGGCCGAATAACCCGGCATCGCGCCGCCGATCCCGCGTGGCCGTTGGGCGAAAGCCGCCGCCAATTGCGCGCGGGTTGCCCCTTGCAAAGCCCGCAGGGCCGGGGTAATCCCCGCCCACGGTCGGAGTGTAGCGCAGCCTGGTAGCGCACCTGCTTCGGGAGCAGGGGGTCGGAGGTTCGAATCCTCTCACTCCGACCAGTATCCCCACATCGCAGAACGGCAGGGGTCAGGCCCCTGCAACGTCCTTTCCGCGCCGCACGTTCAGCGCAGCGGCAGCAGCCGCGCGGTATCCAGCCGGCATTCGCGCCGGGTGATCGCCGCGCCGCAGGGCATCGGCTGCAGATCGCGCGTCAGGCACAGCCGCAGCTCCACCAGATCACCCTGCGCGCAGCTTGTCACCATCATCGCCGGGGTAAGCCCCGGATTGGCCTCGATGAACGCCGCCTCGATCACATCGGGGTCCACCCGCAATTCCCGCTGCACGCCCTCGAACACCTCGGGCATCTCGACGCTGGCGACGGCCTCCTCGACCAGATCGTAATACCCCTGCGCCGACAGGCCCGAGCACCGTCCATGCTTGTTCCACTGGTGCCACGCCGCGCCCGAGGTGCCGAACAGCGCGGCCTCGTCACTGGTTTCGCGGCGCGAGGGGTCGCGCTGGCTGGTGTGGCAATACTCGGGCCAGTCGCCATCGCGGTTCTGCGGCCAGAGGCCATGCACCGCCCAGCCGATCGCGCTGCCATCGCGGCAACGCGGGTCGCGGCGGTCGTCGCCGTCGTCGGCGCAATAGGCCGGGATCCACGACAGGGCCAGCAGGTAATGATCGAACTCTCCCGCCCGGTCCTGAGCCAGGGCAGGGCTGGCGAAAATCGGCAGAAGGGCGGCGAGGGCAAGGGGGCGCAGGTGCATTTTCTCTTTCCTAAGACAATCGGCGCGCTTATATACGCTCCATTCCCCGAAATCGAGGATGCACGGCTCGCGGCCGTGGCCGGTCCCCCGGCGTGCGCCGCGCCATGCGCCTCGCGCGGCAAAAAGGACCAACGCGATGTCAAAACCCCTGATGGCCAAGGCCACCGCTGTCTGGCTGGTGGACAACACCACGCTCAGCTTCAAGCAGGTCGCCGATTTCTGCGGTCTGCATGAACTCGAGGTGCAGGGCATCGCTGACGGCGACGTGGCGACCGGGGTCAAAGGGTTTGACCCGCTCGCCCACAACCAACTCGACGATGTCGAGATCAAGCGCGGCGAGGCTGACCCGGCCTACAAGCTGAAGCTGAAATTCAACCCGGCCTCGGTCGGCGAGGAAAAGCGCCGCGGTCCGCGTTATACCCCGCTGTCCAAACGGCAGGACCGCCCGGCGGCGATCCTCTGGCTGGTGAAATTCCACCCGGAACTGGCCGACGCGCAGATCCGCAAACTGGTCGGCACGACGAACCCGTCGATTCTGGCCATCCGCGAGCGCACGCACTGGAACATCCAGAACATCACCCCCATCGACCCGGTGGCGCTGGGCCTGTGCCGCCAGTCGGAACTGGATTCCGAGGTGCAAAAGGCCGCCAAGAAGCGCGAAGGCGAAGGCAGCGTGATGAGCGATGACGAGCGGCGCAAGCTGGTCTCGACCGAACAGTCGCTCGATATGGCGCCCGAACCGCGGATGCCGCGCGACGGCGACGAATACACCCTCGGCAGCGAGCACAAGAAAGCCGTCGATTATTCCGACGCCGAAAGCTTCTTCAACCTGCCCGACGCGGATGCCGACGAAGACGACGACGAGGACGACGACACCAAGGCCCCGCGCCGCTGAGGCGCGGCCTTACCAGGTCACCACCTCGGCGCGCGACATCCGCAGACCCGCGCCCGAGGCATTGGTGCAGACCAGCCCGTTGCGCGCCGACAGACAGGTAAAGGCCCCGGCCTGCCAGAAGGCACCATAGGGCAGCACCGGCCCGCCCGGCAGTTCCGGCACCTCGCTGCTGAGGATCGGCTGCGACCCGCCCAGATGCTGGTCGAGGATCACCACCAGCGTCTGCGGCTGCAGGCGGATGCAGTGCAACTCCTCATCCCCGGTCGCCGTGTCATAGACACTGGTGCCCCCCGCCGGGATATAATGGCAGCCGACATTGCCCGACGGCATGCCAAAGGAAATCGTGCCATCGGGTGCGGCGGGGAAAACGCGCTCATTGCCGCCCGCCAAGGCCGGGGCAGCACTCAACAGCAGGGCAATCAGGGCAGGGCGCAGCATGACGTCACCTTTCGGGCGGTTGGTTTCCCCCCTGTGTCGCATGACCACGCCCGACCGTTCAATCGCGCCTTGCCGGGCTGGCCTTTTCTTGGCGCCGCCAATCGGCTAACAGGGCGCCAAACCCGATAGAATGCAAAGGTCTGGCGATGAAATTCACCCTGTCCTGGCTCAAGGAACATCTGGAAACCTCGGCGACGCTCGACGCGATCACCGAGGCGCTGACCGATCTGGGGCTCGAGGTCGAGGGCGTCTCCGATCCCGCCGCCACACTCGGCGCCTTTCGCATCGCCCGCATCCTCGAGGCGGTGAAACACCCCGACGCCGACAAACTGCGCCTCTGCCGGGTTGAAACCCTGCCCGACGGCCCCGGTGGCCGCAGCGAGGAGGTGCAGGTCGTCTGCGGTGCCCCCAATGCGCGCACCGGGCTGGTCGGGGTTTTCGCCCCCACCGGCACGCATATTCCCGGCACCGGCGTTGACCTGAAACCCGGCGTGATCCGCGGTCAGGCCTCGAACGGCATGATGTGTTCCGAACGCGAACTCGAACTCAGCGACAACCACGACGGCATCATCGACCTGCCGGATGACGCCCCGCTGGGCATGCGCTTCATCGACTATCGCGGCCTCAACGACCCGATGATCCATATCAAGATCACCCCCAACCGCCCCGATGCGCTGGGTGTGCGCGGCATTGCCCGCGATCTGGCAGCGCGCGGCCTTGGCACGCTGAAACCGCTGCAGGTGCCTGAAATCACCGCCGCGTTCCCCAGCCCGCTGCGTGTGCAGATCGACCCGGCCCTGCAGACGCGCGGCTGCCCGCTGTTCGCCGGGCGGGTGATCCGCGGCGTGAAAAACGGCCCCTCGCCGCTCTGGCTGCAGGCGCGGCTCAAGGCGATCGGCCTGCGCCCCATCTCGGCGCTGGTTGATGTCACCAACTTCTTCACCTTCGCGCTGAACCGCCCGCTGCACGTCTTTGACCTCGCCAAGGTCGCGGGCGACACGCTGCGCATCCACCCGGCACTGGGCGGCGAAGAGATCCTCGCCCTCGACGGCAAGACCTATACGCTGGCGCCCGGCATGATGGCGATTTCCGACGCGAACGGCGTCGAATCCATCGCGG
Source organism: uncultured Paracoccaceae bacterium (assembly GCA_937907485.1). GTDB lineage: Bacteria > Pseudomonadota > Alphaproteobacteria > Rhodobacterales > Rhodobacteraceae > Pararhodobacter. Next base: position 47,333 of record CALESR010000043.1, on the reverse strand, counting down.
GCATCATGGGTGGCGAGCATTCGGGCTGCACCGAAGACACCACCGAAGTCTTCCTCGAGTCCGCCTATTGGGACCCGATCACCGTCGCCACCACTGGCCGCGCGCTGAAAATCAACTCGGACGCCCGCTATCGGTTCGAACGCGGCGTCGATCCGCACTTCACCCTGCCGGGCCTCGATCTGGCGGCGCAGATGATCCTCGACCTCTGCGGCGGGCAAGTGGGCGAACTGGCGATGGACGGCGCGGTGCCGCCGGTCACGCGGCGCTTTCGCTTTGATCCGGCGCGCGTGGTCTCGCTGGTTGGCATGGACATTGCGGAATCCACGCAGCGCAAGACGCTGGAATCGCTGGGGTTCACGCTGGACGGCACCGAGGTCACGCCGCCCTCGTGGCGTCCTGATGTGCTCGACGATGCCGATCTGGTCGAGGAAGTCGCCCGCATCGCCTCGCTGACCGGGCTGGTCGGTCGGCCCCTGCCGCGCCCCTCGGTGGGCGTTCCGGCGCCGATCCTGACCCCGGTGCAGCGGCGCGAGCGGCTGGCCCGGCGCACCTTGGCCAGCCTCGGCTACCACGAATGCGTCACCTACAGCTTCATCGACGCCGCCTCGGCCGAACGCTTTGGCGGCGGCAGCGACGCGCTGCGACTGGAAAACCCGATCTCCAGCGAGATGACCCATATGCGGCCTGACCTGCTGCCCGGCCTCTTGCAGGCGGCGGCGCGCAATCAGGCGCGCGGCGCGATGGATCTGGCGCTGTTCGAACTGGGGCCGGTGTTCCACGGCGGCGAGCCCGGCGAACAGGCGATCCACGCCACCGGCCTGCTGATCGGCGCCAACGGCCCGCGTGATCCGCAGGGCGCCCGCCGCGCCGTCGATCTTTTCGACGCCAAGGCCGATGCCGAGGCCGTTCTGGCCGCCATCGGCGCCCCCGCGCGGCTGCAGGCCGACCGCGCCATGCCCGGCTGGTTCCACCCCGGTCGCGCCGGGCGGCTGACGCTGGGGCCGAAACTGGCGCTCGCCAGCTTTGGCGAGGTGCATCCGCGCATCCTGAAAGCTTACGGCATCAAGGGCGCCGCCGTGGCCTTTACCGTGTTGCCCGCCGCCGTGCCGATGCCGCGCAGCGTCGTCGCCACCCGCCCGGCGCTGGTGCTCAGCGACCTGCAGGCGGTCGAACGCGACTTTGCCTTTGTGCTCGACGCCCGCGTCGAGGCGCTGGCGCTGGTCAACGCCGCACTCGGCGCCGACAAGGGGCTGATCGACTCGGTTCGCGTCTTTGACAGCTTCACGGGCGAGCGCGCCGAGGCCCAGATGGGCGCCGGCAAGAAATCGCTGGCCATCACCGTGCGCCTGCAACCGCAGGGCAAGACCCTGACCGATGAGGACATCGAGGCCGTCAGCGCCCGCATCATCGACAAGGTCGCCAAGGCCACCGGCGGCGTGCTGCGCGGCTAAGACAACGCCCTGCTCCGGCACAGGCCGGGGCAGGGCGGGCGTTCAGCGCTTGGCCACCGCCAGCGCCTGCGCGATCACCTCGGCGTCGCCGATGTGGTTCATCAGCGTCAGGATCAGCCGCGCGTTGAAGGCGTCACTTTGCGCCTTGCTCAGCCCCTCATGCGCGTCGATCAGCATCTGATAGACATCATCGGCGCGCGGCGTGTTGCGGGTGGTGTTCAGATCGGCCATTCCTCAGCCCTCCTTGCCAATGGCGCGGGCCAGCGCGGCGGCCAGCGCCTGCGCGTCCCAGCTTTGCCAACGCCCGGCGACATGCTGGTCGGGGCGGATCAGATAGACGGCGCCCGCGGCCTCGCCCAGATAGCGGTCCTTCAGCAGCGGCGCCTCGGCCGTGCTCAGCGCGATCACCTCGCACTCCAGCCCCGCAGCGGCAAAGGAGGCGGGCGCAGGCGTATCAATCGCCAGAATCTGGAACCGCGGCGCATCGCGGCCACCCAGACGGTCCAGCAGATGCCCACCCGGCACCGGCAGATCGGCGCAGGGCGAACCGGGACGCGAACGCGCCGGACCACCCGGCAGCGCATCGGGCGTATTCAGCGGCGATCCGTCATAGGTGCAGGGCACCGACAGCCGACCCGAGTTGACAAAAGGCCGCGCGAAATCATGGGTTTCCGCCAGATCCAGCACGGCATCGCGGAAGATCCGGCTGGTTTCGGACTTTGGCGTGATGAAATCGGTGGCGCGGGTCGAATTCAGCAGGTTCTCGGCGGCGCCGTGAATGCGCTCGACGTCATAGCTGTCCAGCAGGCTCTCGGGCGCCTTGCCGTCGAGGATCAGCTTCAGCTTCCACGCCAGATTGTCGGTGTCCTGCAACCCGCTGTTCGCCCCACGCGCGCCAAACGGCGAGACCTGATGCGCCGAATCCCCGGCAAAGATCACCCGTCCCTGATGGAACTGCTCCATCCGGCGGCACTGGAAGGTATAGATCGACGACCATTCCAACTGGTATTTCAGATCCTCGCCCAGCATCGCCCGCAGGCGTTTGTCGATGTTCTCGGGCTTCAACTCCTCGTCGCGGTTGATGTCCCAGCCGATCTGAAAGTCGATGCGCCAGACATTGTCGGGCTGTTTGTGCAGCAGCGCCGACTGGCCGCGGTTGAACGGCGGGTCGAACCAGAACCAGCGCTCGGTCGGGAATTCGGCGTCCATGATGACATCGGCGATCAGGAAGTTGTCCTCGAACACCCGGCCGACAAAATCGAGGCCCAGCATCTTGCGCACGGGCGAGCCCGCGCCGTCGCAGGCGATCAGCCAGTCGGCCTGCAGCGCATAGGCGCCTTCCGGGGTCTCGACGCGCAGCGTCACATGGTCTGCGGTGGGGTCGATGGATGTCAGACGATTGCGGCCTCGCAGCTCGATCGGGGCCCCGGCGGCGCGCAGCTCATTGACCCGCGCAACCATGTATTCTTCGAAATAGTACTGCTGCAGGTTGATAAACGCCGGGAATTTGTGGCCATCTTCGGCCAGAAGGTTGAATTCGTACACTTGGCGGGTGTCAAAGAACACCTTTCCCAGATTCCATTCGACCCCCTTGTCGACCATCGGCACGGCACAGCCCAGCCGGTCGAGGATCTCCAGCGGCCGCTTGGCATAACACACCGCCCGGCTGCCAAAGCTGACCTTGTCGTTGTCGTCGAGCACCAGCACCTCGACGCCCTGCTGCGCAAGGTCGATGGCGATGCCCAGCCCGATCGGCCCGGCGCCGATCACCACCACCTTGTGACGGGCGGGGGTGGCGGCGTCCTGATCGGCGGTGCGCGCATAAGGGTAAAGCGGCGTTTCAAAGATCTTCAAGGCGGCGGTCATGCGGTCTCCTCCCCGTCAGCGGCGGCGGGTTCCTGTGGGTCAGGCGACCCGATGAAAATCATGCGTGGTCAGCCCTGCAGGTCGGCCCACATCTGGCGGTCGCGTTCGGCGGTCCAGATGCGCGGCGTGTCGATGCCGCGCGCCTCGTCATAGGCCCGGCCCACGTTGAACGGCAGGCAGTGCTCGTAAATCGCATAGTCCTTGAACTTGGGGTCGCATTCGGCGCGCACCGCGTCCCAGGCCTGTTTCAGGCTGCCGCCGCGCGCCGCCACCCGCTGCACCGGGCGATAGGTGCTGTCGACAAAGTCGCGGGTGTTGGCAATCGCCTTGGCGACCATCTCGCGGCCGATCAGCGCATCGCCTCGGCCCGGAGCGATGGCGACCGGGTCATAGGCGGCGATATTGGCCAGCGTCTGGCCCCAGTCGGCAAAATGCCCGTCGCCGCAATAGCAGGCCGAGTGGTATTCGACGATGTCGCCGGTATACATCACGCCCGAATCCGGCACCCAGACCACCGCATCGCCCGCCGTATGCGCGCGGCCCGGCGTCAGGATGTCGATCCGCCGTTTGCCCAGATAGACCGTCATCGAGTCGCTGAAGCTGGTGGTCGGCCACGTCAGGCCGGGGATTTCCTCATGGCCCTGAAACAGCCGCGGGAATCGGCCGAATTCGCTGTCCCAGTCTTCCTGCCCGCGCTCGACCACCATCGCCCGCGCCTTGTCGGACATGATGATCTCGCGCGCGCCATAGGCACTGGCGCCCAGCACCCGCACCGCGTGGTAATGCGTCAGCACCAGATGGCTGATCGGCTTGTCGGTGACGCTGCGGATACACTCGACCACCTTGCGGGCCAGCCGTGGCGTCGCCTGCGCCTCGATCACCATGACCGACTCATCGCCGATGATGACACCGCTGTTCGGGTCGCCCTCGGCAGTAAAGGCATAGAGCCCGTCACCGATCTGCGTGAAGGAAACCGTCTTTTCGGTCATGTCGCCCTGGGATGCGAAAGCCTTGCTCATGCGGGGGTGCCTTTGGTTTTGTGACTATGCGAATCATGTTTGCGCAGGGTATTGGTTGAAAATGTAACTATCAACGGGAACGTTTAGGGCAATGTTTCTAAAGGGATATCTACCATATCGCCTGAACCTTCTCGCCGAATTGACCTCGGCAAGGACCCATCCGATCTATCGCCGCCGCCATGAATTGACCCGACCCGAATGGCGCGTTCTGGTCAATCTGGCCGAGGCGCCGTCGCTGACCGCGACCGATCTGTGCGCGCGTGTGCCTGCCCACAAGACCAAGGTCAGTCGCGCGCTGGCGGCGTTGGAGGCGCGCGGTTGGGTCACCCGCAGCGCCGATCCGCAGGACGCGCGCATCGCCCATGCCGCGCTGACGCTGAAAGGGCGGCGCGCCTTCAACCGCATCCGGCCTGAGATGGAGGCGGCGACCGAGGCGATGCTGGCCCCCTTGACCGCCGACGAGCGTCAGCGTCTGGACGAGGGGCTCAAGGTGCTCGAACGGCTCTTTGGCCAGGCCGGGACGCCAGACCTGACCGCGCCCGATTGAGCCCGGCCCCGGCCCGCCGGGCCGCGGCCCCAACCACTCTGCCGCCGTCCCGCTATGCGCGGGCCAGCGTGAACCCGTCGCACCTGCCCAAAGACGTTGCACCGCCGCAGCGCGTGCCTAGGTGGCCACTGCGCGCAAGCTGCAACGACTCACACACGTCGCCCCGCGATGCGCGGGCCGGTAGCCACTTCGCGCCGGTCGCCACAACTCACGCACATCGCCCCGCGATGCGCATGCCGGTAGCCACTTCGCGCAAGTCGCCACAACTCACGCACGTCGCCCCCCAACGCGGGGGCCACTGGCCACTACGCGCAAGTCGCCACGACTCACGCACATTCCCCCCCAACGCCCGGGCCATTAGCCACTGCGCGCAAGCCGCGACGGCTCAAACCTTTTTGCACGCCCTCAACGCGCCGACCACGGCCATGCCCCTGCCTGCTTCATCCTGCCGGAAGCACTCGCCGGGGGGGCCGGGGGGCGGCAGCGCCCCCGGGCGGGTGCGGGTGGCAACCCGCGCGGGGCGAGCGGGGGCTCGATGCCCCCCGAGCCCCGGCCCTGCAGCCTCAATAACTGCGGATCAGCCCGACGAGGCGCCCCTGCACCTTGACCTGATCGTCGCGCAGCATCCGCGTCTCATAGGCCGGGTTCGCCGCTTCCAGCGCGATCATCCCGCGCATGCGGCGGAACCGCTTCAGCGTCGCCTCATGGCCCTCGACCAGCGCCACCACGATGTCGCCGTTGTCGGCCGTCGATTGCTCGCGGATCACCACGATATCGCCGTCGTGGATGCCGGCCTCGATCATCGAATCGCCGCGCACTTCCAGCGCATAGTGATTGCCGCGCCCGGCCAGCATCGAGCCGGGCACCGCCACATGGCGCGCCACCTCGGAAATCGCCTCGATCGGGGTGCCGGCGGCGATGCGGCCCATCAGCGGCACCTCCAGCGCGTCGATCTGCGCCACCGGCAGCGCCCGCGCCGGGGTGGGCACCGGTTCGGGCAGGCCGCCGTCGATCACCCGCATGCTGCCGCGCGACTCGACCGCCTCGGGCATGCGCACCACCTCGATCGCGCGGGCGCGATGCGCGAGGCGGCGGATGAATCCGCGTTCTTCCAGCGCCGTGATCAGCCGGTGGATCCCCGACTTTGACCGCAGGCTCAGCGCGTCCTTCATTTCATCAAACGAGGGCGGCACGCCGTCGCGTTTCATCCGCGAGTCGATCAGTTCCAGCAGTTCGAGCTGTTTGCGGGTCAGCATGGCGGTCTCCGGTCGGGGGCAGGGTGACGGCAATCGCTTCCCGTTCTATCCCTGTTCCCGTTTTGTGTCAAGACGTTCTCACAGGGCCAGCACCGGCACGGTCTCGCCTGCCTTGCGCGGGCCATCGCCCAGTGGCCGAACCAGCAGCGCGTTCGCCTGCGACAGCACCGACAACAGCGAGGAATCCTGATCGGCAAAGGGCGTCACCACGCCCGCCTCCAGCCTTGCGCGCATGTAATGCGTGCGTGGGCCGGTGGGGCCGGTGTCCTCGGCCAGTCGCGCCGGGACGGTGCACGGCAGCACATCCTGCAGCCCCAGCCAGCGGCGCACCATTGGCAGCAGGAACAGATGCGCGGTGACAATCGCCGAGACCGGGTTGCCCGGCAGCCCCAGATAGGGCACCGCGCCCAGGGCCCCGGCGATCAGCGGTTTGCCCGGCCGCATGGCGATCTTGTGAAAGGCGCGCCGCATCCCCAGCCCCTCGCCGACCCGGCCCACAAGGTCATGATCCCCGACCGAGGCGCCGCCGATGGTCACCGCGATGTCGCCGTTGGCGAGGCTGCGCATCGCCTCGGCCAGCGCCTCCTCGCGGTCGGGGGCGATGGGCAGGATCACCCCCTCGCCGCCCGCCGCGTCGATCATCGCCTTCAGGGCAAAGGTGTTCGAGGCGATGATCTGGTCGGGGCCGGGCTCTTGCCCCGGCATCACCAGCTCATCCCCGGTCGCCAGCAACAGCACCCTTGGCCGCCGCGCGACGCTGACCCGCGGCACGTTCATCGCTGCCAGCAGCGCGAGGTCGGCGGCGGACAGGCGGCGCGGGGCACTCAGGGCGAAACCGGCGGGAAAATCGCAGCCCGCCGGGCGGATGTTGTCGCCGGGTCGGGCGCTGGCGGTCAGGATCAGCCGTGAACCCTCGCGGCGCGTATCTTCTTGAATCACCACACAATCGGCACCTGCGGGCACCGGCGCCCCGGTAAAGATGCGCAGCGCCTGACCCGCAGCCAGCGTGCCGTCCCAGGAATGGCCCGCCGCCGATTCCCCGACGACCTCGACGCTTTGCCCCGCCCCGGCATCGCCCGATCGCAGCGCATAGCCATCCATCGCCGACGAAGCAAAGGGCGGCTGCGCCCGGCGCGAGACCGGCGCCACCCGCACCACCCGCCCAGCGGCTTCGGCCAGTTCGACACTGTCCAACGCCCCGGTCGGCGTGACCAGATCGAGGCACAGTCCTTGGGCGGTTTCGACAGGGATCATGGCGCGGCCTCGTTCAGTTGATCGGCTTCCCATTCGGAGAAAGTTTTTCCGCTGGGTTTGTGTTTCCAGTTTGCCGTCCCGTGCGAATGGCGTCCGGCGACAATCGTGGCCGAGAGGCTCGGACTATTGAAAGCAAAGTCTCGCGTGAAGAGTCCGACGTCGCCTCTGCTTTCGATAACACCGGTTGCCACAAGTTGTTCGTGAAGCGCACGCCGGGCTTTGTTTTCAGATGGGCTGACATGCCACTGCTTGCGTGCCGTCGACCCTGCTTTGACAACCATCTCGCCGTTCCGAAGCACAGCGGTCGCCAATATTCCGAGGCTGGGAATTGCATACTCAAAGGTGGGTTCGCCGGTTTCTATATCCTGCGCGACTGCGGTGCGGGTGGTCCGTCTCTTGGATTCGAACACATCCACCCGGATCGCTGGCAGCACCATCATCAGGGTCTCCAGAAACCCCTCCATGCTGGCGCGCGCCGCCTCGGACAGGCTGCTTTTGGTGGGGGTGTTGCCATTCTCCAGGTCTGCCGCACCGACCTCGCGGGCGATCTCGACCAACCGCGCTTCCAGATACTTCACATGCGCCTTGTGCAGAGAGTCGCCCACCGTTGAGATCAAAACGGCGCTGTCCCACCAGTCCTTGGACACGACATGGCCCTTCAGGCGGTCGCGCAGGTCTTCCGCCTCGCCGACATACAGACGCGGACGGGCGTCCTGCTCACCCAGCAACAAATACACCCCCGTGTAATCGGCCTCGCGGCGGCGCAAGGCCTCGGCGATCTGCGTGCGGGGGGTGCGCAGGACGTGGCCGGTCCAGTTGAACACCTCGGCGGTCAGCATCCCGTCCGGGCGGCCGTCGATGAAGAACAGTTCCAGCGACCGGCCCGCGGTGCTCATTGGGCCTCTCCGCGCACGAACGTCCCCGACTTGCCGCCTTCCTTGTGCAAGACCGCGATGCCGCCGATTTCCATCGTCTTTTCCACCGCCTTGAGCATGTCATAGACCGTCAGCGCGGCGACCGAGGCCGCCGTCAGCGCCTCCATCTCCACGCCCGTCTGGCCGGTGGTGCGCACCTCGGCCAGAATGCGCACGCCGGGCAACTCGGGGTCAGGCACCAGATCGACCGAGACCTTGGTGATCGGCAACGGGTGGCACAAGGGGATGAGATCACTGCATTTCTTTGCCGCCGTGATCCCGGCGATCCGCGCCACGCCCAGCACGTCGCCCTTTTTCGCCGTGCCCGCCAGCACATGCGCCAGCGTCTCGGGCTGCATCACCACATGGGCCGAGGCGCGGGCCATGCGCGCAGTGACCGGCTTGTCCGAGACATCGACCATCACCGCGCGGCCCTGCGCGTCGAAATGCGTCAGGCCGCTCATGCCGGCACCGGGTTGGCCAGCAGCGCGCGGGTGGCCGCCGCGACATCGGCCTGCCGCATCAGGCTTTCGCCGATCAGGAAACACCGCGCGCCATGCGCGGCCATGTCGGCCAGATCGGCGGGGGTGAAGAGGCCACTTTCGCACACCAGCCGACGCCCCGGCGGCACCCGCGCGGCCAGGGTGCGGGTGGTGTCGAGGTTCAGCTCAAAGGTCTTCAGATTGCGATTGTTGATGCCGATCAACGGCGATTGCAGCGCCAGCGCGCGGTCGAGTTCCTCGCCGTCATGCACCTCGATCAGCACATCCATGCCCCAGCCCAGCGCGGCGGCCTCCAACTCGGCGGCCTGAGCATCGCTGACCGAGGCCATGATGATCAGGATGCAATCGGCGCCCCAGGCGCGGGCCTCGGCGACCTGATAGGGGTCATAGAGGAAATCCTTGCGCAGGCAGGGCAGCGAGGTCGCGGCGCGGGCCTGCATCAGATACTCGGGTGCGCCCTGAAAACTGGGCGCATCGGTCAGCACCGACAGACAGGTGGCGCCGCCCTGTTCATAGGCGCGGGCCAGCGCGGGCGGGTCGAAATCGGCGCGGATCAGGCCCTTCGAAGGGCTGGCCTTCTTGATCTCGGCGATCAGCCCATAGCCGCTGGCACTGGCGCGGCCCAGCGCCGCGGCAAAGCCGCGCGGCGCCTCGGCGGCGCGGGCGCGCGATTCGACCTCGGCCAGCGGCAGGGCACGCTTGGCGGCGGCGACCTCGGTCAGTTTGTAGGACTTGATCCGGTCCAGAATGCTGGTCATGGCGGGGCCCTCCTTGATGGTCCTGACTAGCCTTTGGGGCGCGGGTTGAAAAGCCGCGAGTGCAGGCGCGGTGGTTGGGGCCTTGGCGGGCCGGGTCAGGGGGGCGCTCGCGCCCCCCTCGGCCTGCGGCCTCACCCCCCTGAGGATATTTGAAGAGCAAAGAGGGGGGGGCGTTACGCTGCGTCGCGGCGAATGCGGGTGCTTTGTCGGCGGGCGCGGCGGGGCTATAGAGGGGGTGGGGATTTTTGCGGGAGCAGATCATGGACGACATCGTCATTCTTTCGGGCGCGCGCAGCGCCATCGGCACCTTTGGCGGCAGCCTGTCGGGCCTGCCTCTGTCGGGCGTGGCGACCGAGGTGGTCAAGGCCGCGCTGGCGCGGGCCGGGGTCGCGCCGGCGCAGATCGGCACCGTCGTCTTTGGCCATGTCATCAACACCGAGCCGCGCGACGCCTATCTGAGCCGGGTTGCCGCGATCGGCGCGGGCATCCCCGACACCACCCCGGCGATGAACGTCAACCGGCTGTGCGGGTCGGGCGCGCAGGCGATCGTCTCGGCCGTTCAGGCACTCGCGCTGGGCGATTGCGACTTTGCGCTGGCCGCCGGGGCCGAGGCGATGAGCCGCGCGCCCTATATCCTGCCCGCCGCCCGCTGGGGGCAGAAGATGGGCGATGTCGGCGCGCAGGACATGATGCTGGGGGCGCTGACCTGTCCCTTTGGCACCGGCCACATGGGCGTCACCGCCGAGAATGTCGCGGGCGAGCACGGTATCACCCGCGCCGCGCAGGATGCCTTTGCGCTGGAGAGCCAGCAGCGTGCCGCGCGGGCGATTGCCGAGGGCCGGTTTGCCAGCCAGATCGTGCCGATCATGATCAAGGGCAAGAAGGGCGAGGTCGCCTTCGAGGTCGACGAGCATCCCAAGGCGACCAGCCTCGAGGCGCTGTCCGCGCTGAAACCGGCGTTCCGCAAGGACGGCACCGTCACCGCCGGCAATGCCAGCGGCATCAACGACGGGGTGGCCGCGCTGGTGCTGGCGCGGGCCGATGCGGCCGCCGCGGCCGGGCTGGTGCCGATGGCGCGCATTGTCGGCTATGCCGTCGCCGGGGTGCGCCCCGAGGTGATGGGCATCGGCCCGATTGCCGCCGTGCAGGCCTTGTTGCGGCGCACCGGCCTGTCGGTCGATGATTTCGACGTCATCGAATCGAACGAGGCCTTTGCCGCGCAGGCGCTGGCGGTCTCGGGCGCGCTGGGCTTTGATCCGGCCAAGGTGAACCCGAACGGCGGCGCCATCGCGCTGGGCCATCCGGTCGGCGCCTCGGGCGCGATCGTCACCATCAAGGCGCTGTATGAACTGCAGCGCATCGGTGGGCGTTATGGCCTGATTACCCTGTGCATCGGCGGCGGGCAGGGCATCGCGCTGGCGATCGAGCGGCTGTAAGCGGCAAAATCGCGTCGGCGATTAAGCTGGAATTCACTCCTCGCGGCAATCCTTGGCGGACCGGCCTCCGTGCCGGTCCGTCCGATTCAAGGGTTGCGCCCGTCCATGACGCTGTTCGACAAGTTGACTCAAGAGCGCCGCGCGCGCCTGACCGCTGAACAGCGGCTGGAGCACCGCACGCGCGAACTGGACGCCACCCTGTCGCATCTCGACGCCGCGCGGCAGGAGTTGCACGCCCTGCGCCAGCGTGGCCGCAGCACCGCGGTCGAGGATGCCCAGCGCGCGGTCGAGGTGCAAAGCCTGCAGGACCGCGCCCGCGAGGCGGCGCAGATCGCCCAGCGCAGCGCCACCATGGCCGAGCGTCGGCTGTGGGACTCGATCAACACCATCCATGACGGCTTTGCCGTCTTCAACGCCCGGCAGGAGCTGGTGATCGCCAACCACGCCTATCTGCGCGCCTTTTCCGGCTTTTCCGAGGTGCAGCCGGGCATCCCCTATCGCCGTCTCGTCGAGATCCTCGCCTTTGAGGGGCGGGTGCAACTGGGCGATCTGACGGCGGCGGACTGGGTCGCCATGATGCTGGCCCGGTGGGAGCAGACCGAGATCGAGCAGGTCATCCTGACCTTTTCCGACGGGATCAAGGCGCGCCTCATCGACCGTCGCGCGCGCGGCGGCGATACGGTCAGCGTGGCGCGCGACATCACCGATTTCCAGCGCCACGCCGCCGAACTCGAAGAGGCGCGCGAAAAGGCCGAGGCGGCGAATCGGGCGAAATCGGCCTTCCTCGCCAACATGAGCCACGAAATCCGCACGCCGATGAATGGCGTCGTCGGCATGGCCGAACTGCTGTGCGACACCGCGCTGTCGGACGAACAAAAGCTTTACGCCGAAACCATCCGCTCGTCGGGCGAGGCGCTGCTGGGCATCATCAACGACGTGCTCGACTTCTCCAAGATCGAGGCCGCCAAGCTGACGCTGCGCCCGGAACCCTTTGATCTGGAACGCTGTATCCATGAGGTGCTGATCCTGTTGCAGGCCGGTGCGCGCAAACGCTCGATCGACCTGCTAATGGATTACGACCTGTTCCTGCCGACGCGGTTCATGGCCGATCCGGGGCGGATGCGGCAGGTGATGACCAATCTGATCGGCAATGCGGTCAAGTTCACGCAGGCCGGCCATGTGCTGATTCGCGTCGTCGGGATCGAGGCCAGCGCCGGTCAGCAGCAGCTCAACGTCACGGTCGAGGACACCGGCATCGGCATCGCGCCGGAAAATATCGATCGCATTTTCGGCGAATTTGCCCAGGTCGAGGATCAGGCCAACCGCAAGTTCGAGGGCACCGGGCTGGGGCTGGCGATCACCCGCCGCCTGATCGAACTGATGGGCGGCCAGATCTGGGTCGAAAGCGAGTTGGGCAAGGGCTCGTGCTTTGGCTTTACCCTGACCCTGCCGCTGGCCGAGGATGCCGAACCGCTCTCGCCCGAACCGATCCGGCTCGAGCGGGTGATTGTCGCCGACGATCACCTCGTCAACCGCACCATCCTCGAACGGCAACTAATGGCGACCGGTCTGGCCGTCACGCTGTGCGACTCGGGCGAGGCGGCCTTTGCCCAGATCACCGCGGCCCGCCAACCCTTTGACCTGCTCATCACCGACCATGAGATGCCCGGCCTCAATGGCCTGGACCTGACGGTCAAGTTGCGCGCGGCCGGGCAGGATCTGCCGATCCTGTTGCTCAGTTCCAGCCCGTCGATCCTGCGCGACCATCCGGCCCTGCCCGAATTGCGCGCCATCCTGCAAAAACCGTTGCTGCGGCACGATCTGGTGCGCCAGTTGCAACTGCTCTCGTCGCCTGTCGAGGACTTGGTGCCGGTCGCCGCGCGGCCGCGCGCGCCGGGGGTCGATGTGGCCTCGGGGCGTCGGCGCATGCGCATCCTCACCGCCGAGGACAACCGCACGAACCGGCTGGTGTTTTCCAAGATGGTCGAGGCTCTCGCCGTCGATATCACCTTTGCCGAGGACGGCTTGCAGGCGGTCGAGGGTTTCAAGACCACGCGCCCGGATCTGATTTTCATGGATATCTCGATGCCCGGCATGGATGGCCGCGCCGCCACCCGGGCCATCCGGCAGCTGCCCGGCGGGGCGCAGATTCCGATCATCGCCTTGACCGCGCATGCCATGGCGGGGGATCAGGACGACATCCTCGCCGCCGGCCTCGATCATGTGCTGACCAAGCCGCTGAAAAAGCCGCTGCTGGTCGACATGATCGCCCGCTATCGCCCAGAGGAGACCTGCCCGATCGAACCGCCGCTGACCCGCAGCGCCTGATGCGGCGGGGTTGCGCCCGCGGGCCGCAGGCCTTACCTCAGGGCGAGATCCTGGCCGAAAAGGGTGCCGCCATGCTGTCGATCCTGCAGATCCTGTTCCTCATCCTCGACATCCTCTGGTGGGTGGTGATCGCGCATGTCATCATGAGCTGGCTGATCAATTTTCAGGTGCTCAATCTGCGCCAGCCCCTCGTCGCGCAGCTCTGGAGCGGCCTGAACCGCCTGCTTGAACCCCTCTATCGCCGCATCCGCGCGGTGCTGCCGGACCTCGGCGGCCTTGATCTGGCGCCGCTGATCGTGCTGCTGGCGATTTATGCAATCCGCATCGTCATCGTCAACAACGCCTCGGTCCTGCTCTGACCCCGTTCGATGCCCCACCGGATGGTGATCTGACCTCGACCCTGCTGGCGCGGGTCTTCGGCTTTGCCGCCTTTCGCCCCGGTCAGGCCGAGGTGGTCGCCGCCGTCGCCGCGGGCGAAAACGTGCTGGCCATCATGCCGACAGGGGGTGGTAAATCCCTGTGTTATCAATTGCCTGCGCTGGTTCGGCCGGGGCTGACGCTGGTCATTTCGCCGCTGATTGCCCTGATGCGCGATCAGGTGCGCGCGCTGCATGAGGCGGGGGTTGCCGCGGGGGCGCTGACCTCGGGCAATACGCCCGAGGAAAACGAGGCGATCTTTGCCGCGCTCGACGAAGGGCGGCTCAAGCTGCTCTATATCGCGCCCGAACGGTTGGCCGCGTCGGCAACCACCGCGATGCTGCGTCGTGCCGGGTGCAGCCTGATCGCCGTGGACGAGGCGCATTGCGTCAGTCAATGGGGTCATGATTTCCGCCCCGATTACCTGCGCATCGGGGCGCTCCGGCAGGCGCTGGGCGTGCCGTTGGCCGCCTTTACCGCCACCGCCGACGCCGAAACCCAGGGCGAGATCATCGCGCGGCTCTTTGCCGATGCGCCGCCGCATGTCTTTCTGCGCGGCTTTGACCGGCCCAATATCCGGCTGGCCTTTGCCGTCAAGGACCACCCGCGGCGCCAGATCCTCGACTTTGCCGGGGCCCGGCGTGGGCAATCGGGCATCGTCTATTGTGCGACGCGCTCGCGCACCGAAACCCTCGCCAAGGCGCTTGACGAGGCCGGGCACAGCGCGCGCGCCTATCACGGCGGGATGGAGGATTGGGAGCGGCGCAAGGTCGAAGGCCTGTTTCAGACCGAAGAGGGGCTGATCGTCTGCGCCACCGTGGCCTTTGGCATGGGGGTGGACAAGCCCGACGTGCGTTGGGTGGCGCATTCCGACCTGCCGAAATCCATCGAGGCCTATTATCAGGAAATCGGGCGGGCCGGGCGCGACGGTTTGCCCGCCGACACGCTGACCCTCTATGGCCCCGACGACATCCGCCTGCGCCGCGCCCAGATCGACGAATCGAATGCGCCGCCCGAACGGCGCGAGGCCGATCAGGCGCGGCTGAATGCCCTGCTGGGTCTGGCCGAGGCGACCTCATGCCGCCGTCGCATGTTGCTGGCGTATTTCGGCGAGCTGTCCGAGCCTTGCGGCAATTGTGATCTTTGCGAACGTCCGGCGCGCACCTTTGATGCGACCGAGGCGGTGCGCAAGGCGCTGTCGGCGATGCTGCGCACGGGCGAGAGTTTCGGCGCCAACCACCTGATCGACATCCTGACCGGCAGTGTCACCGACAAGGTGCGCGAGCGCGGCCATGACGCGCTGCCGACCTTTGGCGTTGGCCGCGAGTTGCCGCGCGCCGGGTGGCAGGCGGTGTTTCGCCAGATGATGGGCCGCGATCTGGTGCGCCCGGATGCCGAACGCATGGGCGCGCTGCGCATGACCGAGGGGGCGCGGCCGGTGCTGCGCGGCGAATCCACCGTGCTGTTGCGGGCCGATACGGTCGAGCGCAGCGCGACCCGCGCCGAACCGCGCGCGTTGGTCAGCGACGAGGACGCGCCTTTGTTGAGCGCGCTCAAGGCCTTGCGGCGGTCCCTCGCCGATGCGGCCGGGGTGCCGCCCTATGTCATCTTCAACGACCGCTCGTTGATCGAGATGGCCGAGACCCGCCCGGCGACGCTCGACGCCTTTGCCGGGATTTCGGGCGTCGGCGCGACCAAGCTCGAACGCTATGGCGCGCGGTTTCTGGCTGTCATCACCGGGGTCGAGGCCGCGCCCGCCCATCCGGCGCGCCGGGCCTTGGCCGGGCGCGAGGCGGGCGAGGTCTTTGACCGGCTGGAGGCCGCGATGCAGCGGCTGTCGCGCGGCGAGGACGACACCGGCAAGTTCCTGACCTGCTCGCAGTCCACCCTGCGGGCGATTGCCGAGCGGCGGCCCCGCACGGCGGCCGAACTGGCGCGCGTTCAGGGCATGGGCGACGCCAAGGTCGAGCGGTTCGGCGCCGCGTTCCTCGCCCTGCTGGCGGGCGATCAGACCACGGATTGAGGCCCCAGCAGCACAAAGACCAGAACGGCGGCGTAAAAGACGAAACTGGCTGCCAGAACAAGGACATGCCAGATCGTATAGTGGAAGGGCAGGCGCCGCCACAGGTAGAACACCACGCCCAGCGTATAGAGGCCGCCGCCGACCATCATCAGGATCGTCACCGGCAGCGGCAGGGCGGCAAACAGCGAGCCCCCCGCGGCGATCCCCGCCCAGCCCATGCCCAGATAGAGCGCCAGCGCCGCCCATTTGAACCGTTCGGGCGAAATGACCTTGAGCACGATGCCCACCAGGGCCGCCGCCCAGACCCCGGCGGTCAGCGCCAGTCCGTGCCCGGACAGCAGGGTAAACGGCGTATAGGTGCCCGCGATCTTCAGATAGATCGCCGAATGATCGAGGCGGCGCAGCAGCCATTCCTTGGCCGCGCCCAGTCCCGATGTCTCGCCAATGTTGTAGAGCGCCGAGCACAGGATCATCGCCAGCAGGGCGCCGCCATAGACCGACACCCCGGTGATCGAGGCCGCATCGCCGCGATAGAGCGCGGTCAGCACGATCAGCACCGGCACCGCCATCAGCACCAGCAGCAGCCCCATGACATGCACCACGGCGTCCGAGATCATCTCGGCGCGCGAATAGACAGGGCGCGTGCGGTCGGTCATGGCGGTCCTTTCAATGTCCACGCCGAGTCTAGGCCGTGCATCGCCGCGGGGCAACGGCGACGCGGGGGCAAGTCTGCCGGGGAAAAGTGACCAAATCGTCAAGATCGGCGGGAAATCGCCGCTGCGTCGCCGCTTGACCTTGGCCGCCGCCCGGGTCACCACCGGCGCGGGCACTTTGGGGGCGCAGATGTATCCTGTCATCCGGCTGATCGGCGAGACCTTGAAATTCCGCGGCCAATCGCTGGGGTTGCTCGAGACCCATGTCTCGCATCACCTCTGCCTGCCCTGGGATCTGGACCCCTGGATGGAGCTGAACAACGGCCGCACGCTGACGCTCTATGACCTCGGCCGCATCCCGTTTACCCTGCGCATCGGCATGACGCAGGCCCTGCGCGCGCAGGGTTGGGGGATGACGGTGGCCGGGGCCTCGGTGCGCTATCGGCGGCGGGTGCGGATGTTCCAGCGGGTGCAGATGCGCAGCCGCCTGCTGGGCTGGGACCAGCGGTTTTTCTATGTGGAACAATCGCTTTGGCGGCAGGGCGAGGCGCTGAACCACATCCTGCTGCGCATCGCCGCGACGCAGCAGCCGGGCATCCTGCCGCCGGTCCGGCTGATCGAGGCCATGGGCCATGCCGGGCAGGACTCGCCCGCCTTGCCGGACTGGGTGCAGGGATGGATTGCGGCCGACAGCCAGCGACCCTGGCCGCCGCATCAGGGCTGAAAATCTGCATCGCCGGTATAGAATTATAATCATTCTAAAACTTGATCCGGATCAAGGAATCGCTCCCTTCGGCGTGGACATATGTCCGTGACGTGCGAACCCCCCGGCGCCGAGCAGACCGATGAGCGGTCAGGGCGCGCCACACCGAAGGAGGTCATCGTGACTTACAAGACCCTTGCCGCGCTTGCCGTTTCGGCGATCGGGCTGACCGCAGGGCTGGGCCTGCCGGCCCTCGCACAGGACGCCGCCGCGTACCGCGACCAGTTCACCGCGCTGCCCGCGCTGCCGCCGATCCCGGCCGGCTCGGCCCTGACGCAGGCCCGCATCGACCTCGGCCAGATGCTGTTCTTCGAACCGCGCATCTCGGGCTCGGGCGTCATCAGCTGCGCCACCTGCCACAACCCGGCGCTGGGCTGGACCGACCGTATTCCGCGCGCGACCGGCCACGATGGCCAGGTCGGTGACCGCAACACGCCGACCGCGCTGAACGCCGCCTTCCTCGACTCGCAGTTCTGGGATGGCCGCGCCGCCACGCTCGAAGATCAGGCGCTGGGTCCGATTCAGGCCACGATCGAGATGAACATGACGCTTGAGGGCGCGATCTCGCGGCTCAAGGAGTTCCAGATCTATCAGGACATGTTCGCCGCCGCTTTCCCGGGCGATGCCGATCCGGTCAACCCGCCGAACGTGGCGCTGGCGATTGCCGCCTTCGAGCGCACGCTGATCACCCCGAACTCGCCGTTTGACCGCTTCCTCGCGGGCGACGATGCGGCGATGTCGGCGCAGGCCCAGCAGGGCATGGTGCTGTTCGCCGACAACGGCTGCATCGCCTGCCACTCGGGCCCGAACTTCTCGGATGGTGGCTTCCACGCGATCCAGGTGCCGGGCTCGACCGACCGTGGCCGTGCGCTGGTGACCGGCGACGCTGCGGACGAGCACGCCTTCCGCACGCCCAGCCTGCGCAACATCGCGCTGACCTATCCCTACTTCAACAACGGGTCGGTCGACAATTTGCGCGACGCGGTGAACATCATGGGTCAGGAAATGCTGGGGCATGAGTTCACGGGCGAGGAACTCGACGCGCTGGTGGCCTTCCTGCACACGCTGACCGGCGAGATGCCGGATGTCGCGGTGCCCGCACTGCCGTAACCGTCCGGGCCTCACCGCCCCGGTTCAGGCCCGCCCCCGCAGCGTCCCGCGGGGGCGGGCTTTTCTTTGCTCGCGACTTGGCTATCCTGTCCGTGGCACAGGAGGCGCGCATGGCGATGATCGGTCACAATCAGGGCCCGACGATGGAGCCCGGTGAAAGCTGGCGGCGGCACGCCTGGGGCAAGGCGCGGGCGCGGCTGTTGCCCGTGCTGCCGATCGAGGTGCTGCGCCTGCGGGTGAAACGCGCGGCCGAGATCGGGCTCGACTATCGCACCTATGCGTCGATCCGCGCGGCCTCGGGGCATGACGTGATCGGATTTCTGTTTTCTACCAACGCCTTGCGGCTGTTGCCACCACAGGTGGCGCTGCCGGTGGCACGGCGCGAAAAGCTGGACGCGATTCAGGGCGCGGCCCGCGCCGCGCTGGTGCACGCGCCGCTCAGCCCGGCGCAGGTGCTGGATCTGGCTTCGGGCGCGCTCGATGCCGCCCATCCCGCGCCCCGGCCCTTTGCCGGTTGGGGCGAGGCCCGCAAGGCCCTGCTGGGCGCGCTGGCCGAGGGGCGCTTGCCGCCTGACCGCGTGGTGATGGTCGGCGACACGGCGGACGAGCGCGACTGGGCGCAGGCCGCCCGGCTGGCGTGGTATTTGCCCGCCGACCGCTATTTCGCCGCCTGACCCGGGCAGGGGGGCGATCCCCCCGCCGCAGCCCCTCGCCGCAATCCCGCCCCTCGCCGGATGCGCCCCGCACGCCCCACACGCCGCCCCAACCCCGCCTCGTAGGGTGCGTGCTCGCACGCACCACCCCACAACCCGCCGCAATCCCGCCCTGAGTGGCGCGCACCCGCACGCCAACCCCCCGCCGCAATCCCGCCCCGTAGGGTGCGTGCTCGCACGCACCATCCCGCAACCCGCCCCCTGCCGGTTGCGCACCCGCACGCACCAAACCCCGGCCATCCCCGCAATCGCGCCCTGAATGGCGCGCACCCGCACGCCCAACCCCCCGCCGGTCGCGCACCCGCACGCCCCACCCGGCGGCCCCTGCAAAAAACCGGGGGACACTCTTGCCAAATCCTTAACGCGGATGGCTAACCTATTGATATAAAACGACCGGCAAAACGTCCCATGCGTGGGACACCCCTCACCTCGCCCGCAGGGCCCCCATCGCCGCCCGCAGATCCAGCTTGCCATCATAGAGCGCGCGGCCGGAAATCGCCCCGTCCAGCGCCGCCCCACAATCCCTCAACGCGACCAGATCCGCCAGCGACGACACCCCGCCCGAGGCGATCACCGGGATCGACGTCGCCCGCGCCAGCGCCGCCGTCGCCGCCACATTCGGCCCCTGCATCGCCCCGTCGCGGTCGATGTCGGTATAGATGATCGCCGCCACCCCGGCGTCCTCGAAGGCGCGGGCGAGGTCGGTGACCCTCACATCCGTTTCCTCCGCCCAGCCCTTCGTCGCCACCCGCCCGCCGCGCGCGTCGATCCCCACCGCGACCTGCCCGGGAAACGCCCGCGCCGCCTGCCGCACCAGATCGGGGTTCTCCACCGCCACCGTGCCCAGAATGACCCGCCGCAACCCGCGCGCCAGCCAGCCCTCGATCGTCGCCATGTCGCGGATCCCGCCGCCCAACTGGCAGGGCACCGTCACCGAGGCGAGGATCGCCTCGACCGCGCCCGCATTCACCGGCTTGCCGGCAAAGGCGCCGTTCAGGTCGACCAGATGCAGCCACTCGGCGCCCTCGTCGACAAAGGCCCGCGCCTGCGCCGCCGGGTCGTCGTTGAACACCGTCGCCTGCTCCATCGCGCCCTTGTAAAGGCGCACGCACTGGCCGTCCTTGAGGTCGATGGCGGGATAGAGGATCATGGCGCACTCCGGCTGGCTTTGCGGGCGGTTTAGCGGCGCTTGGCGGCGGATGCAAACCCTGTCCCCCCTTTCCCTTTGCCCCCGCAGCGCCTAGCTCTGCTGCAAACGGAGCCCCCCATGCACCACGCCTCGATCCTCGACCTCGCGCCGATCCCCGAAGGCGGCACCGCCGCCGACGCGCTGGCCAACTCCGCCGCGCTGGCGCGGGCCGGCGAGCGGCTGGGCTATCACCGCTTCTGGCTGGCCGAGCATCATTCGATGCCCGGCATCGCCAGCGCCGCCACCGCCGTGGTGATCGGCCATGTCGCCGCCGCGACGCGAACCATCCGGGTCGGCGCGGGCGGCATCATGCTGCCCAACCATTCACCGCTGATGGTGGCCGAGGCCTTTGGCACGCTGGAAACCCTGTTCCCCGGCCGCATTGACCTCGGACTGGGTCGCGCGCCGGGCAGCGACGGCGCGACGATGCGCGCACTGCGCCGCCACATGCAGGGCGAGGATGACTTCCCGCAGGATGTCGTCGATTTGCTGGGCTATCTGGCCGAGACGGGCGAGGCCGCACCCAACGTGGTGCGTGCCGTGCCGGGCGAGGGCACCCTTGTGCCGGTGTGGATCCTCGGCTCCAGCCTCTATGGCGCACAACTGGCCGCGTATCTGGGTCTGCCCTATGCCTTTGCCAGCCATTTCGCCCCCGACGCGCTGGATCAGGCGCTGGCGATCTATCGGTCGCGCTTTCGTCCGTCGGCCTATCTGGCGCGGCCCTACGTCATGGTTGCCGCCGGGCTGTTCGCCGCACAAACCGACGCCGAGGCCGAATTCTTGCGCTCGTCGCAACTGTTGTCCTTTGCCCGACTGCGCAGCGGTCAGCCGGGCAAGCTGCCGCCGCCGGTGCGCGATATCGCCGCGCAGGTCTCGCCGGGGTTGCTGTCGCAGGTGCATCACGCCCTGAGTTTCTGCGCCTGCGGCGGGCCAGCGACCCTGCGTGAGCAGTTGGCGCAGATGATCGCGCGCACCCAGCCCGACGAGATGATCTTTTCCGGCGCGATGCATGACCCCGCCGCCCGCATCCGCAGCTATGAGATCGCCGCCGAGGTGCTGGCCGAGGTCCTGCCTCAGGCGAAGTAATCGCCCAGCATCCGCCGGTAGATCGCCGTCAACTGGCGGATATGCGCGACTTCGACATGCTCATCCGTCTTGTGCATCGAGGCGCCGACGAGGCCGAATTCGACGACCGGGCAATGAGCCTTGATGAAGCGCGCATCCGAGGTGCCGCCCGAGGTGCTGAGCGCCGGTTGCACGCCGCATTCCGCCTGCACCGCGCCCGCCACCAGATCGGTGAACCAGCCAGGTTCGGTGACAAAGGACTCGCCGGAAATCTTCACCTTCAGCGTTAGGGTGATGCCGGTCTGTGCCTCGGCCGCCGCGCATTCGGCCTGCAACCACTTGGTCAGGCTGGCGCCGCTGTGCCGGTCGTTGAAGCGGATGTTCAGCATCGCCTTGGCGCTGGCGGGGATCACGTTCGACACCGGGTTGCCGGTATCCACCCCGGTGATCGCCAGCGTCGAGGGGTCGAACAGCGTCGTGCCGGTGTCCAGTTCGTGCCGTGCCAGCCGGTCCAGCAGTGCCACCAGTGCGGGCAGCGGGTTCTTGGCGCGGTGCGGATAGGCCGCGTGCCCTTGCACGCCCCGCGCCTCGATCCACGCTGTCATGCTGCCACGACGGCCGTTCTTCATCATCTCGCCCATCACCGAGGGGCAGGTGGGTTCGCCGACGATGCAATGCGTCATCCGCTCGCCCGTGGTCGCCATCCAGTCCAGCAGCGCCACCGTGCCGTCGGTCGCATCGCCCTCCTCGTCGCCGGTGATCGTCAGGATCACCGCGCCATCGGGTGGGGTGTCCTGCACGAACTGCACCGCCGCCGCGACAAAGGCCGCGACCCCCGATTTCATGTCGCAGGCCCCGCGGCCCCAGAGCTTGCCCTCGGCCAACTCGCCGGAAAACGGCGGGAATCGCCACTCGGTCGGGTTGCCGGGCGGCACCACATCGGTGTGGCCGTTGAAGCCGAAACTGCGGTTAGCCCCCTGTGCCCCCCAGCGCGCGAACAGATTGGCGGTGCCATTGCGATCGACCCGGGTGCAGGCGAAACCGGCTGCGGTCAGCACCTCGCCCAGCAAGTCCAGCGCGCCGCCCTCGATCGGGGTCACCGACGGGCAACGGATCAGGCGGGCGGTCAGGTCAACGGGGTCAACGGGAGGGGTCATGGCGGATTTCCGGGCTTTGGCGCTGCCGTTCGGTGCTAGCCCAGCCCCGGCGGGCAGTAAAGCCGCGTCAAGGCTGCGCATTCTGCGGATTGACCTTTCGCGCCCCCCAAGGCACTCTTCGCGCCAAAGTTGCGCAAATATTTCCATCCCGCCGCCGCGCCACTCATCGTTTCTTAACGAGTTTTTTCCAAACCCATAGCGCGGTAGTTTGGTGCCGCAACACCCGGCCGAACGGGCAAACAGGCACAGGGCCATGACTGACGAAAACATCAGCAATGAAACCCGCCTGACGCGCATTCAGGCGCTGGTCGTCGAGATCCTCAACGACCTGCTGCGCGCGCCGATCGACCGCACGGATCAGGTGATCCACGAGGCCATCTCGCGCCTCGGTGCCTATTGCGTGCGCGACCGTAGTTATGTCTTCGTGCGCAAGGGCGAGGTGGCTGACAACACCCACGAATGGTGCGCCGAGGGCATCGATCCGATGCGCGAACATCTGCAGGACCTGCCGCTGGAGATGTTCGGCCCCAGTCTGGAACCCTTGTTGATGGGCGAGCAGTTCCATGTGCCCGATGTCGCCGAACTGGCCGAGGGGTCGCCCTCGCGCCTGTTGCTCGAAGCGCAGGAGATCCGGTCGATCCTGCTGGTTCCCATGCGCGATGAGGGGGCGACCTATGGCTTCGTCGGTTTCGACGGGGTGCGCAACACGCATGAATTCCTCCCCGGCGAGATCTATCTGCTGCAGTCGCTGGCCGATGTGATCTGCTCGGTGCTGATCCGCCGGGACAAGGAACTGGCGGTTCGCGCGGCACAGGCCGCCCTCGCCGGTGAACGCGCCTTTCTGGAATCGATCCTGTCGACGTCGGCGATGGGTGTGCTGGTGATCGACGGCGAGGGGTATATCCGCTTTGTCAACGACGCGGCCGAGTCCGTCATGCGCTCCAGCCGTCAGCAGATGATCGGCGCCCGCCACGATTCCCCCACCTGGGCCTATACCCGCGAAGATGGGACCCCCTTTCAACCTGGTGAAACGCCCTTTGACCGGGTCATGTCGACCGGCGCCTCGGTGCCGATGGAGCGGTTCGCACTGCATTGCCCGGATGGGCTGCATTATTGCGCCGTCCACGCCGCACCCGTCGCGACCAGCAATGGTGCAGCGGCGCGGGTTGTCTATGCTCTCGTCGATGTCAGCGATCAGGTCGCAGCGGATCGCGCCCGGCAGGAGGCACTGGAGGAAGCGCGACGCGCCAATGCGGCGAAATCGAACTTCCTCGCGAAGATGAGCCATGAAATGCGCACCCCGCTGAACGGGGTCCTGGGCGTGGCCGAGGTGCTCGAACGGCTTGTCGTTGATGCGGATCAGCGCCGCATGGTCCGGGTGATGCATGATTCTGGCGCTCTTTTGCTTAGCATTATCAATGATTTGCTGGATATGTCAAAGATCGAGGCCGACCAGCTTGAATTGGAGGTGGTGGCCTTTGTCCCCGCCGAACTGGCCCATCGCATCGATTCTGTCCACACGCTCAAGGCGTCGGAAAAGCAGATTTCCTTTGCCGTCCACCTGCAGGGTGACGGCCAGTGCGCCCGATTGGGCGACCCGCACCGGATCCTGCAGATCATGCACAACGTGATCTCGAACGCCGTCAAGTTCACCGAATCCGGTTCGGTGAATGTCGAGATCGACTGCACGCATCCGGACCGCCTGAGTTTGCGCGTGCAAGACACCGGCATCGGCATGACCGAGACGCAACGCGCCATGGTGTTCGAGGAATTCGGGCAGGCTGACAGTTCGATCGCCCGGCGGTTTGGCGGCACGGGACTGGGCATGCCCATCGTCCGCCGTCTGGCTGACATGATGGGCGGCACCGTTACGCTGGACACGCAGGCCGGGTGTGGCACACTGGTCACGGTCGACCTGCCGCTCGGCGTCACCGATCTGCCCGAGCAACCGGCCAGCCCCGTCACCCCTGGTGCCATTTCGACAGAAATGCAGGGGCTGCGTGTGCTGGCGGCCGATGACAATCGCACCAACCGCATGATTCTGGGCGCGATGATGGGGCAGATGGGGATCGCTGCGGTTCTTGTCTCGGACGGCACCGAGGCTCTTGAAACCTATGAACGCGAGGTGTTCGACGTCGTCGTCCTCGACATTTCGATGCCCGACCTCGACGGCGTTTCGGTGATGCATGAGATCCGCGCCCGCGAGGCGCAGCGCGCCGTGGCGGCGGGGGGCCGTCCGCCCGCCACGCTGCTGCCGATCATCGCCTTCACGGCCAACGCCATGTCGCATCAGGTCGCCAGCTATCTCAAGGCCGGGTTTGACGACTGCCTGACCAAGCCGCTGCAATTGGAGCGGTTGCGCAGCGCCCTTTCGACCCTCGTCGAAGAGCGCGGGCGCCGTCGCCCGGCGTCGCGCGGGGGCGTGGTGCCGTTGCGGGCCACCAGCGGCTAGGCCTCGGTCGGCCAGTCGTGGATGACGGCCATCGCCTCGTCCGCCGTCTCGACAACGCGAAACAACGCCAGATCCGATGCCGCGATCGTGCCGGCCTCGGCCAGATAGGTCCAGTCGATCACCCGGTCCCAGAAATCGCGCCCGAAAAGCACAAAGGGAATCCGCCGCATCCGCCCGGTCTGGATCAACGTCAGCGTCTCGAACATCTCGTCCAGCGTGCCAAAGCCGCCGGGAAACACGGCAACGGCCCGCGCCCGCATCAGGAAATGCATCTTGCGCAGGGCAAAATAGTGAAAATTGAAACTGAGTTCCGGCGTGACATAGGCATTCGGCGCCTGTTCATGCGGCAGCACGATATTCAGGCCGATGGATTTGCCCCCGGCCTCGGCTGCACCGCGGTTGCCGGCCTCCATCACGCCGGGGCCGCCGCCGGTGGTGATGACGTATTCACGCCCGCCGCCCTGCAACGACAGCTCGGTGATCGCGCGGGCAAAGAGCCGGGCTTCCTCGTAATACCGCGTCAGATCAGCCAGCAATGGGGTGCGCGCCGTGTCGCGCCGCTCGGGCGCAGGAATGCGCGCGCCGCCGAACAGAACCACGGTCGATACCACGCCCTCGGCATTCATCGCCAGTTCGGGCTTGAGCAGTTCAAGCTGCAGGCGCACAGGCCGCAATTCATCGCGGGTCAGGAAATCGGGGTCGGCAAAGGCCAGCCGATAGGTCGGCGACAGGGTTTGCGGCGTCGCAGGGATCTGTCGGGCGGTAGCGATGTCCTGTTCACTGTCGCGAAACGCATGCAGGCGGGGTTCGGTCATGCGGTTGGTCCTTTCCTCGGGCGTGGCGCCTGCCTATCGTTCCTGACGCGCCGAGACCAGTGGCGCCGGGCAGGAGGGCCACATGGATTGGCAATCGGAAATCGAAGTGGCGGCCGAGCGGATCGCCCCGCATGTGCGCCAAACGCCGGTCATGTCGTTGGTGCTTGGCGGTCAAGTCCTTGAATTGAAACTGGAGCACTTGCAGCACACCGGCACGTTCAAGGCGCGCGGTGCGTTCAATGCGCTGATCCGCGGACCGGTTCCTGCCGGGGGGGTGGTCGCGGCATCAGGGGGAAATCATGGCGCGGCGGTGGCCTATGCCGCGGCGCAACTGGGCATTCCGGCGCGCATTTTTGTGCCCGAGATCGCCGGACCCGCAAAAATCGCACTTATCGAACGCACCGGCGCGGCGCTGACCGTGGTGCCGGGGGCCTATGCCGACGCTCTCGCTGCCGCGTTGCAGCACGAAGCAGCCACCGGCGCGATGCAGGTCCATGCCTATGACGGCGTGGCGACGCTGGCGGGGCAGGGCACCTGCCTGCGCGAATGGGAGGCGCAGGGCCTGTCTGCCGACACCGTTCTGGTGGCGGTCGGCGGCGGCGGTCTGATCGGCGGGGCGATGGCGTGGCTGGGCGGGCGGCGCAAATTGGTCGGCGTCGAGCCGGTCACCGCCTGCGCGCTGCACGCGGCACTGGCGGCGGGGGCGCCGGTGGATGTGGCAGTTTCCGGCGTTGCCGCGAACGCGCTGGGCGCCAAACGCATCGGCGAACACTGTTTCTCCCTCGCTCTGGCCAGCGGCCTGACCTCGGTTCTGGTGACGGATGATGCCATCCTGCACGCGCAGCGAGTCCTGTGGCGCGAGGCGCGCATCCTCGTCGAACCGGCGGGCGCGGCGGCGCTGGCGGCCTTGCTGTCGGGCGCCTATGTGCCCGAGCCGGGGGAACGGGTGGCTGTGCTGCTTTGCGGCGCAAATCTCTCTCCCGAGCCGGTCTGAACAACCGGCTGAACGCCACATTGTTTCGACTGCCTTCGCCCGCTATAGGGGCAACGCAGAAAACCGGAGGATTGCCCATGTCGAACGCCGCACTCGAATCCGCGATCGAAGCCGCCTGGGAGGCGCGCGACCAGATCACCCCCGCGACCCGCGGCGAGACCCGCGACGCCATCGAGGCGACGCTGAGCGCGCTCGACTCGGGCACCTTGCGGGTGGCGGAAAAGCGCGGCGCCGACTGGCATGTGAACCAGTGGGCCAAGAAGGCCGTGCTTTTGGGCTTTCGGATCAAGGACATGGAGGCCCATTCCGGCGGACCGCAAGGCGGCGGCTGGTGGGACAAGGTGGATAGCAAATTCGCTGGCTGGGGCGAAAACCAATGGCGTACCGCCGGGTTTCGCGCTGTACCGGGGGCAGTGGTGCGCCGCTCGGCCTATATCGCGCCGGGCGTGGTGTTGATGCCCAGCTTCGTCAACCTCGGCGCCCATGTCGATTCGGGCACCATGGTCGACACCTGGGCGACGGTCGGTTCCTGCGCGCAGATCGGCAAGAACGTGCATCTTTCGGGCGGTGTCGGCATCGGCGGCGTGTTGGAGCCGATGCAGGCCGGGCCGACGATCATCGAGGACAACTGCTTTATCGGCGCGCGCTCCGAAGTGGTCGAGGGCTGCATCGTGCGCGAGGGCTCGGTGCTGGGCATGGGGGTCTTCATCGGCAAATCGACCAAGATTGTCGATCGGGAAACCGGCGAGGTGATGTATGGCGAGGTGCCGGCGGGTTCGGTGGTGGTCGCCGGGTCGATGCCGTCGAAGAACGGCGTCAGCCTCTATTGTGCGGTGATCGTCAAGCGGGTCGATGCGCAGACCCGGTCGAAAACCTCGATCAACGAGCTGTTGCGCGACTGAGATGTTGGCGTATCCGCTGACCCGACTGGCACTGTCGCCGCTGTTGCTGGCGCAGGCGCTGGGCGTGCGGCGGCGGGCGCTGCGCCTGCCCGAGGCGGCCGGTCCACGCAACGGGGTGGCCGGGCATGGACCGCAGCTGCGGTTGCTGATTTTAGGCGATTCCTCGGCAGCGGGGGTCGGTGTGGCGCATCAGGATCAGGCATTGGCCGGGCAATTGGTCAGCCGGCTGGCGACGGATTGGCGCGTCGAGTGGCGTCTGGTGGCACAAACCGGCGCGACGACGGCGCGTGCGTGCGCAATGTTCGACGCGCAACCCGTTGAAAAAGTGGATGTTGTCGTGACGGCGCTGGGGGTGAATGATGTCACCCGGCAGGTGCCCCTGCGGCGCTGGCGACTTCAGCAAGAGGCCTTGGCCGAGACCCTGCTGCAGCGCGGCGCGCGGCTGGTGATCCGCTCTGGCCTGCCGCCGATCGAGCGTTTCGCGCTGATGCCATGGCCGCTGGGTGCGGTTCTGGGGGCGCAGGCGAGGGCGATGGATGCCGCCCTTTGCGCCGGCTCAACCGGCCCGCTGGCCCATTTGCCGTTTGATCCCGCGCGACTCGATCCGGCGCAGATGGCCACGGATGGATTTCACCCTGGCGCCGCGATCTATGCCGATTGGGCGCAGGGTCTGGCCGCGCTGATCCGTCAGCGACTGGCCGCCTGAACACGCAGCCCCCCTTGCGAGGCGGGTCTTTTCCTGCGACGCCTGCGCAAACGGAGTGACGCCATGGTCGAAAAACCCAAACGCCCGCAACAGGTCTATACGCTTCTGGTTGAGGTCGGTCGCGCCAAGGGCGATGGCCTGCCCGACGGCAGCACCGGCGCGGGCCTGCTGTGTTATGCGTCGGGCGTTGACGAGGCCGAGGCGGTGCGCGAAACCGTGGCAATTCTCAAGCAGGCCGATCTGTCGCCGCTCGACGTCACGGGATACGGCACGCTTGACGAACGCCTTGCCCAGGGCGAACAAATCGACGCCGACGAACGTGCCTTGATGCAGCGCGCGCTTGACGAGAATTCGGTCATCGTCGCCCAGATGACCCCCTTTGCCGACTGACCGGGTGCCGCCTGCACCCCGTTGACCTGTTCCAGCCCCGACCGAAACGGAGACTGCCATGACCGACCTGCCCAGCGCCCCCGCGATCCTCGCCGCCTTGGATCTGGACCCTGCCCTGCTCGAAGGGGGCACTCTGGCCGTGCGCAGCCCGATCGACGGTGCGGAACTCGCCCGCATCCGCGAAACCCCGCTGGCGGACATGCCAACGGTGATCGCCCGCGCGCAGGCGGCCTTCGACGTCTGGCGCAAGGTTCCGGCGCCGCGCCGCGGCGAATTGGTGCGCCTCCTGGGCGAGGAGTTGCGCGCGGCAAAGGCCGAGTTGGGCGCCCTGGTGACGCTGGAAGCGGGCAAGATCGTGTCCGAAGGTCTTGGCGAAGTGCAGGAGATGATCGACATCTGTGACTTTGCCGTCGGTCTCAGCCGCCAGTTGTATGGCTTGACGATCGCCAGCGAGCGCCCGGGCCACGTCATGCGCGAAACCTGGCACCCGTTGGGGCCCTGCGCGGTGATAACGGCTTTCAACTTCCCGGTCGCGGTCTGGTCCTGGAACGCGGCGCTCGCGCTGGTCTGCGGCGATCCCGTGATCTGGAAACCCTCGGAAAAGACCCCGCTGACCGCGATGGCCTGTTCGGCCATTTTTGCCAGGGCCGTCGCGCGCTTTGGCGATGATGCGCCCGAGGGGCTGGCGCAACTGGTGATCGGCGGCGCCGATCTGGGCGCGGCCTTGACTGCGTCGCGGGATGTGCCGTTGGTTTCGGCCACCGGCAGCACCCGCATGGGCCGCATCGTCGGCCCCGAGGTCGCACGACGCTTTGGCCGTTCGATCCTCGAATTGGGCGGCAACAACGCGATGATCGTTGCGCCGTCGGCTGATCTGGACATGGCGGTCCGCGCGATCGTCTTTTCGGCGGTGGGCACGGCCGGGCAGCGCTGCACCTCGCTGCGTCGGCTGATCGTTCATCACTCGGTGCGCGATCAATTGCTGGAACGGCTGATCCGTGCCTACGCCAGCTTGCCCATTGGCGATCCGCGCAAGGCCGCGACGCTGATCGGCCCGCTGATCGATGAGGACGCGCGCGCACGCATGCAGTCCGCCCTCGACCGGGCGCGCGCTGATGGCGGCATCGTTCACGGCGGTCAAACGTGCAGCGGCGCGCCACAAGGGGGCGCCTACGTTGAGCCCGCCATCGTGGAAATGCCCGCCCAGACCGCGGTGGTGCGCGACGAGACCTTTGCGCCGATCCTGTATGCGATGGGATATGAAACCTTCGACGAGGCCATCGCGCTGCAAAACGACGTACCGCAGGGCCTGTCGTCGTGCATTTTCACGCTGAACCTGCGCGAAGCCGAAGAGTTCTTGCAGGGCTCCGACTGTGGCATCGCCAATGTGAACATCGGTCCTTCGGGTGCCGAGATCGGCGGCGCCTTTGGCGGTGAAAAGGAAACCGGCGGTGGCCGCGAGTCCGGGTCGGACGCTTGGCGGGCCTATATGCGGCGAGCCACCAACACGGTCAACTATTCCGCCCACCTGCCTCTGGCGCAGGGGGTTCGGTTCGACGTCTGATTGACGCGGGGCGAACCTGGACAGCGGTGTAACGCCGCGGGACCGATTGGCGCCGTTGGTGACGGGTTGCTCCGTCATCGACCGCGTGTTTCGACCAGCGCCCCAACCGCCAGACGCAATCGTTCGCTTTCGGCCATCAGGGTGCTGCTTCGCTGGATCATGCCCATCCGGTCGAACAGTGTTTCGACATCGGGATCCGGAGTAATCTGCGCGTCGGGCGCGGCTAACAGCGGTTCAACCGGTGCATCGGCTGCCCGAAGTGCGCCGGTCGGCGTCTGCGCCTCGGCAGGAAGGCCGTCAACCACTGGCGCCGGCACGGAAGGTGGCTCGATCGGTTCTACGGGTTGCAACGCCTGAGGACCTGCAGTGGGTTGGACCGTTTCATCGCTGCCGGGTGCCGCGCTGCGCAGGGTTTCGGCGTGACCCGGTGCGCGACCGAGAAGATCGTCAAGCGACGCCTGCAGCGGGGCTTCCCCGGATTGCGAACGCAGGGTTTCGACAAGGCGCCAGTTTCCCGCAAGAATTGCTGCACGGATGGCACCATCGACCTCGCCCATTCGCGCGAATTCCTCCGCGGCAGCAGCATGCTCCCCCGCCCGGCTCAGCGCCGAGGCTCGCAACTCCCTCGCGGTGATGTCCGCAAGGCCCGACACCAGTGTCAATGCCTCATTCGGCGAGCCCATGGCCAGTGCGACGCGGGCGCTGAGCAAGCGACTGTGCGGATCCTGTTCCTCGTCCAGCAACTCGGCAGCGGGAAGGGAAAACCCCAGATCGATCAGCCGTTCCGCCAACAGGTGCCGGGTCGGCAGCAGGAGATCGGGCTGGCGCCAGTCATCGCGCGCCAGAACGGCCTCGATCAGCGAGCGATCACTGACGTTTCGGGCGACCGAGGCCCATGCCTCATCGCGTAGGGCGCCAAGAAGTCTCTGATTTTCGCCGGTTTCCGACAGCCATGTCTGCAAGCGGTCCAGCGTTGCAAAGGCCGCCGTCGGGTTGATACTGGCCGACCGCAGGCGAATCGCAACTGCCATCAGGCCTTGTCCGGATGCATCATTTCGACTGGCACTGGCGAGGGCCTCGGCATCTTCGAGCACCAGATCCGCGACGGGCGTGCCATTGTCGAGCGCCAGTTCGAGCCGTTCCAGCATGGCAATCAGGTTGTCATCAGGCAAGGCCGAAAGGCGCGAAGCGGCCTCAGGGACACTGCCGCGGGAGCGGGCGAGAAGGGCCTGCGCGAATTGCGCGTCCTCCGGAATCGTCCAGGCCGAGCCTCGAAGACTTTCGGCGACGATCCGCGCGGCATCGACCGAACCGGCCTCAGTGAGCATGCGCACGAGATCGAGCCCGAGCAACGCGCGCAAAGACTCAGGGAGCCGGGTAAAGGTCAGGGCGATTTGATCCGCATGCTGACGGACCGGGCGGGTGTCGGCCCCTGCGAGGGCAGCTGCGAGAGCCGCGACACCGCCGCAGTCGATGCCGCCAGCCAGACGCATCCGCGAGTTCGAAAGGCGTCCTTCGAGCACATCGGCGAACCCGAGAGCGAACTCGCGGCCGGGCAAGGGTTGCGTGGCATTGTCGATCAGCGCGCGGGCCTCGGCCCCGAATCCAGAGGCGAGATAGAGCAAGATCAGAGCATGCTGTGCGTCAGGGTCCGGTTGATCGAACTCGCCATATAATTGCTGGCTGACTGCGGCATAAGCGTCAGGAAAACGGGTGGCGCCGCGGTCCAGCAGGTGATCGAGAACCTCCGATCCCTGGCATTCCGGGTCCGGCGACACCCCTTGCGTCGGGCCGGTCACCGTGCGGTCGGTCACGGACGTCACGCTCATGTTTTCGGGCATCTGGGGCAATTCAGCGCCCTGCAGAACGCCCCCCTGTGGGGCAACATGGTCAACTGCAGGTTCGAGAATCCCTTGGCCAAGAGCCTGCGCCACGCTGATCCCAAGGTCGGTGGTCAGGGCAATGCGTTCATCGGCGGACAGGGTCATCGGGGGGGGGGCTTCCGCCGATAAGGGGGCGTCCGGTCGGGCGCGTGCCAGCGTTGCGCCGGCCGCGCGGGCTAAGGCTAGCGGATCGACGGGTGCGACCGCTGGCCTAACGGCGGGTGTAACCCCGCGAGCCGGGTTGGCAATGTCGAGCACGATCAACCCGGGCCGCTCCTCCCAGGCACGGACGTCGCAATCGCAGCCGAGCGACAGTTCAAGCGATTGCCCGACCACGCGCGCTGCGGCCAGTCGCGTTCTGGGAATGCGATCAAAGAGCCGGGTGAGGTCGAAAACCGGGTTTTCGGCTGCAATCGAGAGGGTGCGCTGGGGGCCAGTGTCCGTGAATGTCCAGGCAAGCCCCGGCGTGGAGCGAACGACCAGCCGGGTGAAAGCGCCGTGCTCACCGGCGGTGACGGAAAAACTCTGTGCGAGCGCTGCGCTGCCCAACAGCACTAGCGCTGCGACCAGACCGGTGAAACGGATGCGAACCGGGGGCATCACGCCGCCTCGCGCTTGAGGTTGCGCATCGCCTCCTCGAGTTCGCTATAGCTCGGCCGGACATGGTGGGGCGCATTCTGTCGGCCGACCTCGATGCACATGTTGGCCGGATGATTGTGCAGATTGGCGATCAGCACCTCACGGATCAACCGGTAGAAATGGGCGTCGTCATTGATCACGGCCTGCATCTTGGAGGCGAAGGGACCGACAAAACCATAGGCGAGGAACACACCGAGGAACGTGCCGACCAAAGCGCCGCCAATCAGGCCACCCAGCACCTCGGGCGGCTGGTCGATCGCCGCCATCGTCTTGATCACCCCCAGCACGGCGGCGACGATCCCCAGCGCCGGCAAGCCGTCGGCGACCGTCTGCATGGCGTGACTCGAATGCAAGGCGTGTTGCAGCGTCGCCTCCATGCGCTTGTCCAGCACCTCTTCGACCTGCATCGGGTCGTCATAACTGAGGGTCATCGAGCGCAGCGTGTCACAGATCAGTTCGGTGGCTTCGTGGTCGTGCTGGATCTTGGGATAACGGGTAAAGATGCTGGAGGCGTCGGGCCCCTCGATATGCTCCTCCAGCGCGACCGGATTCTGGCGCGCCAAACGGATCAGTTCAAAGAGAAGGCACAGCAAATCCCGGTAATCTCCGGGTTTCCAGGTGGCGCCCTTGAAGACCTTGCCGATGTCCTTGAGCGATTGCTTCACGCTGGCGCCGTCATTGGCGATGAGAAACGCACCGACGGCGGCCCCGCCGATCATCGTCATTTCGAAGGGTAGGGAATGCAGGATGATGCCGAATTTCCCCCCCGCCGCGACATAGCCGCCGAAAACCATCGCGAAGACGACGACGATGCCGATGATTCCGATCATGATATGCTCCGTTCGAGGTGCGTCGAGGCTGACACCGGGACGTTAAGAAAGTTTCACTGCCGCTGATCATTCCTGCGGGACGAGGGCATTTCGACCGGCGACAATGGCGCTGAGGCTGTAGGCTTGGCGTGGTGGCAAGCCGGCGAGGATGGCCGCTGCGGCTTCGGGCGTCAGTCGGGCGAGGAAACCTGCGGCGAAACCTGGGTCCATTTCGCCAAAGACGGCGGCGGCATCTTCGGGTTTCATGACTTCAAAGACACTGACAAGGCGCAGGATATCGGTCTCGGCCGCCTGATCTGCCAGGGCCATGGTGGCCGCCAGTTCCGCCTCGGCGGTCTCGAGCGCGGTGATCTGCGCGCGCAGGCGGTCTTCGGTTGCGGCAAGCAGGGCCTCGCGCTCGCGCAAGGCCGCTTCGCGCGTGGCGACGGTGGTCTCGCGCTCATGAATTTCCAGCGACAGGCCGGCGTCCGAAACAGGACTCGACCGCAGCGCCGCGGGAATCGCCGCGGCGGGCGCGGCGGGTGCCGCGGCAGGGCTGTGCGCCACCGGAGGGGGATCCTGCGCGAGGGCGGCGCTGACGCCCGACAGAGCCTTGAGCACGCCGGCGGCGATGAACAACGCGGCCAGCGTCGGCAGAATGCGGCCGCGCGGTCGGGCGGCCCGATGCGGTGCAGGGCGGGCCGCCATCAGAGGTCTCCCGGCGTCTGGCGACGGCGCAAAACGCGCGCGCGCTGTCCGGTGTCCGGCTCGGGCGGGGGCTCGGGCATCCGGCGCCCGGCGTCGGCGGGCCAGGGCGAGGGGGCGCGCGGCGGTTGCGGACGGTCCTCGGGCAGGTCGTGCATCGAGGCCACCAGCAGCTCAAGCCGCCGGGCGACGGCCTCGGCGCGGTCGGTCTGACCGTCGAGGTTTCCCGCGGCGCGGCCAGCCGCCTCCTGCGCGGATTTCAGCGACCGCGTCAGATCGTCAACCTGGCGCGACAGGACGGCGATGGCGCTGCCCATCCCTCCTTCGAGCGAGCCTAGCGCACGCAGGCGGCGGGAGAGAATGACGCAATAGATGGCGGCGCCGAGTGAGGCGGCAGCCAGGAAGAGATCAGAGACAAACTGCATGATGGGCCTCAGTTGAAGACGAATTCGATGATGAGCAGATCGTTGACGGCGCCGGGACCAGCGACGATGCGAACGCGGCGCAGCATTTGCCCGCGCAGCCGCAACAGGGCCGCCGGTTCCTCGATTTCATGCGGGTCGAGCGCGCGCAGATAGATGTTCACCACATCCATGATGCGCGGCATCAGGCGTTGCACCTCGGCCGCCTGCGCGCTGGGCACCTCGAGCTGGGCGGAAAAGCGCAGATGGCGCGAATCGCTGCGCGGACCAAGGTTGACGGTAATCGGCTCCATCGGAACAAAGCTGACCCCTGTCGAGGCGCCGTGGTCATCCGTCGCAGGGCTGGCGTGGCTGTCGGCGGGGGCGGCGTGGCTGTCCGCCGCGTGCGAATCGGCCGAAGGACTTCCGAGCACCGAATCGAGCAGGCCCGCATACATGACGAAGAATCCACCACCGGCGCCGACAAGCGCCAGGACGATTCCCAGAATCAGGGGAAGTTTCGATGATTTTGCAGAGGGTTGCTCTGCCTGAGCGGGGCTGGCCATGGGTCGGTGACTTTCGTGTTCTTGTCATGTTCCGAATCCTGTTTTCGCATGGTCTGGCTAACCGATTGTTAATCGAAACCCTTCAAGGTTGGCGTCATCGGGACAGAACGTCCGAAAAGGGAATGCCGTGGAACAGCTCCTCACCGTCTGGAATGCACTGGAACCGCGTCGCCGGATCATCGCCGTCGTCGCCACCCTGGGGGTCTTTCTGGCCGTTCTTGCCATCGCGCGTCTGGCGACCCAGCCGGGGATGTCGCTGCTCTATGGCGGCCTCGAAGGGGCGGCCGCCGGTGAGGTGGTGCAGGCGCTTGACCAGCGTGGCATCGTCTATGAGGTGCGCGGCGACGCGATCTATGTCGCCAGTTCGATGCGCGACGAAACGCGGATGGCTCTGGCCGCGCAGGGCCTGCCCGCCAGTTCGTCGAGCGGGTATGAACTTCTCGACGGCCTGACCGGCTTTGGCACCACGGCGCAGATGTTCGACGCCGCCTATTGGCGCGCCAAGGAAGGGGAACTGGCGCGCACCATCATGGCCAGCGCGCGGGTCAGATTCGCCCGGGTCCATATTGGTCAGGGATCAATGCAACCCTTCCGCCGCGATCAGCGGTTGACGGCCTCGGTTACGGTCACACCCTCGGGTGAGGGGCTGAATGCTCAGCAGGCGCAGGCACTGCGGTTTCTCGTCGCTTCGGCCGTGGCCGGGCTCAACCCCGAGGATGTTTCGGTGATCGATTCGGCAGGGGGCACGGTGATCGGGGCCGAGGCGGATCCGGCTGGGCAGGGCAATGACCGGGCCGAGGCGCTGCGGCACAATGTCGAGCGGCTGCTGGCGGCGCGGGTTGGTCCGGGGCGTGCGGTGGTCGAGGTCAATGTCGAGACCATGACCGACCGCGAAACCATCGTCGAGCGCACGATCGATCCAGCAACCCGCACCGCCGTCAGCCAGGAAACCGAAGAGCGCAACGCGTCGGCCACCGACTCGCGCGGGGCCGGGGTTTCGGTGGCGTCGAACCTGCCAGACGGCGATGCCGCAGGCGGCAACGGACAGTCGCAATCGCGCGAAGTACTGTCGCGGGCGCGCACCGATTGGGACGTCAGCCAGGTCAGCCGCGAGATCGAACGTGGCCCCGGCGCCATTCGACGGCTGACGGTGGCGGTGCTGATCGATGGCGTGCGCTCGATCGATGCCACGGGCACCGCGATATGGACCGCCCGGCCAGAGGAGGAACTGACGGCGCTGCGCGATCTTGTCGCCTCGGCGGTCGGTTTTGACGAGGTCCGCGGCGATGTGATCACACTGCGGTCCTTGCAGTTCGAACCGCTGGCGACCGATCTCGGTACTGCGGCCAGCACCGGTTTGATCGCCACGCTGGGCCTCGACGTGATGGGGTTGATCCGGCTGGCGGCCCTCGCGCTGGTGGTGCTGTTCCTCGGTCTCTTCGTGCTCCGGCCAATCCTGCGCTCGGCGCCAGCCCGGTCCGAAGACGAGTTCGACTCGTTCCCGACGATGGCATCGCCGGCACTGGTCGGCGGCATGGCGCTGACCGGGGTGATCGACGACGGGACGATGCAGTCAGAGTCGATGTCGATGTCCGACACCCCCGAGGCGCCCAGCGATCCGGTCGAGCGGATGCGCTCGCTGATTGCGGAACGCCAGGATGAGACACTCGAAATCCTGCGAAGCTGGATGGAAGAACCCGAGGAGAGCCGCTGATGGCCCAGCCCCTGCGACTGGAGGTTTTCGAGACCCTCGACATCCCTGACGGCCCGGCGCTGATGACGCCCGAGCAGATCGAGGATATCCGGCTGAGCGCCTATGAACGTGGCTATCTCGCCGGTTGGGAGGATGGCGGCACTCAGGTCGATGCCGATGCGAGCGTGCGGCGTTCGGCCATCGAGCGGCAGATCGATTCGCTCAGCTTTACCTATCACGAGGCGCAGGGCCACATTCTGAAAGCGCTCCGCCCGGTGTTCGAATCGATGGTGGCCACCGTGTTGCCCGAGGCCGCGCGTGCCTCGGTGGTGCCGGTGCTGATCGAGGCCTTGTTGCCGCTCGCGCAGGCGGCCGCTACCGCGCCGGTCCTGCTGCGCTTGCCGCGAGGCGCACGCGGGGGCTTCGAGGCGGCAACCGAAGGTCTGGTGATGCCGCCGTTGGAGATCCGTGAGACCGACGATCTGGCCCAGGGGCAGGCCGAGTTCGTCTTTGGCACCGCCGAAACCCGCATCGATCTGACCCATGCCGCCGATTTGGTCGGCCGCGCGATCGACAGTTTCTATGACATTCAATGCGAGGAGATCCGAAGTGCATGACCTGTCCCCCCCCAAACCCGCGGCGTCGGGGGCTATGGCGCAAGGGGCCTTTACCCAGGTGCCGATCGAGATCGTCGTGGCGGTCGGTCGCGCACGGCCACTGGTGCGAGACCTCCTGCGACTGCAGCGCGACTCGGTCCTGCCGCTGGACCGACGGGTCGAGGATCCGGTCGAGCTTTATGTCGGTGACCGGCTGATCGCGCGGGGCGCGCTCGAGGAACTCGACGGCGAGCAGGCCGGGCAGATGGCGGTGCGTCTGACCGAGGTGGCCGACCTTTCGAACGGGATCTAGCCGATGCGCTGGGGGCTGTTCGCGGGTCTGGCTCTGGGGGCGCTGTTGCTCCCCGGCGCGGCGCTGGCGCAGGAACTGACGCTGTCGATGGGCGAGGGCGGCTCGATGGCGCTGCGCTCGGTGCAGTTGATCGTGCTGATGACGCTGCTCAGCCTGGTGCCCGGGCTGCTCATCATGATTACCTGTTTTCCCTTTATCGTCACGGTCTTGGCGATCTTGCGGCAGGCGATCGGGCTGCAGCAGTCGCCGCCGGGGATGCTGCTGACCACGCTGGCGCTGTTCCTGACCTATTTCGTGATGGAGCCGATCTTCCTGCAAGCTTGGGAGGCGGGCATGGTGCCGCTCGAAGCCGGGCAGATCGGTGTCGAGGAGGCGGTTCTGCGCGCGCTGCAACCCTTTCGCGGTTTCATGGTGGCGCGCGTCGAGCCGTCGACCTGGGAGGGGCTGGCGGCGCTGCGCCCTGATGCGCCGGCCTTCAGCGCCGACGGGCCACTCGCGGTGCTGATCCCGTCCTTTCTGTTGTCCGAACTGTCGCGTGCTTTCGAGGTCGGCTTTGTGATCTTCCTGCCCTTCCTGATCATCGACCTCGTCGTCGCCGCGGTGCTGATGTCGATGGGCATGATGATGGTGCCGCCGGCGATTGTCTCGCTGCCGTTCAAGCTGGCGTTCTTTGTCGTCGCCGACGGCTGGACGCTGATTTCGGCGTCGCTGGTTCGGGGCTATTTTTGACGCAAGGTCAGGGCCTTGACCGGCGCCTACTCGTTGGGTCGCACCCGAGCCGCCGATTTGTCGGCAAAGGCCGCCAACCGGCCGCGGCTGGCGGGCTGGGTGTTGACGATCCCGGCCACCACCGATTCCATATAGGCCGCGTCCATTGCCGACATGTTCTGCACATGGCTGATGGCCGAGCAGATGGCAAAGTTCGACAGCGGCGGATTTTGTGCCGCGGCACGGGCGAGGGCAAAAGCCTTGGCCTCGCTGTCCTCGACCAGATACTGCGCGAGGCCCACCGCGATGGCCTCATCGCCCTGATAGACCCGGCCCGTCAGCATCATGTCGATCATCCGTGCCTTGCCGACCAGATCCGCCACCCGGATTGTCGCACCACCACCGGTGAACAACCCACGCTGCCCTTCGGGCAGGGCGAAATAGGTGCTGGCATCGGCCACGCGCACATGTGCGGCGCTGGCCAGTTCCAGCCCGCCGCCGACCACCGCCCCCTTGAGCGCCGCGATCACCGGAACGCCACCATATTCCATCTTGTTGAAGGCCTCGTGCCAGCGCAGACACAGATGCATGAACTCCTCGGGGCGACGGTCCTGCTGATGGTGTTCGACCAGATCGAGCCCGGCGCAAAAATGCGTTCCGGCCGCGCGTAGCACCACGGCGCGAACCCCGGCACGCGGGATCACCGTGAAGATGTCGATCAACTCGTCCACCGTCGCCGCGTTCAGCGCGTTGCGCTTGTCGGGGCGGTTCAGGGTCAGCGTGGCGATGCCTTCGGCATCGACCTCGAGGGTGGTAAAGGACAGGGACAGGGCGTCGAGCGATTTCATGGCTTCCTCCGGTTGGCACCAGCCTAGGGGGGCAGGCGGGGCCCTGTCCAGCAGCGACGCTGCGTCTTGTCGTGCCGCCACCGCGCGTGCAAAGTGGGCAAAACCGAGAGGGAAAGATGAGCCCCACCTTCCAGCGCCTGACCCGCGACGCCGCATCGCCCAGCCACAGCCGCCCGGCGCCCGAGAAGATTGTCTCGGGCGATCCGGTGTTTACCAGTTGGGATATCGAGGAGCGCGACGGGCTGTTCGCCGGGCTCTGGCAATCGACGCCGGGGGCTTGGCGGGTGAGTTATGACGAGTGGGAGTATTGCCACATCCTTGAGGGCCACTCGGTGCTGACCGCCGAGGATGGCACGCGCCATATCCTGCGCGCGGGCGACAGCATCATGATCCGCCCGGGGTTTCGCGGCGTGTGGGAGGTGATCGAGACCACGCTGAAGGATTATGTGATCCGCGTCTGACTCAGGTCATCGGCGGCGGTTCGTCCACGGTTTCGCCAGCGCCATTGGTCCAGGTGGTGGTGGTCGTGCCGCCGGATGTGACCCTGCGGCGGGAATAGGTCTGGCCGTCGGACATGGTATAATTGTCAACCCGGGTTATCGTTGGCGTGCCGCAGCCGCCGTTGCCCTGATCATCGAACCAGCAGCCGCCGCCGGTGCCGAACGCCCAGCTGCCCGCAGAGGCGACGATCGTCGGGCCAGTGTAGCACTCGAACCCCACCGGCCCGCTGCCTGCGCCCAGGCAGCCCAGTTCTGCGACACTGGCACTGCTGAGCGCGGTGGAAATCTCGCCGCCCAGATCCGAGGTGCCGGTGCGCACGGCAGCGGCGCTGGCCAGCCCCAAACCGGTGATCGCGGCGGTCAGAACCACCCAGTCGACGGTGACGGCGCCGGATTCGGCGCGCAGGAACCCGCGGGCGAACTGATCGAGCCGCTCTGAAAATATTTTGAAAATCAAGGATCTACTCCCTCGTAACACCCGGTTCTTTGCGGATCAGACCTGCGGCGGCGGTTCTTCGACCCGCTGCCCAGATCCGTCGGTCCATGTGACCGTCGTGCGGCCGTCCTCGTTGCGGGTGGTGCGGATATAGGTCGATCCGTCCGACATGAAGAACTCTTCGCTGATCTCCGACCCGCCCGACCCTTCGCAGGTCATGCCGCCGCCGGGTGTCATTGAGCACGCCGGCATCCAGGCATAGCCCATCATGTTGCCGGTGCCGGTGATCGTCGGGCCGGTGTAACACTCGAACCCGGCTTGCCCGCTGCCAGCGCCCATGCAGCCAAGGTCGGCCACCGAGGCCTCGCTGAGCGAGGTGGAAACCTCGCTGCCCAGATCCGCGGTGCCCGAGCGGACGGCGGCCGCGCTGGCCAGTCCCAAGCCGGTGATCGCGGCGGTCAGCACCACCCAGTCAACGGTGACAGCGCCGGACTCGGCGCGCAGAAAACGCAACAAGGGACGAAGGAACGGCATCGGGACACCAGGATAAAGGTTAAGACAACCGAAGGGATGTCGGCGGAATGTGGCAGCACAATGGCGTGGAGCAAGCGGATTTCCGGCAGCCGCTTTTCCTCGGCCCCGAACCTGCTATGACAGGGCAAACCCCGCGCGACGGACGGACAATGCCGCAGAAATTTCGCCTGACCCTGGCCCAGTTGAACCCTGTCGTCGGAGCCTTGGCCGCCAATGCCGAGCGCGCAAAGGCCGCCTGGTCCGAGGCGCGCGCCGCCGGATCCGACATGCTGGCGCTGACCGAGATGTTCATCACCGGCTATCAGACACAGGATCTGGTGATGAAACCGGCCTTTGCCGAGGCGGCGATGGCGACACTGCGGCAACTGGCACTGGACTGTGCCGAGGGTCCGGCGATCGGCATTGGCGGGCCTTGGGCCGAGGGTGGGCAGCTTTTCAACGCCTATCTTATCCTGCAAGGCGGCCGCATTGCCGCGGTGATCCGCAAACATCACCTGCCCAATGAACGGGTCTTTGACGAAAAGCGCCTCTTCACTGCCGCCGATATCGCCGGGCCATACCGCATCGGGCCGCTGATCATCGGCACGCCGATCTGCGAAGACGCGTGGCACGAAGATGTCGCCGAAGCGCAGGCGGAAACGGGCGCGCAGATCCTGCTGGTCCCCAATGGCTCGCCCTATTCGCGCGGGCGCCACGACACTCGCATGGGGCTGATGGTGTCGCGGGTCGTCGAAACGGGCCTGCCGCTGGTCTATCTCAACATGGTTGGCGGTCAGGACGATCAGGTCTTTGACGGTGCCAGCTTCGTGCTGAACCCCGGCGGGCATCTGACGCATCTGTTGCCTGGTTTTGCCGAGGCGCTGGCCCATGTCGATTTCACCGAGACCCCCGAAGGCTGGCGCGCCAGCCCGGGCGAGCGTGCGCCGATGCCCGACGACCTTGAGCGCGATTATCACGCGATGGTCACCGGCACGCGCGATTATCTGCTGAAATCAGGGTTCAAGCGGGTGCTGCTGGGGCTGTCGGGTGGCATTGACTCGGCGCTGGTGGCGACGATTGCCGCCGATGCGCTGGGGCCGCAAAACGTGCATTGCGTGATGCTGCCGTCGGAATACACCTCGCAGCATTCGCTCGATGATGCGGCGGCTGTGGCGCAGGCGCTGGGCACACGGCTGGACACTGTGCCGATCGACGGCTCGCGCGCGGCGGTGACGCAGGCTCTGGCGCCGCTGTTCGCCGGTTTCGCCCCCGATGTGACCGAGGAAAACATCCAGTCCCGCCTGCGCGGTCTGCTGTTGATGGCGCTGTCGAACAAGACTGGCGCGATGCTGCTGACCACTGGCAACAAGTCGGAAATGGCGGTCGGTTATGCCACGATCTATGGCGACATGAACGGCGGCTACAATCCGATCAAGGATCTCTACAAGACGCGCGTGTTTGACACCTGCCGCTGGCGCAATGCCAACCACCGCGACTGGATGCAGGGCCCGGCGGGCGCAGTGATCCCGCCGCGGGTGATCGACAAGCCACCCTCGGCCGAGTTGCGCCCCGACCAAAAGGACGAGGACAGCCTGCCGCCCTATCCGGTGCTCGACGCCATTCTCGACGGGCTGGTCGAACAGGATTGCTCGGTCGCCGATCTGGTGGCGCGCGGTTTTGAGCGTGCGACGGTGAAAAAGGTCGAGCAGTTGTTGTATGTGTCCGAGTGGAAGCGATTCCAATCCGCCCCCGGCACCCGCCTGACCACCCGCGCCTTCTGGCTGGACCGCCGCTATCCGATGGTCAACCGCTGGCGCGACCCGTCCTGAGGCCGCGCCGCTCGGCAAGTTGATGCGCGCGCCGGGCAAAGCGGGCGCAGAAGGCTTTTCTTGCGCGACACTTGTCGCTATCCTGCACCAAAACGCGCCCAGAGTTCGGGCGACGAACAAGCGTGCGGGCTCAGGCACCGCACCGGCGTACGAGGGCAGTATGGATCACGCAGGCAACATCGCGTTCGGGCGAGTGGGAGTCGTCTTTGTCATGGGCCTGGCCCTGGCGGGGTGCGACATGGCAACCGGCGCGGGCATGGCGACCCCTGACGAGGCCACGACCGCTGCTGCCCCGTCAGCCGCGGCGCAGCGGGTGATCGAGCGCGACGTCGAGGCGCCGGAAGTCTTTCAGCGGCAGGAACCGGGCCTTTGGGATGGCCGGCCCTCGCTGGGTGGCGTCTGGGTCGCGCATCCGCAGGCTGCGGACCCTGAGCGCGTGGTGATCCGCAACGCCCGGACCGGCGCCACGGTGATCGGCGCGCTGTTCCGCCGCGAGCGTGACAACCCCGGTCCGCAGTTCCAGATTTCCTCCGAGGCCGCCAGTGCGCTGGGCGTGCTGGCCGGTGCGCCGACCGAGGTGCAGGTCACTGCCCTGCGTCTGCAGCGCGTCGAGATGGAGATCGATCCGGCGCCCGAACCCGCGACGGCGGCCACCGAAACACTCGCCGTGGCCCCCGTCGCCACGGCGCCGACCCCAGCGCCCGCCGCCGCACCTGCGCCAGCGGCCGTGACCCCGCCCGCCGGATCGCCTGTCGATGTGGTGCCTGTCACCGATGTTGACCCTGCGCCCCGCCGTGGCCTGCGCGACCTGTTCCGCCGGCAGCCCTCGACCGAGCCCGGCATCAGCGAGACCGCGCTCGCGCCTGCCGCAGGGGCCGCCACCGCAGCCACCGCGACGGCGACCGCGGCGACCACTGCGTCGTCCACCCAGACGATGACCGAATTGACCAGCGTCGCGCCAGCACAGCCGCGCCGCCGGTTGCGCGACCTGTTCCGTCGCGAGGAGCCGGCGCCCGACACCACGATAATTGCGCTGCCGGGCGTCACGCCGGACGCCGCGGTCCTGCCAGCGACCCCTGCCGCGCCGCCAGTGCCCGCGCAACCAGTCGCCCGGATCGACCGGCCCTTTGTGCAGATCGGCATCTTCAGCGTCGAATCGAACGCCGAAAATGCCCGCGCACAGATGCAGCGGGCGGGCCTTGGCGCCGAAGTCCGCCGGGGCCGGGTCGGAGAGAACCAGTTCTGGCGCGTGGTCGTCGGCCCCGCCACCTCGACCGACGA
Organism: uncultured Paracoccaceae bacterium; assembly: GCA_937907485.1. GTDB lineage: Bacteria > Pseudomonadota > Alphaproteobacteria > Rhodobacterales > Rhodobacteraceae > Pararhodobacter. The sequence goes on along the minus strand of CALESR010000043.1, from coordinate 3,368 downwards.
GCGCGGCCGCATTCTGGCTCAGGTGCGTGGGCTGGGTTTTGCCGACGCTTACGCGGTTGTGCGCTGAGCGGGTCTGTTTCCCGTCCCCCTTTGACGCTAGACTGCGACCGGGGCGCCCTCAAGCGCCTCGGCCCCTTTGCCCCGGAGACGCCCATGACCATCATGCGCCTGCTGATCGCCAGCTTGATCGCCAGCCTGATCGCCATCACCGGCGCCGCCGCGCAGTCGCCTTATGGCGGGCGGGCGCCGAACTTCTATATCCTCGATCTGGGCACGGGGCAGGTTCTGGCGCAGCAGAACGCCGATATCCCGCTGCCACCGGCCTCGATGTCAAAGCTGATGACGCTGGCCATGCTGTTTGACGCGCTGGCGCAGGGGCGGGTGTCGCTCGATACCACCTGGGCCGTGTCGCAGCGGGCGCATGCGATGGGTGGGTCCAGCATGTTCCTGGAAACCCGGCATCGGCCAACCACCGCTGACCTGATCCGCGGCATCGCCGTGGTCTCGGGCAATGACGCCGCCGTGGTGGTGGCCGAAGGGCTTGGCGGCACCGAAGAGGCCTTTGCCGCAATGGCGCAGACCCGCGCCGCGCAGATCGGCATGACCCAGACGACGATCGCCAATGCCTCGGGCTGGCCCGACGCGCGCCACCGGATGAGCATGCATGATCTTGCGGTTCTGGCGCGGTATCTGATCGAGGACTATCCCGAATACTACGCCATTCTGGGCGAAACCGAATTCACCTGGAACGGTATCACCCAGCCCAACCGTGTGCCGCTGCTGGGTGCCGGTGTGGGGCTGGATGGGTTGAAAACCGGCCATACCGAGGAAGCAGGCTATTCTCTGGTTGGCTCGGCCTTGCAGGGAAATAGGCGGATTGTCTTTGTTTTTTCGGGCCTTGCCAGCATGGGAGAGCGGGTCGAGGAAGCCGAGCGCATCATCACATGGGCTTTTCGCCAGTTTGTCGAACGTCGGGTTCTGGCGCAGGGTCAGACCATTGCCGAGGCCGAGGTCTGGATGGGCGACAGCGCCACTGTGCCCTTGGTCGCGGCGCAGGATCTGAGCGTGCTGGCCCCGGCCATGGCGCAGGGCGAGATGGTCGCGCGGGTCGAATACGACGGCCCGCTGACAGCGCCGATCGCCCAAGGGGCCGAGGTCGCGCGGTTGATTGTCGAGGTTCCGGGCCTGCCCGAACCCTTTACCCTGCCGCTGGTCGCCGGGGCCGCAGTGGCCGAGGGCGGTGTGCTCACCCGGTTCGGCGCAGCGGTCAGCGTCTTGCGTGGGCATCTGGGGCTGGCTCCGTGACCTCCTTGCGGCGTGGTGTGTTTGTCAGCGTCGAAGGCGTCGATGGCTCGGGCAAATCGACCCAGACGCGGTTGTTGGCGGGTCGGTTGGGCGCGCGGTTGACGCGCGAGCCGGGCGGCTCGACCGGGGCCGAGGAAATCCGTCGCCTGCTGGTCGAGGGCGAGGCCGCGCGCTGGTCGGCGGAAACCGAAATCCTGCTCTTCACCGCGGCGCGGCGCGATCATCTGGAAAAAACCATCTTGCCGGCATTGGCGGCAGGTGAGGTGGTGATCTCGGACCGTTTCGCTGATTCCACAAGGGTTTATCAGGGCGCCGCCCGCGCGGCGCTGCGCGAAAAGGTTGATCTGCTCCACGCGGCGATGATCGGGATCGAGCCTGACTTGACGCTGGTGATCGACATGGATCCGGATCTGGCGCTGGCCCGCGGGCTGGCCCGGCACTCGGGCGAGGACCGGTTTGAATCGCTGGGCGCCGCGTTTCAGCATCGGCTGCGGGCGGGGTATCTGGCGCTGGCGCGCGAATATCCGCACCGGGTGCGGGTGGTCGATGGCCACCGCAGCGCCGACACCGTCGCCGATGAGGTCGAGCGCCTCGTGCGCACCCATCTGGCCGAGCGGGTCGATGGCTGATCCGGTCGAGCCTGACCGGGTCGAGGGCGCACCCCATCCGCGCGCGACGCAGCGGCTTTTCGGCCAGCAGGCCGCCGAGCGCGCCTTTCTCGACGCGTCGGCGCAGGGCAGGTTGCACCATGGCTGGCTGATTACCGGGCCGCGCGGCGTGGGCAAGGCGACGCTGGCCTGGCGCATTGCGCGGTTCTTGCGGGCGGGGGGCGGCGAGGGGGGGCTGTTTGGCCCGCCAGACAGCCTCGATATTGACGCCGAGCACCCCGTGGCACATCTGGTCGCGGCGGGCGCCGACCCCGGAGTATTGTCGCTGATCCGCACCCCCGACGACAAGACCGGCAAGCTGCGCAGCCAGATCGTCATCGACGATGTGCGCCGCCTGCGCGAGTTTTTTGGCCTCAGCGCCGCCGAGGGGGGCTGGCGCGTGGTGATCGCCGACTCGGTCGACGAGATGAACCCGAACGCCGCCAACGCCTTGCTCAAATCGCTGGAAGAGCCACCGAAACGGGCAATCCTGCTGTTGATCTCGCATCAGCCCTCAAAACTGTTGCCGACGATCCGCTCGCGCTGCCGCGAATTGCGCCTGGCGCCGCTGGGCCCGGCGGATATGGCGCTGGCGCTGGAACAGGCGGTCGGCGCCGCCGAGGAGGGCGCCGCGCTGGCGGCCCTGTCGGGGGGCTCGGTGGGCGAGGCGATACGTCTGACATCTGGCGGCGTTGCGCTCTATGCAGAAATTGTCGAGATCCTCAGCGGAATACCCCGCCTCTCACGGCCACAATTGTTGAAATTATGCAATTCTGTTGGTGGCCGCGAGACCGAGGCCCTCTTTGATCTGATCGTTCGACTGGTCGATCTGCTGCTGGCGCGGCTGGCAAGGGCGGGGGCGCTGGGGGTGCCGGACGAGATCGTGCGCGGCGAGGGCGCGCTGCTGGCCCGGCTGGCGCCTGACGCCACAGCCGCGCGCCGCTGGGCCGATCTGGCCGCTGATCTGGGCAACCGCGCGCGCGCGGCGCGGGCCGTCAATCTTGACCCCGGCTCGCTGGTGCTGGATATGTTCCTGCGACTGGAGTCCGCTTCGCGCTCGGCGACCGGATGAACCCCCGGAAAGCCCGATGACGCCCACCCTCGTTGACAGCCACACCCATCTCGATTTTCCGGAATTCGACGGCGAGCATGACGCGCTGATCGCGCGCGCCGCCGAGGCCGGTGTGACACGCATGGTGTCGATCTGCACCCGGCTGGACCGGGAACCCATTGTGCGGGCGCTGGCGGAAACCTATCCCGGCGTCTTTTATGCTGCCGGCATCCATCCGATGCGGGCGGGCGAGCAGCCCTTGGTGGCGCTGGACGATTTGACCCGCCTCGCCGTGCATCCCAAATTCGTCGGCATTGGCGAGACCGGCCTCGATTACCATTATACGCCTGAAAGTGCAGGCATCC
>CALESR010000042.1 GCA_937907485.1 uncultured Paracoccaceae bacterium | reverse complement strand
GGCGATGGTGTTGCACACCGACCCGCCCGAGGCCTCCTGCCGGTCCTTCATTGCGCCATACAGGGTTTCGGCGCGGTCGCGCTCGATCAGTTGCATGATGCCCTTGTGGATGCCCATGTGATCCAGAAAATGGTCGTCGACCGTGGAAATCACATCGACGATGGCATTGCCGATACCGGCGACTTGATAGGTCTTCACAGGGTTTTCTCCGGGTAGGGGCAGAGGTCGCGGATCAGGCAATCCGGGCAGCGCGGCTTGCGCGCTGTGCAGATATACCGACCGTGCAGGATAAGCCAGTGGTGCGCGTGCTGCTGGTATTCGGCGGGGATGTGGTCCTCGATGGCGCGCTCGACGGTTTCCACATCCTTGCCGGGGCAGATGCCGGTGCGGTTGCCGATACGGAAGATATGGGTATCCACTGCCTGCGCCGGGATGTGCCACCACATGTTGAGGACGACATTCGCCGTCTTGCGACCGACGCCCGGCAACGATTGCAGCGCGGCCCGCGACGAGGGCACCTGCCCGCCGAACTGGTCGATCAGGATTTGCGAGAGGCGGATGACGTTCTTGGCCTTGGTGCGGTAAAGGCCGATGGTCTTGATGTGCTCGATCAGCCCGTCCTCGCCCAGCGCCAGCATGGCCTCGGGCGTGTCGGCGATGGCGAACAGCCTCGCCGTCGCGCGGTTGACGCCAACATCCGTTGCCTGCGCCGACAGCGCCACGGCGACCAGCAGGGTAAAGGCGTTGGTGTGGTTGAGCTCGCCCTTTGGCTCGGGCTGCGCCAGATGAAAGCGGCGGAAGATCTCCGATATGGTGGCGTAGTCCAGTTGCATCATGGCTCATCCCTGCGCCGCAGCAATCGCCCGATCAGGAACGAGGTGCGCGGCGTATAGACATAGGGCGTGCGGCCGACCGGGGCGCGGCCCACCCCCATGCGGATCACGCCAAAGACGATCAGCAGCACATGCGCCAGCGCGATGAAGACGAACATCGAGGCCGGGCCAAAGCCCGCGATCAGCGCCGAGGCGATCACCGGGCTGGCGGTGGCACCGATGGCGTACAGGAACATCTGCGCGGCGGAAAGCTCGACGCGTTCGTGCTGCTCGGCAAAGTCATGGGCGTGGGCGGTGGAAATCGAATAGATCGGAAAGGTGGTGAAGCCGAAAAACGCGGCGGCGAGGAAGATCGTCACCACATTGCCCTGCGCCCCGGCGACCATCGCCATGCAGCCCAGAATCGAGGCTACCGAGATGCCGATCAGCACCTGTCGTCGGTCATATTTGTCGGCGATCCAGCCGATCGGATACTGCGCCATCGCCCCACCGACGACATAGGCGCTGAGAAACAGCGCGATACGGTCGGCCTCGAGCCCCACCGCCAGACCATAGAGCGGCCCAACCATGCGAAAGGCGGCGCCGGTGATGCCCGAAACCACCACCCCCACCGCCCCCAGCGGCGATTTCTGCCAGGCCATCATCGGCCGCAGCCTGGGTGCGTCGCCGGCCGGTGGGGCTTCGGAGCGGGTCAGCAGCAGGGGAAACAGCGAGGCACACATGAACAGCGCCAGCAGGTTATAGCTGACATAGGCAGCGGGCGAGAGGAAGGCGATCAGCACCTGCGCGCCCAGATTGCCGCTGACATCGACCACCCGGTAGACCCCCATCGCGCGGCCGCGGGTTTCATTGGTGACCTTGGACTGCAACCAGGCCTCGATGATCGTATAGCAGCCCGCCACCGACACGCCCGAGGACATCCGCATCACCGACCAGGCCCAGGGATCGACGACCATCATATGGGCGAGGATGCCGATGGTGCCGGCAGCGGCAAAGGCGGCGAAGGCGCGCGAATGGCCGACCTCGCCCATCAACCGGGGCGCCCACCAGCACCCGATGAAGAACCCCAGAAAATGCGCCGACCCCATCAGGCCGATCTGCTGCGGGGTAAAGCCCAGTTCGGTGCCGGACAGCGCATCGAGTGGCACCACGCCGCCCAGCCCCAGCTGCAGCAGGAAGACCGAGACGAAGAGCGCGGTGAACGAGATCAGCAGCGGCATGGGGTGCCTCCGATAGGTGGCCCTACCTTGGCGCGGCGGCGGGGCAAGGTCCAGACGCCTTGGCTTGAGTTTTGCGCGGCGGCGGTTAGCCTTTGCGCAAACGAGGTGCCCCATGCAGCCGCCACCCCCCGGCCACAACGCCCCGCCCGATCCCGCGCTCGACGCGGCGGCCGGGATCGAAACGACACCGGAGTTTGCCCGGTTCCATCAGCGCGACGATGTGTTCAGCCGGGCCTTCTGGGATGACACGCTGCGCAGCCCGCAGACCGACGCCTTCTTTGCCAGCTATCGCATCGACGCCACACCGCGCCGGGGCGAGGGGTTTCAGCAAAAGGATTTTGCCCTGCGCAACGCCGCGTGGCTGGTCAGCGACATCGTCTCGAACCGCACGGCGGCGCAGGGGCGGCGCGAGGGGTTTCAGGCGCCGATTGCCGAGGACACGCCGGTCGCCCCGGTGCAGGTGCCGGTGGATGACCCTGCCCGCATGGCGGCCGAGATCAAGCGGGTGGCGAGGTTCTTTGGCGCCGATCTGTGCGGCATCACCGGGATGGATGCGCGCTGGATCTATGCCAGTCAGGTGGATACCCGCGATTTCAGCGCCGCTCCGGTCGATCTGCCGCCGGGGCTGGGTCATGTCATCGTGCTGGGGCACCAGATGGACCTGCCCTTGGTGCAGACCTATCCCAGCGCGCTGGCGGGGGCCGCGACCGGGCGCGAGTACAGCCACGAAGCGGCGATTGTCATGCAACTGGCGGCCTTCATCCGCAACATGGGCTATCGCGCCGTGGCCTCGATGAACGATACCGGGTTGGTGATTCCCTTTGCCGTCAAGGCGGGACTGGGGGAATACGCGCGCAATCAGATGGTCATCACGCCCGAGTTCGGGCCGCGCCTGCGGTTTTCAAAGATCTTTACCGACCTGCCGCTGATCCATGACGCGCCGCGCCCGATGGGCGTAAAGGCAGTCTGCGACATCTGCACCCGCTGCGCACAGGCTTGCCCGGTCAAGGCGCTGCCCTTTGGCCCACCCGCGGAGGGCGGCGCCAACCGCAGTGCGATCAAGGGCGTGGTCAAGTGGAGTTCGGACGCCGAAGCCTGCTTTGGCTATTGGGCGAAACTGGCCAGCGATTGTGCGATCTGCCTGAGGGTCTGTCCGTTCAATCGCGATTTCAGCCGCTGGCACAACCGTCTGTGGCTGAAACTGGCGCTGTCGCCGCTGCGGCGGCTGGCACTGTGGCTCGACGACCGCTCGGGCCGGGCGAAACGGGTCAAGCCGCGTGACTGGTGGGCCGGGTGATTGCGCAGGTTCCGGGTGGCAGGTCGGACGGCTTGGCGCCATGGTGAAGCCGGGGAAGGGGGGCTTTCCGCCCCCCTCGGCCTGACGGCCTCACCCCCCTGAGGATATTTGGAGAGCAAAGAGGGGCACGCAGGAGAGTGGCGGCTATCATTA
>CALESR010000041.1 GCA_937907485.1 uncultured Paracoccaceae bacterium | reverse complement strand
TCCCTCGCGCGCGGGCTTGCAATCGCGGCGCCGCGCGGCCATGCAGGGCTGTGCGCGAATCCACCGATCAGTCTGCGGGTATTCTGGCCTCCCTCGGGTGGTCCGGCCCCTTTGCCGAGCAGGTCGACCCCGCCGAGGCCGATCTCGCCCCGATGCGGATCGCCACGGTGCACCGCGACCGCATGTCGGCGATCGGCACCGCAGGGACGCTGCGGCTGGCGCTGGCCCCAAAGGCCAGCACCGGCGATTACGCGGTCGGCGACTGGGTGCTGGTCGAGCCCGAAACGCGGCTTTTGATCCGTCGGCTGGCGCGGGCGTCGGTGCTGCGGCGGCACACCGAGTCGGCCCATCAGCCGCAACTGATCGCCGCCAATGTCGATACGCTGTTCATCGTCACCTCCTGCAACGACGACCTCAATCCGGCCCGGCTCGAACGCTATCTCGCGCTCGCCAACGAGGCCGGCACCCGCCCGGTGATCGTGTTGACCAAGGCCGATCAGGTGGCCGATCCGGCGCCCTTTGTCGCGGTGGCGGCCCGTTTGCAGCGCGGGCTCGAGGTGGTGGCGCTGAACGCCCATGCCCCTGAGGCCGTGCCGACGCTGGCGCGGTGGTGCGGCGCGGGGCAGACCGTCGCGCTGGTCGGCTCGTCCGGGGTGGGAAAATCCTCGTTGCTGAACACCTTGGCAGCCAAGTCCGCCGACGAGGCGCAGGCCACCGGCAGCATCCGCGAGGATGACGCCAAGGGCCGCCACACCACGACGGCGCGCTCGCTGCACCCGATTCCCGGTGGCGGCTGGGTGATCGACACGCCCGGCATGCGCTCGCTGCATGTCGGCGACACGGCTGCCGGGCTGGATCAACTGTTCGCCGAGATCACCGAACGCGCGCCGGACTGCCGGTTCCGCGATTGCACCCATGCGCATGAGCCGGGCTGCGCCGTGCGGGCGGCGGTGGCGGCGGGCCAGCTCGATCCGGACCGGCTGGAGCGCTGGCGCAAACTGATCGAGGAAAACCGCGCCAATACCCCGGTGCCCACCGGACCGCGCGGCAATCGGGCGGTCAAACCGCCCGGCAAACGCCGCTGACACGCCCGCTCAGGCCGGCTGTTCCGCCAGCCAGCCGCGGATGATGACCGCCTTGCGCAGGGGCCGCGCCGATTGCAGCGTGCCCAGAAACACCCGGCGGTTCAGCCAGTCCCACGGGCCCTGCGGCGCCGTGACATGGATGCGCGACAGGGCATAGCGCGAGCCGGGCCCGGTCTCGTCGATCAGCACGCGGTTGCGGATCGTCAGGATCGCGCCGTCATGCACCTGCATCTCATACAGCGCATCCAGTTCGCGCGCACCGTCAGGCCGTGCCAACTGGCGGTCGGCGCCACCGGGCAGGATGCTGCCGTGGAACCCCTCGAACCCCGGACCGCCGCGAAACTGACCGCCAGTCACCCGGATGATGCCCCGGACGCCCTGCGGGCTGACCCCCAGCTCCACCCGGTCCTCGATATCGGCCACCGCCTCCCAGACGAGGCGGGTGACCGGGGCGATGGCGGGTTGGGTGGCAAAGATATCCATCACGCGGCGCTGTCCTTTTCGTATCGGCACCGCGCATCGGCAGGCCGGGACCGGGCGCGCGGCGAGGCGCGCGCCCTCTCATCGATCAGGCCTTGCCGCGATAGATGTCGACCAGCTTGCCCAGCATTTCCAGCGCATCCTCGCGCGAGCGCTGGAAGCTGTTGCGGCCGATGATGCTGCCGTTGCCGCCGCCATCGCGGATCGCGCGCGCGTCGTCATAGACCGAATCGGCGCCCTTGGCCGCGCCGCCCGAGAACACGATGATCCGCCGCCCGTTGAAGCTGGCCTGCACGCAATGCTTGACCCGCGCCGCCAGCGTGCTGACGTCAACATGCTGCTTTTCATAGACCTTCTTGGCCTCGGGCTGCATCAGATGGTCGGTCGACAGCTTGATCTTGATGATATGCGCACCCAGCAGGGCGGCGATATGCGCGGCATAGGCGGCGACATCCACCGCCGTCTCGCCGTCCTTGGTGATCGCCTCGCCGCGCGGATAGGACCAGATCACCGTGGCGACGCCCTTGGCCGCTGCCTCGCGGCGCATCTCGACGATCTCCTCGAACATGTCGAGCGCGCAATCCGACCCCGGATAGATGGTGAACCCGATGGCCGAGCAGCCCAGCCGCAGCGCGTCATCGACGCTGGCGGTGACCGCCTGATTCTTGCCCGCCGTGTCCGACATCAGGCTGTTGGACGAGTTCACCTTCAGGATCGTCGGGATCTGCCCGGCAAAGGTGTCGGCCCCCGCCTCCAGCGGTCCCAGCGGCGCGGCATAGGCGCTCATCCCGGCGTCGATCGCCAACTGGTAATGGTAATGCGGGTCATAGCCCGCCGGATTGGGCGCAAAGGACCGCGCCGGGCCGTGCTCGAACCCCTGATCGACCGGCAGGATGATCATCTTGCCGGTGCCGCCCAGCTTGCCCTCCATCAGCATGCGGCACAGATTGGCCTTCACGCCGGGGGTTTCGCCTTCGTAATTGGCCAGAATTCGCTGAACGGTCTTTGTCGCGCGCATGGGCGTTTCCCTCGTGTTTGACTGCTGCCCACAGGGATACGCCAGCCTTTGTGGCACGACAATGGCGACGCGCAACCGTTAGCGCACACACCCCGATTTTCCCGCGTCCTCTGGCCAAAGACCGGCGCGACAGCCCCTACTCCAGCCGCAACCCACGCTCGCGAAACAGCTCCTCGGCGATGATGAGCTTGCGCACCTCGGTCGTGCCGCCGCCAAGGCTGGCAATCCGCGCGTTGCGATAGTGCCGGTTGACCTCGGTCTCCCACACAAAGCCCGAGCCGCCGTGGATCTGCACCGCCATATCGGTCACCTTGGCGATCATCTCGGCGCCGTGCAGCACCGATCCGGCGCAAATCCGGTGGATCGCGCCGCGCCCACCCTCGCCGCGCCGCATCGCATCGCAGGCCGACAGCGCATGGAACGCATAAAGCCGCGCCGCCTCGATGGCGGTGGCCATTTCCGCCAGCATCGACTGGATCATCTGGAAACTGCCGATCGGCTTGCCAAACTGCCGCCGCGTCGCGGCATAGTCCAGCGACAGGTCCAGACAGCGTTGCGCCGCGCCGATATAGGGCAGGCCCAGAAAGGCGCGCTCGATGTCGAGGCCTGACATCACCACGCCGACGCCGCCGTTTTCCACCCCCAACAGGTTCGCCGCCGGCACCCGCACGCCGTCGAACACCAACTCGCCCGTCGGGCAGCCGCGCCAGCCCATTTTCTTCAGCGTCTGCGCCACCGAAAACCCCGGCGTGCCGGTTTCGACCAGAAAGGCCGAAATCCCCTTTGGCCCGCGCTCGGGCGCGGTCTTGGCATAGGTCAGCACCAGATCCGCCACCGGCCCGTTCGAGATGAACATCTTGCGCCCGGTCAGCACATAGTCATCACCGTCGCGCACCGCCCTCAGCGCCATCGAGCCCAGCGCGTCCGAGCCCGCCCCCGGTTCCGTCAGCCCCAGCGCGCCCACCCTGCGCCCGGCGATCAGGTCCGGGGCGAACCGGGCGATCTGCTCGGGGTTTCCATTGCGCAACAGGTTGTTCAGGCACAGATTTTCATGCGGCCCCCAGATAAAGGCCGCGTTGGTGTTCCAATAGCCGAAGGCCATCGCCACCAGCCCGGCCGAGAACAGATCCATCCCCGCCCCGCCGAGTTCCACCGGCGCGGTCAGCCCGCAATAGCCATCCGCCCCCAGCCGGGCCATCAAGTGATCCGGGTACCAATCCTCGTCATCCATCCGCGCCAGCAGCGGGTGCAGCACTTCGCGGCCATAGCGAAACGCGGTGTCGTGGAGGACCTGTTGCTCGTGCGTCAGGGCGAATTGGCTCATGTCAGACTCCGGGCAGCGGGGCGCCATGCGCATTGGCGCGGACAAAGGCGGGGCGCGCGGTCAGGCGCTGCAACCACTCGCGGGTCTGCGGTTTCAGATGCGGGCCAAGGCCGATCACCTCGGCCAGATAGACCGCATAGCCCACCGCGATATCCGCCGTGGTGAACCGCCCACCGCACAGATAGGCCTGCGTTTCCAGCCGCTGATTGACCAGCTTCAGCCGGGCAAAGAACCACTGGGTATAATCCTCGACCACCTGCGGTTGGCGGCGTTCCTTCGGCTCGAACCGGCCATAGCGCAGCACCAGCGTCTGCGGAAAGGTCAGCGTGGCGTCGGCGTGATACATCCAGTTCAGCCAGTCGCCATACTCGGGCGCCTCGGGCGCGGGCGCCAGATCGCTGCCCGCCCGGCGGGCCAGATAATGCGCGATGGCGCTGGATTCGGTCAGCGCGGTCTCGCCGTCGCGCAGAAAGGGCACCGTGCCCAGCGGGTTGATGCCGACAAAACCCGGGTCCGACAGCCGCGGCGGAAAGGTCAGCAGATGCAGCCGATAGGGCAGCCCCAGTTCCTCGAGCGTCCACAGCGCGCGCAGCGAGCGCGAGTCCTTGCAATGCCACAGTTCGATCATGTCGCCTCCGGGGTGATGTCGACCAGCATTTGCCGGGCGCGAACCTGCGCGCCCTTGGTGGTATGGACGGCGCCGATGACCCCGGCAATGGGCGCGCGCAGCGGGTGCTCCATCTTCATCGCCTCGATCACCACCAGCAGCGCGCCGCGCTCAACCCGTTGACCGGGTTGGACATTGACCGCCACCACACCGCCCGCCATCGGCGCCACGACCCGGCCGTCACCGCCCTGCACGCGCGCCTCGGGCGGGGCGAGGGTGACATCGGTCAGGATCAGGCCGCCCAGATGCAGCGTCTCGCCGTCGCGCACGCAGGGCAAACGGCGCGTCACGCCGCCGATGCGCGCCTGCACCCACGTCGCCCCCTGACCGGTCAGGCCAACCTCGGTCCCGTCGGCCAGCACCGCCACCCCGCCGCGCAGGGTCAGCGTGACGCTGGCGCGGCCGCTGCCGGTGTCAAAGCGCCGGGTCAGCCGCGCCGCCGGACCAGTCGAGAACCCAAACCGCGCGCCCCCGGCCCCGGCGAGGATCAGCACCGCCAGCGCCAGCACCTCCGGCTCGGGCGCGGCCTGCAACAGACTGGCATCCCCGATGAAGTCGCGGGTCAGAAAGGCGGTCGTCGGCCCGGCGAGGAACCCCGGATGCCCCAGCACCGCGGCCAGAAACGCCCGGTTGCTCCGCAGACCCAAAAGCTGCGTGCCCTCCAGCCCGGCAATCAGCCGTGTGCGCGCGGTCTCGCGGTCCTCGCCACAGGCGATCAGCTTGGCCAGCATCGGGTCGAAATCGCCACCCACCGCATCGCCCACCGCCAGCGCGTGATCCACCCTGAGGCCGGGGTCCGGCGCCCAGTGCAGCACCGTGCCGGTCTGCGGCAGGAACCCCTGCGCCGGATCCTCGGCGTAAAGCCGCGCCTCGATGGCGTGGCCGGTCAGCGCGATCTGCCCCTGCGCCAACGGCAGCGCCTCGCCGCGCGCCACCCTGATCTGCCAGTCCACCAGATCGAGGCCGGTCACCGCCTCGGTCACCGGATGCTCGACCTGCAACCGGGTGTTCATCTCCAGAAACCAGAATTCCCCGTCCTGCAGCAGGAATTCCACCGTCCCGGCGCCGACATAGCCCTGCGCCAAGGCCACCGCCGCCGCGCCCAGCCGCGCGCGCAGGGCGGCGTCGACGGCGGGCGAGGGCGCTTCCTCGATCACCTTCTGGTGCCGCCGCTGCACCGAACAATCCCGCTCGCCCAGATGCACCACGTTGCCGTGGGTGTCGCCGAAGATCTGCACCTCGATATGGCGCGGCTCCAGCAGCGCCCGCTCGACGATCAAGGCCCCGTCGCCAAACGCCTTTTCCGCCTCTGATGCCGCCCGCGCCAGCGCCTCGGGCAACTCGGCCAGATCGGTCACCAGCCGCATCCCCTTGCCGCCGCCGCCCAGCGCCGCCTTGACCATCAAGGGCACGCCCAGCGCCGCCGCGTCCTCCGGCGCAGCCCCCGGCAAGACCGGCACCCCCGCCGCCACGGCCGCCGCCTTGGCCCGCCCCTTGTCGCCCATCAAGGCGATGGAGGCGGGCGAAGGGCCGACCCAGACCAGCCCCGCGTCGATCACCGCCTGCGCGAACCCGGCGTTTTCCGACAGATAGCCATAGCCCGGATGCACCATCCCCGCGCCCAAGGCCTTCGCCGCCGCCACGATCGCCGCCCCGTCCAGATACGACGGCACCTGCACCGCCGCATCCGCCGCCCGCACATGCGCCGCCCCCGCATCGGCAGCCCCATGCACCACAGCGCAGCGATAGCCCATCGCCCGCGCCGTCCTCATCACGCGCAGGGCAATCTCGCCCCGGTTGGCAATCAGGATCATAGCCGCGCCACCCCATAGGTATTTTGCCGCAGCACCCGCCCCCCCTCGCCCGCGATCAGCCCCAGCACCAGCGCCAGCACCTCGCGCGTCTGGCGCGGGTCGATGATCCCGTCATCCTCCAGCCGCGCGGATGAGGCCAAGGCCGTCGTCGCCTCGGCCAGCATCGCCGCCGTGCCCTGTTCCAGCGCATCGAGGCGCGCCGCGTCCACCGCCCCCTCGGCGCGCATCTTTGCCTCGGTGACAATGCGCATCACCTGCCCCGCCTGCGCCGGCCCCATCACGGAGGTCCGCGCATTCGGCCAGGCGAACAGGAAGCGCGGATCGAACCCCCGCCCGCACATGGCGTAATTCCCCGCGCCGTAACTGCCGCCAATCACCACCGACAGCTTGGCCACCCGCGCATTGGCCACCGCCTGAATCATCTTCGACCCATGCTTGATGATCCCGGCCCTCTCCGGCTCGGTCCCCACCAGAAACCCGGTGGTGTTATGGAGGAACAACAGCACCACCCCCGCCTGATCGCAGAGCTGGATGAACTGCCCCGCCTTGGCCGCCCCCTGCGCGGTGATCGGCCCGTTGTTGGCGATGATCCCCACCGCATGCCCCTCGATGCGCGCATGACCGCAGAGGGTGGCACCGTCATACTCGGGCTTGAACTCCAGCCAGCTTGACCCGTCCACCAGCCGCGCGATCACCTCGCGCGCGTCATAGGGCTGCTTGGTGTCCACCGGCACCAGCCCCATCAGGTCGGCAGCCGGGAACACAGGCGCCTTGAACGGGCCGGGCAGCGCATCCACCGGCCAGGGCAGCGCGTCAATCACCGCGCGCGCCAGCCTTATGCCGTCCGCATCATCCTCGGCCAGGTAATCCCCCACGCCCGAGACCTGCGTGTGCATCGCCGCGCCGCCCAGATCCTCATCCGTCGCCACCTCGCCCGTCGCCGCCTTCAACAGCGGAGGCCCGGCCAGATACATCGTCGCCTGCCCGCGCACGAGGATCACATAATCGCTGAGCCCCGGCTGATACGCCCCCCCGGCGGTGGCCGAGCCATGCACCACCGTCACCTGCGGCACCCCCAGCGCCGACAGCCGCGCCTGATTGGCAAAGCCACGCCCACCTGGGATGAAGACCTCATGCGCATAGGACAGGTTCGCGCCGCCCGACTGGCTCAGACTGACCAAGGGCAGCCGGTTCTCCCGCGCAACCTCCTGCAACCGCAGCTTTTTCGCCAGACCGTCCGGCGTCACCGTGCCGCCCTTGACGGCGAAATTGTCCACCACCACCACGCAGGAGCGCCCGGCAATCCGCCCGATCCCGGCAATCGCCCCGGCCCCCGCCCCGGTGCCGTCCTTGTCGCCATACCGCTTCCAGCCCGCATAGGGGCACAGCTCCAGCCAGGGCGCGCCGGGGTCCAGCAGCAGCGCCAACCGCTCGCGCGGCATCATCTGCCCGCGCTTGGCGAACCGCGCCCGCACCGCCTCGGCGGCGGCCTCGACCGCGCCCTGCACCGCCAGCACGCCCTCCAGCGCCGCCTGCATCGCCGCCGCGTTCGCGCCAAACGCCCCCGCCTCGACCTCAGTCCCCAGCACCGCGCCCCTCCTCTTTGTGCCTCAACTATCCCGGGGGGAGGCCGGAACGGCCCGTGGGGGCAGCGCCCCGCTCCCCGGCGCGCCGTCGCTCAAC
>CALESR010000040.1 GCA_937907485.1 uncultured Paracoccaceae bacterium | reverse complement strand
GGTCGCCTATCCCGACACCCTCGTCGGCACCGACAGCCACACCACCATGGTCAACGGCATGGCCGTTCTGGGCTGGGGCGTCGGCGGGATCGAGGCCGAGGCCGCGATGCTGGGCCAGCCCGTTTCCATGCTGATCCCTGAGGTTGTCGGCTTCAAGCTGACCGGCCGCATGGTCGAGGGCACCACCGGCACCGACCTCGTGCTCAAGGTCGTGCAGATGCTGCGCAAACACGGCGTGGTCAACAAATTCGTCGAATTCTACGGCGAAGGGCTGGATCACCTGCCGCTGGCGCAGCGCGCCACCATCGCCAACATGGCCCCCGAATACGGCGCCACCTGCGGCTTTTTCCCCATCGACGCCGAGACCCTGCGCTATCTGCGCCAGACCGGCCGCGACGAGACCCGCATCGCACTGGTCGAGGCCTATGCCAAGGAAAACGGCATGTGGCGCGGGGCGGATTACGCGCCGATCTATTCCAGCACGCTGGAACTGGACATGGGCACCATCGTTCCCGCCATCTCGGGGCCAAAGCGTCCGCAGGATTATCTGCCGCTGACCGGCGCCAAGGCCGCCTTTGCCAAGGAAATGAGCGAGGGCTTCAAGCGCCCCCTGGACAAATCCGTCCCGGTCAAGGGTGAAGACTATGCCATGACCTCGGGCAAGGTGGTGATCGCCTCGATCACGTCCTGCACCAACACCTCGAACCCCTATGTGCTGATCGGCGCGGGGCTGGTGGCGCGCAAGGCCCGCGCCCTGGGCCTCAACCGCAAGCCCTGGGTGAAAACCTCGCTGGCGCCGGGATCGCAGGTCGTCGAGGCCTACCTCAAGGCCGCGAACCTGCAAGACGACCTCGACGCCATCGGCTTCAACATCGTCGGCTTTGGCTGCACCACCTGCATCGGCAACTCGGGCCCGCTGCAACCGGAAATCTCGGCAGCCATTGCCGAGGGCGATCTGGTGGCGACCGCCGTTCTTTCGGGCAACCGCAACTTCGAAGGCCGCATCTCGCCCGACGTGCGCGCCAACTACCTGGCCTCGCCGCCGCTGGTTGTCGCCTATGCGCTGGCCGGTGACATGAACATCGACATCACCACCGAGCCGCTGGGCATGGGCACCAATGGCCCGGTCTATCTGAAAGACATCTGGCCGACCGACGCCGAAATCGCCGAACTGGTGGACGCCACCGTGACGCGCGAGGCCTTCCTGTCGAAATACGCCGATGTGTTCAAGGGCGACGCCAAATGGCAATCGGTCAAGGTCACCGACTCGGAAACCTATGACTGGCCGCCGACCTCGACCTATATCCAGAACCCGCCCTATTTCCGCGGCATGTCGGCACAAAAGGGTCACGTCAACCCGATCACCGGCGCGCGGGTGCTGGCGCTCCTGGGCGACATGATCACCACCGACCACATCTCGCCCGCCGGATCGTTCAAGGCCTCGACCCCGGCCGGCAAGTATCTGACCGAACGGCAGGTTCCGGTGGCTGACTTCAACTCCTACGGCTCGCGCCGGGGCAACCACGAAGTCATGATGCGCGGCACCTTCGCCAATATCCGCATCAAGAACGAGATGCTCGACGGCGTCGAGGGCGGCTATTCCAAGGGTCCGGACGGGGTGCAGACCTCGATCTATGACGCCGCGATGGCCTATATCGACCAGGGCACCCCGCTGGTGATCTTTGGCGGCATCGAATACGGCGCGGGCTCCAGCCGCGACTGGGCGGCCAAGGGCACCAACCTGCTGGGCGTCAAGGCGGTGATCGCCGAAAGCTTCGAGCGTATCCACCGCTCGAACCTCGTCGGCATGGGGGTCATTCCCTTCGAGTTCACCGGCGGCCAGACCCGCAAGTCGCTGGGGCTGAAAGGCGATGAAACCGTCACCATCCACGGGCTGAACGACGACATCCGCCCGCTGTCGACCGTGCCCTGCACGATCACCCGCGCCGACGGCAGCACGGTTACCATCGACATCAAGTGCCGCATCGACACCGAAATCGAGGTCGATTACGTCAAGCACGGCGGCGTGCTGCACTATGTGCTGCGCGATCTGGCCAAGGCCTGAGATCACACCGCAGGCGCCCGGGGCAACCCGGGTCAAGGGGGGCGCTCGCGCCCCCCTCGTTGCTGTGCAAATTCAGCCCCCTGTGGATATTTGAATCGCAGAGAGGGGGGCGGCGGC
>CALESR010000039.1 GCA_937907485.1 uncultured Paracoccaceae bacterium | reverse complement strand
CGCGCGCCTGCGCCATCTCCCAGGCCATCACCATCGCCGCACGCATCGAGGAGGGGTCGGCTACCCCTTGGCCCGCGATGTCATAGGCCGTGCCGTGGTCGGGCGAGGTGCGCACAAAGGGCAGGCCCAGCGTCACATTCACCCCGCCGGCGAAATCGATGGTCTTGATCGGGATCAGCGCTTGATCGTGATACATGCAGATCGCGACGTCATAGCGGGCACGGGCGGCGGCGTGGAACATCGTGTCGGCGGGCAGCGGGCCGAAGATGCGCATCGGCCGGGCGGCGTAGTGACGGATGATCGGGGCGATGAGGTCCAAATCCTCGTGCCCCATCGCCCCACCTTCGCCCGCATGGGGGTTCAGCCCGGCCACGGCGATGCGCGGGTCGGGGATGCCGAAATCGCGGATCAACGCGGCATGGGTAATCTCGATCGTCACGCGCAACAGGTCGGGCGTCAATGCTTGCGGCACTTGTGACAGCGGGATGTGGATGGTGGCGGGGACGACACGAAGGCCGGGGCAGGCCAGCATCATCACGACCTCGGCGGCGCCCGCCAGATGCGCCAGAAACTCGGTATGGCCGGGAAAGGCGAACCCGGCGCCGTCCTTGAGTGCTTTCTTGTTGATCGGCGCGGTGACGACGGCGCAGCATTCCCCCGATTGCACCAAGGCGACGGCGCGTTCGATGGCGGCGATGGTGCCGGCGGCATTGGCCGGATCGGGCTTGCCGGGGTGGGCGAGGGCGGCAAAGGCCAGCGGCAGCACGGCCAGCGTGCCTGGCGGCACGGGCTGCGCAGGGGTCTGCACCGCCTGCCAGCGTGTCCCTGCAGACAGATGGCGCGGATCGCCGATCCAGACCATTGGCGCCGGTGCCCCGTCCGCCGCGATGCGCGCCGCCAGTTCAGGACCGACGCCCGAGGGGTCGCCGCAGGTCACGGCCAGCGGAGCGGGCATCTCAGTTCCGTCGGATTTCAGCATCGGCGCGCAGCCGCTGAAGATAGATTTCAGCCTGCCCTTCGAGCGCGCGGTTCACCAGTGCCATGCGGACCTCGTCTCGCGGCGGCGTGCCCTCGGCACCGACGCTGCGCGCGCAGAGCATCACCAGCAGCAGGTTGCCCCCCTCGACCATGTTGGCCGAAAGTTGCAGCGCGTTCAGCCGCTCGATCTCGGTGCGCTCGGCGGCGCTGAGACTGTTCAGCGGGTCGCTGCGACGTTGGATGGCCTCGGCGGGCAGTTCGGGGAACTGGCGCAGCACCACGCCATCGAAATCGACACAGGAATCCACCTCGGCACGGATCGCGGCGACGCGCGCGAGGTTGCTGTCGCTGCGCCCGCCGGGAAGTGCGACGCGGCGCCAGTCGATCAAGATGGCCTCGGGTGGCACGCTGCGCGACTCGCGCCGGGCGCGCAACTGAAAGAAGGCCAGAGCGCCGGGCATGTCCAACGGGCCCAACACGGCGCCCACCGACGCCGTCGCCATCAGCGGGCCGACCGGGGCCGGAATGGTGGCGACGTTGATCCAGCGATCAATCCGCCCACCCGATGGCCCGCTGGGGGCGGCCGACACCTGCCGCGCGGCATTGGCGAAATCGGCCTCAGAGGTGATGCGCATGATCTGCGGCACGATGCGCTCCAACGCCGCGGCATATTGCGGATCGTTGGCCAGAAAGATCTCGGAAATCAGCACCTCGGTCGTCGGCTGAACACCCTCGACCGAGAGCGCCTGATCGATCTGCGATTCGGTGATCTGCACCGTCTGCCCATAGATCGAGCGCACCATCTCGCGCCACAGCACACCCGCGCGGATGAATTCGACCAATGTGTCGCGGTCGATCCCGGCCTCGGCCATGCGGGCGATCAGCTCGTCAGCGGTCAACTCGGCGCGTGCCGCGAATTCAGTGATCCCGGCGGTGATCTGGTCGGGCGTCAGGCGCCCGCCAAGGCGGCCTGCCTCGTGGACTTGCAACCGCTCTTCGATCAGCCGGTCGATCGCCCGTTCGCGCGGATTGTCGCCTGCTGCACCGATGAATTCGAGAAAGCGCATCTTCTGCGTGATCTCGTAATTGGTGATCGGCAGGTCGTTGACATAGAGCGCGGCGGCGAAGGGCGATTGCGCCTGCGCAACCGGGGCCAGCAGCATCAGCGCCAAGAGGAGCGCGGGCAGGGCGGAAAGGCGGGTTGGGGCGGGTCGCATGGGGGGCGTTCCGTTCTGGTCATCACGCGGTTCCCCTTGGCCTAGCGGGTCCGGCGCGGGTTGAAAAGGGGGCGCTCAGGCCCGGCAGGTTCGGCCGTTCACACTGGGCGCCCGACCGCCGATGCCCAGCAATTCTAGCCGCATGTCAAAGCGCGTCGAGGCCGAGGGATTGGTGGCGGTGACGAAGTGGCGCGCCAGAGACAGATCAAAGAGCAGGCATTCGTTGCGAAACTCGATCCCGGTGCGCGCGGTGGCAAACAGGCTTTGCTCGACATCGTAATCCCAGCCCAGCCGGGTGGACCAGCCCGATTGCAGCCGTCGGGCAACGTCAAAGCTCCATTCGCTTAGGGCGGTGGTGCGGTCCTCGACAGGGCTGGCCGGCGCATAGAGATAGCGCGTGGAGATCGTAGTGCCCGCGCCGCTCCAGGCCAGGTTCGATTCGGCGCGCGACAGGGTGCTGGCATCGTCCAGCAACAACCGCAGGGTCAGGCTGGTCCCGCCGTCCAGCGCCAGCCGCCCGGCCAGCAACCAGTCCGAGCGCTCCTGCCCCAGGGGCTGACGATGCGTCGGGCCAAACCCGGCCAAGGGGGCCTCGCGCCAGATGCGGCCGACCAGCGCCTCGGCCGACCACCCGGAGGGGTCATGCCGTGTCCAGCGCAGCCCGGCGTTCAGCCGCGAGCCGTCATCGGGCGAATCCTGTCCCGAATAGCGGGTCAGCGCAAAGAGGTTGCCCGCGTCAAATTCGGGCATCGTGTGATCGTCGTTGGGCAAAACCGGGCCGGTCTGCCGGGCGCCGATCAGCTGGATGACAGGTTCGACCACATGGCGGGCGCCGCCGCGATCGACCCCAGCCCAGGGCCAGCGGAACTCGACCATCCCTTGCAGCGCGTTGCGCGTCACCGGGTCGGGAAAGGCCGAATCGTCGGCAATGCGGACATGATCGACCCGGCCTTGCAGCGCAACGCTGGTCAGCACGCCGCCTGGCAGCACACCGCTTCGGCGCCAACCCAGCTGCAGATGCGCGCGGGCAACATCGCGGCCCGCATCGCCGTCGAGGCTGGAAACCCGGCGCAAACCCTGCGCGCCCAGTTCGACCCGCGCCTCGCCACCGGCCAGCGCATGCCGCTGAATCAGCCCGGCCTGCAGCGCGGTATTGGGCAGGGTGGCATTGTCATCGAGGGCGCGCAGCGAATGAAAGGCCAGCAGTCGCGCGCGGATCGCCTGATCGCGGCGGATACGCTCGGCCGTGACATGGCCGCTGATGCGCGCTTCGCCGCTGATGCCATAGGTTTCCAGATAGGTTCGGTCACTGACCAGCAGCAGATCCGAGGTCATCCGCCATCCGCCCGCCAGTTCGAACAGGCTGCGGGCATAGGCATAACCGCGCAGTTCACCCGGCAGGATGTTGTCGCGCGTGATCTGGCCGCCGATTTCCAGCCCGCCGTTGGGCCGTGCCGCCCGCCAGCGCAGCGCCAGCGAGGCCATCCCGGTCGTCGAGAGCGTCGGGGTCACCGTCAGATCGCGCGACTCGCCGAATGGCAGGAAAAAGGGCAGGCCGACCGACAGGCCCAGATCGCTGTCCATGCTGATCTCAGGGCGCAGCAGACCGCGCAGCCGGTCGATTCCGGGGGCCGCCATCGCCAGTCGCGGCGCATAGAAGATCGGCACGCCAGCCATCCGGAACTGCGCCCGGCGGAACAGCAGTCGCCCGGTATTCGGGTTGTGGGTGACGCTTTCGGCGCGAATCTCCCACAGCGGGGTGGGATTAGCGGCGCAGACCGGGCAGCTGGAGGCCACGACGGCGTCAAGCTGATTGACCCCGTTCTCATCGCGCACCAGCCGCGCGGCGGCGATCTGTAACTGCTGGTCCAGCACCATGCGCGCCGAGGTCAGGATACCACTGCGCAGCGCTGGGTGCAGGCTGGCCGAATCGGCCAGAAGCACGGTGTCGGGCCCGTCGCTGAGGGTGATTGGCCCCTCGACCTGAAGGACATCGCCGCGTTGGTCATAGACAACACGGCTGGCGGTCATCCGGGTGGATCGGTGCCAGATTTCGACCGAGCCCTGTGCAACCAGCCGCCCCGCCGGATCGACATAGACCTGATCGGCCATCAGCGTTGCGGCGTTTTGCGCCAGTGCGCCAGTCGCGCCCAGACCGAGCAGTGCCATCAGCCACAGCCCACTCGCAACCCGGCCCATCGCCCTTGCGAGTGCCGATACTGCCCGACCTGTGAGACCCTGTGCTGCCACTAGCCATCCTCCAGATGCAGCAATACCCCAAGTGCCAGCAGCATGGAAGCTATGGGTGGTGTCCAGATCGCCAGCCACACCGGAATCTGGCCATTTTCCCCCAGCACCTGAGCAAAGTTGCGCAGGAAGAACAGCGCGAACCCAGCCAACACCGTCACCAGCACCCGCAGCCCGGCACCGCCCGCCCGCGTGTGGCGAAAACACAGCACCGCGCCAATCAGCAGCATCGAGCCCAACAGGAAGGGCAGCGCCAACTCGGCCTCGAGTTGCGAGCGGTGGACGCGCGACGACAGGCCTGCGCGGTCGAGCGCCGCGATGAAGTCGGGCAGATCCCAGACCGACAGCATCCCGGCGCGGGCGAAGCTTTCGCGCAGGCGGGCTCCGGTCAGGTCACTCGGGATGTCGAGTGTGTCGAAATCCTCGGCATCGCGTTCAGGGTTTGCAGCGGCCAG
The DNA here is from genome assembly GCA_937907485.1 of uncultured Paracoccaceae bacterium. Taxonomy (GTDB): domain Bacteria; phylum Pseudomonadota; class Alphaproteobacteria; order Rhodobacterales; family Rhodobacteraceae; genus Pararhodobacter. Next base: position 2,843 of record CALESR010000039.1, on the reverse strand, counting down.
ATCCCAGCGCCGCGCGTCCGTCAGGCGCCAGAGGCCAGGCTCCAGCCGTGCGCCAGCGGCCTCGATGCGGGTCAGGGGCCGGCCGGTCTCGCGTTCGAACAGCAGAAAACTGACCTCGGTGAATCCCAGCCCGTCGGGATCGACCGATTGTGCGCGGATTACCGTCTGGCCCGCGGCATCGCCCTGCCGCATCCAGATCGCAGACCCCTGCAATGAGATCTGCGTTTGCAGATCAGGCGATTGCAGCGCGCTCAATCGATCCTGATAGGCCCGCGAGGCGGCAGCGACCACCGGGTTGAACCCGGCCACCAGCAGTGCCCCGAACAACAGCGCGGCCAGAAAAGGCTCGCGCAGCATGCGCATCGCACTGCGTCCGGCGGCCCGGATCACCACCAGTTCCGAGGATTGCGCCAGTCCCAGAACCATCGTCATCGCCGCCAGAATCGTCAGTAGCGGCAAGATCTGGTAAAACGTCGCTGGCACCCGCAGCAGCGACAGCCAGAGGATCTCGGGCATCGCCACGTCGCGCCCACCAAAGCGGCGCAGCATTTCGACGGTTTCAAACAGCAGCAACATGCCAAAGAACACCAGACCGATCAGCCCGAAGGCCGTCGCCAGTCGCCGCACGAGATAGAGGCCCAGCGTCATCGCGCCACCCGCCGCCTGCGCGAGGCAAAGGCGATCAACCCCATCGCCAGCGAACCGGCCAACGCCAGTGGCACCAAGCCAAGCCACGCCAGCGATTCGCTGCGCATCGACGGGCCGGTCAGCGCGTTGGCCAACGATTGCACCACCGCCATCAGCACCACCGCCATCAGCACCTCGCGCCACAAGCCCAGCCGACTGAACCCCCCGGCAATCAGCGCGGCAAACCCGATCATCGCCGCCGCCACCGCCGCAAAGCCATCCACAAAGCGCGAAACCAGTTCAAAGCGCACCTGCGCCCGGCTGGCGCGGGTCTCGTCGAGCAATGCCTGTGTCGGGGCCAGCAGCTCCGCTGTCGGCAATTCCTGCACCGAGCGCCCGCGCCCGGCAGGTCCAGCCATACTGCTGAGATCATAGGTAAAATCGGCAAAGCCGGTGACCGACAGCCGCCCAGTGCGCCGGTCGTGGATCTGCGCCTGCCCATCGATCATCACCAGCTTTGGCCCGCTGGCCTCGGGCACGATCAGCGCCGTGCGCGCTGTATAGTCGATTCGCTGCAACTGGCTGCGCGCGTCCGACAGATAGATGCCCCGCATCGAGCCCTCGGGTGTGATCTCGGTGATGAAAAAGGTGATCCCCTCGGCCGGGTGCTGGAATATCCCGTCCTGCAGCAGCGAGGCCGTGATGTTTTGCGCCACCTCGGCCTGCCGACGCGCCAACTGGCTGCGCGCCTCGGGCACGATGAAATGCATCAGCACGATCAGAAAGGCGGTGACGATCAGACCAAAGGCGATGACCGGCCGCGCTAGCCGCAGCGGCGAGATCCCCGCCGCTTGCGCCACCGCCACCTCATTCGAGCGGATCAGCCCATAGGTGACATAGGTCGCCGCGACAAAGGCCGAGATCGGCAGAACCGTGCGGATCAGCATAGGCAAGCTGAGGGCGGTGAATTCCAGAAACACCGACATCGGCTGGCCGTCGCTGATGAGTTGGTCAAACAGCCCAACCGCCTTGTTGACCCAATAGACCGAGATCAGCACCAGCGAGAAAAAGCCGAACACCCAAAGGAGTTGCGCCAGAATGTAGCGGTCCAGCCGTGTCACGCGGCACCCTTCGAGTCATCACCTGCATGGGCAGCTTAGTCGCATTTGAGGCGCGGGAAAACCGTCAATCGGCGGCTGCGCTGGCCAAGGCTGCCTGCGCGGGCTAGTCTGGCGTTCGATTGCCGATTTGCCCTTGCAGGAGCGCCCGATGGCCCTTGTCGATCTTACCTTTGCCAATCTCGACGCCGCGGTTTTGACTGCCCATACCGGGCGGATCGTGGTCTTTGCCGATACCACCCTCGACGCGGTGGCCCGCAAGGTGGACCGGCTGACGCGCGGAGCACTGGCGCGGGCGCTGGCCAGCGCGGCGTTTGGCGCGCTCAAACCCGGCGAGGCGATGGACCTGGCGTTTCCGTCGGGTCTCGCCGCCGCTGCGGTGCAGATGGTGCGACTGCCAGTCAAGGCCGATGCCGCCGCCGCGCGCAAGGCCGGGGCGAGCATCGGGCGCGCGCTCAAGGAGCCCGGCGCGCTGGTGCTGGCACAGGGCGTTGGCCGTCTGCCCGCACTGGTCGAGGGGATTGCGCTGCGCGCTTATGGCTTTGCCATCCGGGCCGAGGCCGCAAAGCCCCTCGGCCCGGTGATTCTGGCGGTCAACGCACCCGAAGCGGCGAAAGCCGCCTGCGCCGAGGCGATCAGCCGTGCCGAAGCGGTGCATTTCACCCGTGATCTGGTGAATGAGCCGGCAAATATCCTGACCACCACCGAATTCGCCGCCCGCCTGCTGGCGATGCGTGAGTTGGGTCTCGAGGTCGAGGTGTTGGAGGAAGCGGCGCTCGATGCGCTGGGAATGCGCGCTCTGCTGGGCGTCGGTCAGGGCTCGGCCAGCCCGTCCAAGGTGGTGGTGATGCAGTGGAAGGGCGCTGAGGGCGCGCCGCTGGCACTTGTTGGCAAGGGCGTGGTCTTTGACTCGGGCGGCATCTCGATCAAGCCTGCCGGGGGAATGGAAGAGATGATCTCGGACATGGGCGGCGCCGCCGTGGTTGCCGGCACGATGCGCGCGCTGGCAATGCGCAAGGCGCGGGCGCATGTCGTGGGGCTGGTCGGACTGGTGGAAAACATGCCAGACGGCAAGGCACAGCGGCCCGGCGACGTGGT
>CALESR010000038.1 GCA_937907485.1 uncultured Paracoccaceae bacterium | reverse complement strand
GGCACCTGCCGCGCGTCGCCCGGTTCGGGCGCCTCCAGATGCGCCACCCCGGCAGCGACACGGGCAAAGCGGTGGTCAGTCATGCGCCTTCGATGCCCAGCACCTCGGGCAGCGCCCAGAGGAGCGCCCGCGCACCCTGCCCGAGCCCGCCCTTGGTTCGCCCCGGCGCGTCCTTTTGCGACCAGCCATAGATATCGAAATGCGCAAAGCGCGGCGATTGCTGCACAAACCGGCGCAGGAACAATGCAGCGGTAATCGACCCAGCCATGCCGCCCGAAGGCGCGTTGTCCAGATCGGCAATCCCCGGTTCGATCAGTGCCTCATAGGGCTCATGGAATGGCATCCGCCACAGCGGATCGCATTCGACCGAGGCGCCATCAGCCAGCGCGCGGGCCAGAAAGTCGTCGTCGGTATAGAACGGCGGCAGGTCCGGCCCCAGCGCAACCCGCGCGGCGCCGGTCAGGGTGGCCATGCAGATCAGCGCATCGGGCGCCTCTTCGTCGGCCAGCGTCAGCGCATCGGCGAGGATCAGCCGCCCCTCGGCATCGGTGTTGTTGATCTCGACAGACAACCCGCTGCGCGCGGTCAGGATATCGCCGGGGCGCATCGCCGAGCCGGAAATCGCGTTTTCCACCGCCGGGATCAGCACCCGCAGCCGCACTTTCCAGCCCAGCGCCATGATCATCATCGACAGGCCCAGCACGGTCGCAGCACCGCCCATGTCCTTTTTCATCAAGGCCATCCCGGCGGCGGGCTTGATGTCGAGGCCGCCGGTGTCAAAGCAGACGCCCTTGCCGACCAACGTCAGCCTTGGGCCCTCATGGCCCCAGCGCATGTCCAAAAGCCGAGGGATCCGGTCAGAGGCCCGGCCCACCGCATGAATCAGCGGAAAGTTTTCGTGCAGCAGGTCGTCGCCGTAAGTGACCGAAACCTGCGCTTCGAATTCTTCGGCCAGTGCCAGAACGGCGGTTTCCAGCTCCTCCGGCCCCATCTGCGCCGCCGGAGTGTTGATCAGATCGCGTGTCAGCCATTCGGCAGCGGCCATCACCTCGATGCGGGTGCTGTCGAATCCGGCTGGCAGCCGCAGCGCGGGCAAAGCCGGTTCCGCCCCGCCCCGTCGGGTGAAGCGGTCGAAACGGTAACCCGCCAGCAACCAGCCCAGCAGGTGTTCGGGCAGGTCGGCTTCGTCGAGGCCGCCCGCCAGATGATAGGTTCCCAGCGGCAGCTTTGAACGCGCGGCGCCAAGCGCCATACGAGTGCGCGCCCGCGCACGGGCGTCGCCCAGCCCCAGCACCGCAAGGGCCACGCCGCCGCCCGTGGTATCGGGCACACAGAGTGTATCGCCCGCGCCAGCACGATAGCCGACGGCGGCAATCCAGGCGCGGACGCGCTCGGGCTGGGTTTCCAGCCAATCGCCCAGCGCCTCTGCGCGCAGGACATAGAGGGGGATCGAAGCGCTGTCGGGCGCGGCAAAGGCGGCAAGGCTGGATCGCATGAACGGTCTCGCGTCGAAGGAACGCCTCACCCTAATTCGCAAACCGGCTGAAAAGAAGGGGCTTCTGCCCGATGCCGTCCTTGGCCTTTCAGATCGACAGGCCCGGCAGTTCCCAGACCTGCGCCAGCGAGCGATCGCCGATGCGGACCAGTCGCTCCCACACCGCGCGATAGGCGACCATGTCACCTGCCCGCGCGGCAATCCCCATGTCGCGGGCCACACGGGCCAGCGACGTTAAACCGATGTCGATACTCAGCTTGGACACCTGCTGTGCCTTTGGCACGATATCCAGCAATCGCCCCGCCCGGATCAGACCGTCAACCTCTGCCAAGATGTCAGAAATTGCCTCGACCGTCTCCATGACGAAGGCTTCGGCGCCTCGGTCACCCAAACGCCGGAACAGGGCTTCCAACGCGGTCGGATCAATCACGATCCGCTCGCTGGGCCTCATTTCATAGACTAATGTCACACCCACACCTCGCTGCCTCGATAGCTCCCCTTGCACCCGACGTCAGGATGTTGGATCCGGGCTAACAAATCGTTGCCCCGGGTGCGGGAATGCCCCTCGCTTTTCGTGCAAATTGAGGATAGCACCATGCCCGCGCCGAACTAAGAGAAATCACCAATGATCTCTTCCCGCAAACTCCCCTCTTATCTGGTGAACCGCTTTCGCGGCTGGCAAGCGACGCATTACACCGAAAACCGCAGCTGGTTCCGGCATTTGGCGCAGGAAGGCCAACATCCGCGTTCGATGTTGATCGCCTGTTGCGACAGCCGGGTGCATGTCACGGCGATCTTTGGCGCCGATCAGGGCGAGTTTTTCATCCATCGCAACATCGCCAATCTGGTGCCGCCGTTCAATCCGAACGGCGACCACCATGGCACATCGGCTGCCGTCGAATACGCGGTGACGGCGCTCAAGGTGGCGCATCTGATCATCGTTGGTCATTCGAACTGCGGCGGCGTGCGCGGCTGCCACGACATGTGCGCAGGCAAGGCGCCCGAGTTGGCGGCGGGCTCCAGTTTCGTCGGCCGCTGGATGGAAATTCTCCGCCCCGGCTATGACCGCACAGCGGACATCACCGATCCCGAGACCCGGATTCAGGCGATGGAAAAGGAGTCTGTGCGCATTTCGCTGGCCAATCTGATGACTTTTCCCTTCGTGCAGGCCGCTGTCGAGGATGACCGGCTCACGCTGCACGGGCTCTGGCATGACATCGGTGAGGGCACGCTCGAGTACTACGACTCAGAAACCGACAGTTTCGCGAGCGTCGGCTGAAATAAAGCGAAAGCCCCCATTGCGGAATGGAATGACGCGGGTCTAGGGTCGCGCCATTCCACATCGCAATCCGGTGACGTCATGTCCGCTGACCGCTTGGTCCCTGCTCTCTTGTCGAGTCTGCGCGAGGGCTATTCCCTCGCACTTTTGCGCCGTGATGCCGTCGCCGGTCTGACAGTGGCCATTGTGGCGCTGCCACTGTCGATGGCGATTGCCATAGCCTCGGGCGGGACACCGGCAATGGGGCTTTATACGGCAATTGTCGGCGGGTTCTTCATATCGGCTCTGGGGGGCAGCCGGTATCAGATCGGCGGTCCGGCGGGCGCCTTCATCGTGCTGGTCGCAGCGACGGTGGCGGAACATGGCATCCCCGGCATGGTACTGGCGACGATGATGGCCGGTGTGATGATGGGCGCGGTGGGGCTGCTCAGACTGGGCAGCTATATCAAGTTCATCCCTTATCCAGTCACTGTTGGGTTTACCGCCGGGATCGGTGTCATCATCTTTGCCAGCCAGTTGAAGGATCTTCTGGGCTTGACCCTGTCCGGGCCGGAACCGGGGCCGATCCTGGAAAAACTGCCAGTGATCTGGCAAAGCCTTCCCAGCGCCAACCCGGTGACAATTGCGCTGGCGGCAGTGACCATTGCGCTGATCCTCGGACTTAAGCAAGTCGCGCCCAGGGTGCCGAACCTGCTAATTGCGGTGGCAGTGACGACGATCGCGGTGGCGGTGCTGGGACTCGATACGCCGACCATCGAGTCGACCTTTGGCGCCGTGCCTGCGGGCCTGCCGGCACCGCGCTTGCCCAGCCTTGACTGGGCGCTGATGGTTGCCGTGCTGCCCAATGCCATCGCCTTTACCCTGCTGGGCGCCATCGAGGCGCTGTTGTCCGCTGTGGTCGCCGACAGCATGAGCGGCAAGCGGCACAATTCCAACATGGAGTTGGTGGCGCAAGGTGTGGCCAACATCGCCTCGGGCCTGATGGGTGGCATGGTGGCGACCGGCACCATTGCCCGCACGGCGACCAATGTGCGGGCCAATGCGCACGGGCCGGTGGCCGGAATGCTGCATGCAGCGTTCATACTGGTCTTCATGATGGTGGCGGCCCCCCTCGTCGGCATGGTGCCGCTGGCCGCGCTGGCCGGGGTGCTGGCGACCGTTGCCTGGAACATGATCGAACGTCACGCCATCGCCACACTGTTCCGCACCTCGCGGCCGGAGTCGGTGGTGATGATGGTGACGCTGCTGCTGACGGTGTTCCGCGACCTGACCGAGGCCATCGTCGTCGGCTTTGCGCTGGGCTCAGTGCTGTTCATCGCCCGCATGTCGCGCGCCACCGGGGTCACCACCCCCGAAGATGACGGCGAGGGGGGCCAGTTGCCCGTCGATGGCGACATTCTGGTCTATCAGATCCGCGGAGCTTTCTTCTTTGGTGCGGCCGCCTCGGTGGGCGCGGTGCTTGAACGTATCGGGGATACCCATCGCGCGCTGCTGGTGGACCTGACCCATATCGCGCTGATGGACACCACGGCCTTCAACACCATCGAGGGTCTGGCCCGGCAGGCGCAGCGGCGCGGCGTGCAGGTGATGCTGACCGGCACCACACATGAGCAACGCCAGCAACTCTTTGCCCACGGGCTGAAACCGCCGCTGGTGCATTACGAGATCACCACCGCCAAAGGGCTGAGCAAGCTGCGTCATATGCTGGACGGTGCGGCGGTTGCGGCCTGAGCGCCTGTTGACCCCGCCCCGGCCATTGCCTAGACACCGGCTGACGGCCCTTGTCCGGCCGCCCCGGACCCAGGTGCCCGCCATGCCGACCCCGCAAACGACCAGCCCTGCCGACTCGGCCGCACGAGTGCTGACCATAGAGGGCAAGGCGCTGATCGCCTTTGCTGCCGCGCTGCCCGCCGATTTCGACGCTGCCGTGCGGCTGATCCTGAACGGCAAGGGCCGCGTGGCGCTGACGGGCATGGGAAAATCGGGCCACATCGCGCGCAAGATCGCCGCAACCCTCGCCTCGACCGGCACCCCCGCTTTCTTTGTGCATCCCGCAGAAGCCAGCCATGGCGATCTGGGCATGATAACCCCGGACGACATTGCGATCGCCATCTCGAATTCCGGCGAGACCAGCGAATTGGGCGACCTGCTGGCCTATTGCCTGCGGTTCTCGATCCCGGTCATCGGCATCTCGCGGCGCGATGACAGCACGCTGATGCGCGCCGCGACCCTTCGCCTGACGCTGCCCGATTTCGACGAAGCCTGCTCGCTGGGCATGGCGCCGACCACCTCGACGACGATGACGCTGGGGCTGGGCGATGCGCTGGCGGTTGCGGTGATGGAACAGCGCGAGTTCCGCCCCGAGCAGTTCCGCAGCTTTCATCCCGGCGGACGGCTGGGCGCGCGGCTGGCCAAGGTGCGCCAATTGATGCATTCGGGCGAACAGGTGCCGCTGGTCGCCCTCGACACCACGATGCCCGAGGTGATCCTGACGATGACGCGCTCGGGCTTTGGCATCACCGGCGTGGTGGATGCTGCGGGGCTTCTGGTCGGCGTCATCTCGGACGGCGATCTGCGGCGCAACATGGACGGGCTGATGACTCGCAGCGCCGGGCAGGTGGCGACGCGCAACCCGGTCACCATCGACCCCGAACACGCCGCTGCCGAGGCTGTCGCGGTGATGAACCAGCGCAAGGTCTATGCGCTGTTCGTCGTCGACGAGGGGCGGCCGGTTGGCGTGCTCAGGTTGCACGATTGTCTGCGCGCGGGCGTGGTGTAAGGAGAGACCATGAGCCATATCGTCACCATCGGCGACATCGCCATCGGAGGGACCAACCCATTTGCGCTGATCGCCGGGCCCTGCCAGTTGGAGAGCCTCGCCCACGCGCGGGCGATGTGCGAGGGCATCCTCGAGGCCTGCGCGCCGACCGGCACACGGCTGATTTTCAAGGCCAGCTATGACAAGGCCAACCGCTCGTCGATCGGCACCCAGCGCGGGCTGGGGATGGACGCGGGGCTGGATATCCTGGCCGCGATCCGCGCCGAATACGGCGTGCCGGTGCTGACCGATGTGCACGAACCCTGGCATTGCGCAGTGGCGGCACAGGCGGTGGACGTGTTGCAGATCCCTGCGTTCCTGTGTCGGCAGACTGACCTTCTGCTGGCCGCCGGCGAAACGGGCAAAGCGATCAACGTGAAAAAAGGGCAGTTTCTGGCACCCTGGGACATGAAAAACGTCGCCGCCAAGATCGAAAGCACCGGGAACCGTTCCATCCTGCTGTGCGACCGCGGCACCTCGTTTGGCTATAACACACTGGTCACCGATTTCCGCGGGCTGCCGGTAATGGCGGCGACCGGCTGGCCGGTGGTTTTTGATGCGACACACTCGGTGCAGCAACCCGGTGGGCAGGGCACAACGTCGGGTGGGCAGCGCGAATTCGTGCCGGTTCTGGCGCGGGCGGCCTGCGCGGTCGGCGTCTCGGCGCTGTTCATCGAAACCCATCAGGACCCGGACAATTCGCCGTCAGACGGACCCAACATGGTGCCGTTGGACCAGATGAAGGGCTTGATCGGCCAATTGCGCGCCTATGACGCGCTGACCAAGGAAACCTTGAATGCGTGACGCCGTCATCATCATCCCGGCGCGCTATGCCTCGACGCGCTATCCGGCGAAACCCTTGGCCAAACTGCGCGGCGCCTCGGGCATCGAGCGCAGCTTGCTGGAACGCAGCGTGATGGCGGCGCGGGCCGCGGCGGTGTCCACCCGCGCGGTGACCGGCGTTTATGTCGCCACCGATGACGTTCGCATCGCCGACGAGGCCCGCCGCATCGGCGCCGATGTGATCATGACCGACCCGGAATGCGCCAATGGCACCGAACGCGTCGCGCAGGCGGTCGAGCGCGCCGGGCTGACACAGCCGATCGTGGTCAACCTGCAAGGCGACGCGCCCCTGACCCCGCCGCATTTCGTCACCGCGCTGATCGGCGCGATGCGCGACGATCCGGCCCGGCAGGTCGCCACGCCTGTTCTGCGCTGCGACCGCGAGGCGCTGGACAATTTCCTCGCCGACCGCAAGGCCGGGCGCGTCGGCGCCACCACCGTGGTGCGCGACATGCAGGGTAACGCGATCTATTTCTCCAAGGAAGTCATCCCCTTCACCGGCAGCCTGAAACGCCATGATCCGATTCCGGTGTTCCACCATGTCGGCCTCTATGCCTATACGCCCGAGGCGCTGCGGCTGTATTCCGGCCTGCAACCGGGCGTATTGGAGCAGATCGAGGGGCTGGAGCAATTGCGCTTCATCGAGCACGGCCACCGCATCGCAGCGGTCGAGGTCTCAGCACCCGGCGCGGCCTTCTGGGAGTTGAACAACCCCTCGGACGTGCCGCTGATCGAGGGCTATCTCAAGCGCCGGGGCATGGAGTAACCCTCACATCAGTTCGATGTAATCGGGCAGATTGGCCAGATCGGTATAGCCGTCCAGGACCACCAGATTGCCGCCGATCTCGGTAAAGTCGAGCATGACATTGCCATCGGCGTCCATCAAGCCGAACTGGTCCACCACCTGCTGCGCGGTCAGCGTGCCGACGTTGTGCCAGATCCAGTCATCCAGCCGCAGAATGTCGCCCTCGAGCCCGTCAAAGTCCATGATCCGGCCAGATTCGTGGTCGCGGAAGAACTCGAACACATCAGCGCCGTCGCCGCCCCACATCGTGTCATTACCGTTGCCGCCGCGGATCGTGTCATCGCCGGCACCGCCATAGATCAGGTCATTGCCGCTCATGCCCGACAGCCAGTCGTTGCCATCGCCGCCGACGATGGTGTCATTCCCGTTGCCGCCGCCGACCATGTCATTGCCCACATCGCCGTTCAGCATGTCATTGCCATCATCGCCATAGAGCGAATCATTGCCGTTGCCACCATAGAGGCTGTCGTTGCCGCCGCCGCCATAGATCAAGTCATGGCCGTTGCCGCCGTCGATGCGGTCGGCGTCATTGCCACCAAAGGCGGTGTCGTTGCCCGCTTCCAGCCAGATGCGGTTGCGCCCGGCCCCCCCCTGGACCAGATCGTTGCCGTCGCCGGCCCAGATCTTGTCCGGGCCGCCGCCACCGTCGATCGTATCGGCGCCACCGCCGCCAAAGATGCGGTCCGCGCCATTGCCGCCGTCGAGCAGGTCATCACCGTCGCCACCGACCAGTCGATCCTTGCCGCCGTCGCCATGGAACGTGTCGTTGCCCTCGCCGCCTTCGATCGTATCCTTGCCGTTGCCGCCCCAGATCAGGTTGTTGCCGCCCTCGGTCAGGATCAGGTCATGGCCACCGCCACCTTCGATCGAATCGTCACCCATCCCGGCATAGATCGAGTCAGCGCCGCGGCCGCCAACCAGGGTGTCATTCAACTCGGTGCCGTCAAAGCGGTCATCGCCCTTGCCGCCGACCAGAAACACCCCCTGCAGCCCCGGCGGCACGCCGACCGGAAAGCGGTCGCCCCAATCAAACCCGTTCGGGAACAGGTCGGCCATCGTCAGCGGCGTGTTGGTGGCCGAGGTCACCTGAATCACGGTGTCGCGAAAGGTGATGATCGCGCCGGTTGCCGTGGTGGTGATGGTCAACTGCCCCGTGCTGCGCAGCATCGGCAGATCGGACAGGTCGATGCGGTCTTCGCCGACCCGAAAATCCGTGATCTGCGTGGCCCCTGACCCGTCGCGGACGACAAAGACGTCACGCCCGGCGCCGCCGGTCATCATCGTCTGGCCGTCGCCGCTGACCAGAATATCGTCGCCACCGCCGCCAATCAGCGTGTCCATGCTGCCCTGCGCCATCAGGATGTCCGAACCCGCGCCGCCGGTCAGCACCTCGGCCGCGCCGGTGCCGCGCGTCAGACTGCCCAGATTGGCGAGGTCGATGGAGAATTGGGTCACCCCGCCCTCATTTTGCGAGCCGACGAAGATGTGCAACTGATTGCCGCTGATCGCCGTGGTGATCGCCGAGACCTTGAACATCGAGGTCGTGGCGGCATCGGCAATGGTCTGCACCGTCACCAGTGTTCCGTCAGGCAGCAAGGCGAACAGGGTGATGCCGTTGTCGGCGCCACCTGCGATGACAAAGACATGGTCACCATATTGGGCGACGCCCAGCGCCTGCACGCCCTCGAACCTCGTGGCGCCCGTGTCGATCACATGGTCGGTCGCCAGCAGCGAGCCATCCGCCATCACCCGCATCACCGACAACGACGAGGTGCCCGCTGCAGCGAGGATCACATAGGTCTGCCCGCCGACGCTGACGACCTCCATCGCCGTGGGCGCGTCGACGCCCAGCCCGGTCAGCGCCCCGGCATTGCCGGTCACGGTCAGCGCCCCCGTCCCGGCATCCTGCCGAAGGGCCACAACGCCGTTCACTGCATCGCAGGCCGCCAGCACATAAACCTGCCCGGCCACCGTGATCTGCACCAGTTCAATGATCTGCGTGCAGTCGAAATTGCCCGGAAAGATCGGCATCGGCGCCTCGGACATCGTGACCAGCGCGGTCAGGTGCCCGCTGCTGCCCGCACCGGCCTGAGAGATGGCGTCGCCCCAGTCCTCGGTGATCGGACCGCTGACGCGCCCCAAACCGTCGAGCGAGAAACCGATCAGCGATTCGCCCTGACTGCCGACGATCAGTGCGACGTCACCGCCTGCGCTGGTCAGCACCAGCCGGTCGCTGACGATGGCGGTGATGTTAGGGGGAAAGATCACGCTGCTCGAGACCGTTACGGTCCCGGTGCTGCCGACCACATAATCGACGATCCCGCCATTGCGCCCGGTTGTGCTGTAAAGGTGCACGACGCCGTCAACCACCGCGACCGAGAGGTCGGTGATTCCCTGATCCAGCATTGTCGTGCCAGTGCTGATCACCCGATTCAACTGGAGCCGCATGGCCTGCCCTTCTTGTCCACCTGCGCGCAGACTGGACCGGGGCCGTGGTCCGCCGGGGGACGCAATCGTGGCAATTGTGTGGCCTTCACCCGGCATTTTAGGTGATTTGCGCAGACCACGTCACAGCGGGCTGACGGGGATTTGACAGCGCTCCGCGGATGTGTCCTAGCAGGGCCGAAGGGACGGCAGGCGGAGACGATGATCCAGACGCAAAACGACAAGGGCAGACTGGTCGCGGTGGTCGTCACGCATCAACGTCGCGCGCAGATCGAGATCACGTTGGCAGCACTCCTGGCCAGCCCGGAGCATGAGTTGGCCGCGCTGGTTGTCGTCGACATGGCCACAACCGATGGCACATCCGAGCTGTTGGCCAGCCAGACCGATCCGCGCCTGTGTGTCCTGCGGCTTGAGGAAAACCTCGGTGGTGCGGGTGGCTTCGCCTTTGGCCTGCGGCATGCCATGGCCCATCTGGCGCCCGACTGGCTGGTGGTGATGGATGACGACGCACGCCCGCGGCCCGGTGCCCTGGCGGTGTTCCATGCGCTGAACCTTGACGGACTCGACGGATTTGCCGCGGCCGTGCTGTTACCCGATGGCACACCCTCGGACATGAACCGGCCGACGATGAACCCGTTCTGGCATCCCGGCGTCATGTTGCGAACCCTTGCCGGCCGCGGCCGCGAGGCCTTTCACTTGCGCGCCGAGGATTATGCGCGACCGGGGCTGCGGCCGGTGGACGGCGCCTCGTTCGTCGGATTTTTCCTGCGCGCCCAAGTGATTGAGAAGCATGGCTATCCCGACGCCAGCCTTTTTGTGAACGGCGAGGATGCGCTCTACACGCTCGGCCTGACCAAGGCGGGCTGTCGGTTGGGTTTTGACCCCTCGGTGGTTTTCGAACACCACACCAACACCTATTCGCGCGGCGATCCCCGGTTCCGGCCGCTGTGGCGGCTGTATTACATGCATCGCAATCAGATTATCGTCTATCGACTGGCGACCGGGGTCTTCTTGCTGCCGGTGCTATGCCTGTTTGTGCCGCGATGGTTGTGGCGGATCCGCGCCTATTCCGGCGAGCGTGGGCGGTTCCTGCAGCTCTTTGGCCTCGCCTTGCTGGATGGCCTGCGCCACCGCACCGACCGCCCCCATGCACAGATCGTCGCGCGGGCCCTGGGCCAGCGACCTAACGGTTAAGCAGCGTGCGGTGGTGGCGGCGCAGCAACAGCAGCCCCAGCACCAGCGGCACCAGCGCGCAGGCGATCACATAGGGCAGCGAGATGTAATCGGGGTGATAGGTCGAATAGAACCCTGCCCGCATCAGCCCGGTGACATGGATCAGCGGGTTGAACCACAGCACGCCCTGCGCCTCGGGCGGGGTGTTTTCATAGAGGATCAGCACCCCGGAAATCAGCATCAGGGGCGCCGTGGCGATGCCCCAGATCTGCGCCCATATCTCGAACCGTTCGAAGAGATAGCAGTTCAGCGTCCCCACCCCCAGCGCCAGCAACGCGGCCAGCGCCAGCGCCATCAGCAGCGCCCACCAATCGAGGATCAGTGTCACGTCCTCGATCACCACGATGCCCGTCAGGATGAGGACCGTAACAAGGGCGGTGAGCAGCGTGTTCAGGATGAACCGTGCCAACAGCGCATCCAGCCAGATCACACCGGGATAGGCCAGCAACGCGGCGGAATAGCTCAGGCTGCGGCCGACCAGCGTCGAGGTGGACTTGAACATCTGGAACGGCAAGAGGCCGGTCGCCTTGAACAGGATGAAACTGGTGCCCAGCGCCGGGCTCTTGGCGATCAGTGAAAAGGCGAAGGCCAGCACGAGAATAGTCGCCAGCGGCTGCGCCAGCGCCCAGAAAAACCCGCCCGGCGTCCGGCCAAACCGCGTAGACATCTCGCGCAGGATCAACGCCGCCAACGAACGCCCGGCAGCATGGCGCCGGGTCATCCCGGGTCCGGAAACGCTGACAGGCTGGGCATGCTGCGGCACCAGAAGTTCCTTTTGCTGGCCTTCACGGTGCTGACTATGTAGAGATTCCAGCAGCAGCGCAAATGGGCGCTTGGAGGTGGACGGCGTGAACGAGACCCGCTCAGATCGCCAGCGGCGGCGCGAGAGCCCTGCCGACGACGCGGTGGTCCCACCGCGCCCGGCGGCCTCCTCGGTCTTGCCTCTGGCGTCGCCCGCCCGCATCCGCCCGCGGCACCGCGGCCTGATCGCTGGATTCGCGCTGCTGGTGGCGCTGCCCCTGCTAGTGATGGCGGTCTATCTCTTTGTCTTTGCGCGCGACCAATTTGCCTCGACGACCGGCTTCACCATCCGCTCGGACGAATCGGCCAGCGCGATGGAACTGATGGGCGGTCTCAGTGCCATTGTTGGCGGTGGCAGCACGTCGAACGCCGATGTGCTCTATGCTTTCATCCAGAGCCAGCAGATCGTCGAGCGGGTGCAGGCGCAACTGGATATCCGCACGCATTATTCGGCGGATTTCAGCAGCGACCCGGTGTTCTCGCTGTGGCCCGGCTCGACGATCGAGGATCTTCAGGCCTTCTGGCAGCGTGTGGTGATCGTGTCCTATGACCAGTCCTCCGGGCTGATGGATGTGCAGGTCCGCGCCAGGACGCCGCAGATGGCCCGCCAGATCGCCGAGGCCGTGGTCGCCGAAAGCGAGGCGATGATCAACGCGCTGAACGCACAGGCCCGGCGCGATGCAATGGCCAATGCCGAGCGCGATCTGGCCGAAGCGTTGGCTAGGCTGCGGTTGGCGCGCGAGGAATTGGCCGAGTTCCGCGCCCGCACCCAGATCGTCGATCCGGTGGCCGATATCGCTGGTCGCATGGGCGTCATCAACGGGCTGCAAGAGCAACTGGCGCAGGCGCTGGTGGAATATGACCTCTTGTTGCAGACCAATGCCGTCACCGACCCGCGTGTGCGACAGGCCGAGCGCCGCATCGAGGTGATCCGCGAGCGCATCGCTGAAGAGCGTCGCACCTTCGCCTCGCTGGACACGGGCGCAAGCGACAGCGATTATCCCCGGCTGATCGCCCAATTCGAGGGGCTCGCGGTCAATCAGGACTTTGCCGAGCGCACCTATACCGCCGCCCTGACCGCGCTGGATGCCGCGCGCTCGACTGCCGGGCGCCAGAGCCTGTATCTGGCAACCTATGTACGCCCAACGCTGGCCGAACGCGCCGAATACCCGCAGCGCGGCCTGCTGACGGGGCTGGGCGCGCTGTTCCTGCTCTTGGGCTGGTCGGTGGTGGTGCTGGTCTATTACAGCCTGCGCGACCGTGGCTGACAGGGGCGGGCGATGATCGAGTTTCGCCATGTCTGCAAAGGGTTCGCGGTGCGCGACACATGGCAGACGGTGATCGACGATCTGACGCTTACCCTGCCCGGCCGCCAATCGCTGGCGTTGCTGGGTGGCAATGGCGCGGGCAAATCCACCCTGCTTGGCCTGATTGCCGGAATTTTGCGGCCCGACAGCGGCGAGATCCTCAGCGACGGGTCCATCTCGTGGCCGGTGGGGCTGGGCAGCAGCTTTCACCGTGATCTGACGGGTGCACAGAATACCCGGTTTCTGGCCCGCGTTTATGGCGTCGACACGGACGAACTGGCGGATTTCGTGCAGGATTTCGCCGAGATCGGCGCGCATTTCCACTTGCCGGTGCGCACCTATTCCTCGGGTATGCGCTCGCGGCTGGCCTTTGGCGTATCGATGGGCATCCCCTTTGACACCTATCTGGTCGATGAGGTCACGGCCGTCGGCGATGCCCGGTTCCGGCGCAAGTCGCAGGCGCTGTTCCGCGACCGGATGCGCAGTTCCAGCGCCATTCTGGTCAGTCATAACCTTGCCGAATTGCAGGAATTCTGCGATTCGGCACTGGTGCTGCATCAGGGGCAGTTGACGCATTTCACCGACCTCGCCGAGGCCGTTGCCCATCACGAAGCCCTCATGGCCCTGTGACCGTTTGGCCGAGGAGTGCCAATGACCCAGACCCGAGACCTGATCCTGCATATCGGCCATTACAAGACCGGGACAACCGCGCTGCAGGTCTTTCTCAATTCCAATCAGGCAATGCTGGCGCGGCAAGGGCTGGTCTATGCGCGCAAGCCCTTGCGGCAGGCCAAGCACTCCGAATTGGCGCTGGTGGTGCTGCGCGATGCCGGGGTTCAGACCCTGATGCACGGCTTTGACGCGCCACGCTCGGCACCGGTGGTGTGGAACCGACTGTTCGCGGCCGTTCGCGCGCTCGACGACGGCCAACGGATGCTGGTCAGCAGCGAAGAGTTCATGCGCTTTGGTGCGCATCCCGCCGCGATGGATCTGCTGCGCGCCGTGCTGCGATCGGCGCCCGACATCCGGCTGCGGGTCATTGCCTATCTGCGTCCCCCCGGCGAGCATCTGCGCAGCTGGCACAACCAGTTGGTCAAACTGGGGCTGGAAACCGCCGGGTTCAACGCCGCCGTGGCGCGGATGGAACCGGTGCATTGGGACTACGCCGCCGCGCTGCAGCCTTGGGTCGATCTGGTTGGAGCAGATCAGGTGATCCTGCGCGGCTTTGACGACGGGCTCCGGCAGGGCGACGCGCTTTTTGCCGATTTCCTGCGCGCGCTGGGGTGCCCAATGCCCTTGCTGGCCGAGCCGCCATCTGTCGACCCCAACCCACGGCTCGATGACCGCCTGCTGGCCTTGCGTCGCGGCTTGGCGCGTGCCGGTCTGCCGCGCGACGAGGCCGCGCGCTGGATGGGCCGCGCCAGCGAAGCGCTGGCGGACGAAACACCCAGCGCCGATTTCACCGCGTTGAGTCAAACGGCTGTGGCGGGGATCGAGGCCTTGGCCGCCCTGCCCGGCGTCGGCTTCGATCCGACCCGCCTGCTGGCCAGTCTGCCACAAAAGCAAGAGCCCGAGATCGGCGCGACTGAGGCGCTGATCGCGCTGCTGGCCGCCGAGGTGGCACGGCTGCACCGGCAAGGCGCGGCGATCGAGGCTCGGCTGGCGACTATCGAAGCACGGCTGCGCGACGAATGAGGGTGCTCTTTTGCACCTGGGTTGACCCGGATGATCCGGCGCAGCGCGGCGGCGGGCTGAGTGTCTATCAGCGCAACCTGCTGACCGCGCTGGCCAGCCGTCCGGGGGTGGAAACCGCGGTGCTGACCTCTGGCCTGACGCATCGGCTGCGTCGTGGGTCACCTGTGGTGGTCTCGCGGGCGCCGGGGCGTCATGTGCTGGTGGACAGCGGCGTCCTCGCCCCCTCGCACGCGGATTTCGCTAACCCGGCGCAGACCGATCACCCGGCAACCGAGGCCGCACTGGCCCGGTTCCTGCAGGACTCCGGCCCTTGGGATGTCATCCATATCAACACGCTCGAGGGGATGCCCGCCGGGTTCCTGCGCCTGAAACAGGCCCACCCGCAAACCCGTTTTGTGCTGTCCCTGCACAATTACTATCCGTTTTGCCCGCAGGTGAACCTCTGGCAAGACGAACGCATCGCCTGCACCGATTTTCGCGGCGGCGCAGCCTGCGCCACGTGCTTGCCGGTGCCGCCCAACCCGCGGGCGATCCGGCTGGCCTATGCCGTAGAGGGGGCGCTGGGGGCCGTCACCGCGCTGTTCGAACGTGGCGTCCGCCCGGTGATGGGGCTGGGTTGGCGGCTGTTGCGGCGCGCCTTGCGCCAGCGCCCGGCGACCCCACTCACCGACCCTGGCCCGCTTTTTGCCCAGCGCCGCGCGCGGATGGTGGCGCTCATCAATCAGCACGCCGATGCTGTGCTCTGTGTGTCCGACCGCGTGCGCCAAATCGCCGAGGGCTTTGGCCTGACCCGCCTGCAGACCCTGCGCATAGGCTCGCCCGAGGCCGAAGCCTGGACCCGCACGCAAGCCCGTGCCGACTTCCTGCGCCCCGATGGCACGCTGCATCTGGCTTTCCTCGGCTATATGCGGCGCGACAAGGGGTTCTTTTTCCTGATGCAGGCGCTGGCTGCGCTGCCCGATCCGCTGGCCGCCCGGCTGCACCTGACCATCGCCGCCCGTCGCGGCCCGCCCGAGGCGATGACGTTGATGGAGGCCCTGCGCCCTCGGCTGGCTGGGCTGCACCATGTCGACGGTTATGACCACGCCACCCTCGATAGGCTACTGGCCGATGTGGGCCTCGGTCTGGTGCCGGTGCTGTGGGAAGACAACCTGCCGCAGGTCGCGCTGGAGATGCACGCCCGACATATCCCGCTGTTGACCTCGGACATGGGCGGAGCGCGCGAACTGGGCCAATGCTCGGCGCTGACCTTTCCGGCAGGCGATGCCGGGGCCTTTGGCGCGGCTTTGCAGGCGGTGCTCGAGCGGCGCATAACCCCTCAGGATTACTGGAACAACGCCCGCGCACCCGTGACCATGGCGCAGCATGTCGACGCGCTGTTGCGGGTCTACACCGGCGATCAGCCCTGAAGCTGCCCACCCGCGACGATCTTCTGCACCACGTCACACTCCTGCCAGCGCACGGAGCGCTCGGCATCCCAAAGCACATCGCGCCCCTCGGCCAGCAGGGCCTGATACTTGCGGTATTCCTCGGCGTTGTTGAAATGCTGGCGCCGGGCGACCTCGGCCTGAGTCTTGGCATGAAAGGCAGCATTGTATTTGAAATGCGCGAACAGAAGGTCACGCCGCGCCAATTGCACATCGGCGGCGAAATGCAGCCCTGCCGATAGCCGCATCCAGGGCCGGTATTTCAGCAGGGCGATCTTTTGCGCAACGAAGAGTTCCGGCCGCGCATCGGGGATCAGCCGGTGACGCAGCGCCGAGGTCCAGACCGGCGCGTCCGAATAGGGCCCGCGCATGCCTGCGACCGCCAGAAACGGCGCGCGATCGACGCAGGGCGCCAGATCGAAGGGGTCGCCCTTGGTGAAATCGGCCTCGGCCAGCGGCCCCTCTGGATACATGTCCAGCATGAAGACACGCGCAGCATCGGCCCCGGCAAAGTCCGGTGACTGCACCAGTTCGGCGAGCGAGCCGTCGCGGCCGCTGTCCCACAGCAAAAACTCGTCCGCGTCCGCCACCAGCGACCAGCGCCCGCAACGCAGATTGCCCAGCAGCGCCTGTTGCCAAGCCACCCCGTAATGCGAGGCGCTATAGTCGGTATCAACGGCAAAGGTGGCAACGTCGGGCTGCTGCAGCAGCATCTCCAGACTGCCATCGTCCGAACCATTGTCGGCGATCAGGAACCCCTGCACCCCCAGCGCCCGGTAATGCGCCAGAAAGCGCGGCAAGATCGCTACCTCGTTGCGCAGGCAGGCGATGACAGCCACGGGCGCCGCATTCACCTGCCTCAGTTTGTCCGCCGGTGACAGCAGATCGAGAGTGTTCGATCGCGAACCCAGTCGCAGCGGCTGGAATGTCGGCCAGAGTTTTGCCGGGCGCGGCAGCGGGTCGTCCAGCGCTGCGGTGACCTCGGCCATGCGCTCATGCCCGTCGAGATGCACCAACTTGATGCCCGAACCCCGAAAGGGCAGGAACCCGTTTTCCCACTGCGCCACCAAGGGACCGCCGGGCCGCGTGCGGCGCAACACGCTGACGCGGTAATCGGTGTTCTCGACCCAAATGCCGCGCCGCGCCAACAGGTCGCCGACCAGCTTGTCCTCCATGAAGGACAGCGCGATCAACTCCTGTCCCTCAGGGCTGGCAGCCGCGTCGAGCAACGCGGCCATCGCGCGCCGCGAGAGGGCATAGCCTGAGCCACCATCGGCATAGGTCGAGGGTTCGGGCGATTTGTCCAGTTCCAGCCGACCGCGCGGACTGGAGGATTTCGCCATGTGCCAGGCGCGGTCCATCTGCCCACGCACCCGGTGCAGTGGTCGGCCGTAATAATCGACGCCCCGATGCGCGAGGTCGCCGAACCATTCCTGTGGATCCAGCAGACAATCGTCATCGACCTTGACTAGATGCGAAAAGCGGGTGTTGTCATAGACCCAACGCATCATGGCGAGGGTTTTCTGCGGCAGCCCCTCATAATCATCCGGGCAATCCAGCGCCACGACGTCTCCGCCGCGCGTGCCGTCACCGCCACCCACAAAGACCAGAAACGGCACGCCCATTCGCGCCAGCAAGGGTGCCCAGGTCTGGCGGATCGTCGCCACCCGGGTTTCCAGATGGGCGCGGCAGGAATAGAGGCACAGAAGGGTGTCCTGCACCGGGTCGGCAGCGGCGCGCAGATCGGCGGTCAGGTCACGAGTTTGCGGCATCGGCACCGGATGAACCGAGTCGCGCAGCCGAACGGCGAGGGCGCGCACCTCGGGCCGGGCGCCATGCTCGGCCAGCAGCGCTGTCAGCGCGACCGAGGGGCCACAGGCACGGCCCAGCGCCTCCTGCGCATGGCTGTCGTCCAAGGTGGCGATGATCTGCCCTGCCGCCTGCAACAGCGCTGCGCCCCCGGCCGCATCGCCCGCCGTCAGCCGCCCGCGCGCCAAATCCATTGCCGTGGTCAGCCCCTGAAACCGCGCCGTTGCGCCGCCCAGTGCGGCCAGCAACGGCAGCGGATCGGCCTGCTGGCGCAGCGCGGTCAGCGCTCCGCGAAAGGGGGCCTCGCCAACACCCCGCCATCCTGCGGCCAGTTCGGCGCGCAGCGTGGCGGGGTCGGCGCCAACCGGCACGGCGCCGGGAAAGGCGGCGGCCCGCAGTGCTTCGCCGTCACCCCCGGCACCCAGCAGATCACGGGCAAAGCGCGGCAGATCAACCGAGCCGATCTGGCGAAACGGTGCCAGCGCAAAGGCAAGGTTTGCGCTGTCGGCATACGCTTCGACCCCCTCGCGCAGCCGGGCAAAAGCGGCCCGCAACTCGGCCAGCCGGGGCGGCAAGGCACTGTCCGGCTGCGCGGCCAGATCGGACCAGAACGCCGGGCTCATGCCGTAGAGTTGCATCGCCAGCCAGATCAGTCGCTCGCGCAATTCGGGCGGCAGTGTCTCGCGCTGACCCAGCAGCGCCACCAACCCGCCGCGCAACCGCGCGCAGGGGGTCCGCGCCCAATAGTCGCCCTTGCGCGCCGCCAGCACGTCGAGGAAGGCCGCGACCATCGCCCAGCGTTGCCAGTCGGCCGGACGGCGGCCCTGATGATCCGGCGCATTGCGCGCAATCTCACGTGCCACCCAGCCCAGCGCCGGTGTGACAACCCACTCAGGCCCCGGCGGCACCAGCGCGCGCAGGGTCTCGGCCACGGCGGCAAAGGCGCCTTCGATATAGAGATGCGGCAGCGCAACCGACAGCGACCAAGGGTCGCGCGGGCTGACGGGCAACGCACCCTGCGACAAATTCCGCTGCCGCGCCACGAACAGGTCGCGCGGATCACCGCTCAGGCAAAACCATTCGGTCAGCTGGGACAGCAGCGCCAGCCGGTCAGCCAAGGCAGGCAGACGGCGCAGCGCCTCGTCCAACCGTGCGGGCGCCTCGGCCGGCGGCGCAGCGCGCATCGCGAGGTGAAACGCCGTCGCGGCCTGCGTGACGGCGGCCTCGGGGGCAGGCAAGGGCGGCGGCGCCGGCGGCGGCACGTCACTGCCCTCGGCCAGCCAGACCCCCAGGCCAAAACGCTCGGCCGCCTGAAACAACGCGGCTTGCGCGGCGGGTGGCAGCAGGGGCAACAGGGCACCGTGGCGGGCGTGCTCGATGGCCTGCAGCGCGGTGCGGTCGTCGAGCGCCAGCATCCCTGCCCCCGCCGCAATGCGTTCGGCCATTCCTGCCCGCGACAGGGTCAGCTGGCCCAACTCGATACCGTCCTCGCCGCACAGGCGCAGCGCAAGTCCCTCGCCCACGCCCAGCCAGACACGGCCGGGCAAGGTGCAGACCAGTGCGGTTTCCTGCTGGCCGTCGGGCAGAAGATTGGCCAGCCGTCGCGCTTGCGCGGGCAGGGTCAACGCCCCTGCCTCGACCCGGCCGCGCAGGGGGCAGCCCGCGCCCAGACCACGCAGCGCCAGTTCCAGCCCCTCGGTCAGGTGCAGACCCTTCGGCGGTGCCTCGCCGCTGCCGGTCAGCAGCGACCCCGGCTGCAAGGCGCCTTGCCAGTTCAGCCCGGCAATGCGCGCAAGGTCCGGAAACCCCCGCCGCAGCCCGAACCTTCCCTGCCGGTCGGGCCTCGGCCAGGCGTCAAAGCGGCCGATCCGCCGCCCGCCAACCTGCACCGCCACCCAACGCGCGGTCAGCACCAGATCAACCGATACCGGCGCGCGGGCAAAGGCCATCGGCACCCGGATCTCACGCCGCCAGCCAGCCGCATCGCGCCGGTTGAGCACGACCAACCCTTCGTCGCGGCGCAGCGACAGGTGAAAAGGGATATGCGCGCCGGTGGCATCAAGGAAATCGAGGTTCAGCACTGCGCCAGTCGCGAAATCCGCTACCGCCCGCAGCCGCGCCCGCCCCTTGATATTAAAATTCAGCAACCCCGGCCCCCTTGCCGCCGACCTGCGCGGTTATCGCCTGCGGGCGGGTCCGATGCAATCGGCGCGCGCCGACCCAGCATGATCGCAGCGCGCAGCCAGCGCGGGGTTTCAGGGTCGGGGCGTGCATCCGGGTGCGGGGCCAGCCAGCCGTGCCGCACCGCCAGTGCCAGCGCCGCCAGCGAGGGCACCAGGCGACAGCCATAGCGCAACCGCACCATGCGCAGGAACAACAGCCCCCGCCAGCCGCGCGGCATTCCCGGCGCCGGGGGCGGCAGCGCCGCGGCCCAACGCGCGGCCTGCCACAGGTCGGGCAGGCCCTGCGGCACATCGGGCACCGCGACGGCAGGCGTGTCGCTCCGCACCGCCCAATCCGCCGCCAAGGCCGTTGCGAGGGTGATCTGTTGAACCTCGGTCGCGTCTGGTTTGTCGGCACGTCTCACGACCCCTTTGCGCCGGACCAAGAGATTGCCCAAAGCCGGATACAGCCGCAGCGCCTGCGCCGGTCCCATCGGAATGCGCCCTTCAGCATCCACCACGCAATGCCGGTTGTCACACCAGCCGTCATGCCAGCCCAGCGCCGCGCGGGTCAGCCCACCGACAACCAGAGGGGCGCCACTGCGCTCGGCCTTGTCGATCAGGTCGCACAGCCCCCGCGGCAAGGGCGCCTCGCCGGGCGCCAGTTGCAACAGGTAGCGCCCGCGCGGGGTGCCGCCCGGCGCCAGCACCTCGGCCCCCGGCACGCCCTGCGCGGCGTCCGGCCGGTCGGCAGGCACCGTCAACGGCACCTCCCCCGCCATCGCCAAGGCGTAAGCGCGCGACATCTCGGGGTCGTCCTGCCAACGCAGCTCCAGCCGGGCGAACAGCGCCCGCGCCGCCTCCAGAAACCGCGCCATCCGGCCAGGGTCGCGCAGAACCTGAAACCGCTCGCCCACCAGCCTTGAGGCCAGACGGTCAAACCCCGGCACTCCGCCGACAAACCCCTTCGCCACAAAGGGATGCAGCCGGTCCAGCACCGTCAGCACATCAAAGACCCGATCATCATCGCACCCGGTGATCTGGCCGGGGCGTTCGCGGCGGTGGCGCACCAACCCCTCGGGCAGCCAGACCAGACGGGGCGCACGCGCGGCCATCGCCCAGAACACCGGATGATCCTCGAACCACAGCCCTTCAGGAAAGCGCAGATCCCCCAGCGCCTCGCGGCGCCAGAGCTTGTTCCAGGCCGAAGGAAAGACCTGCGCCACCTGCCGGGCGTCGCGCAAATCCAGCAGCGTTTCGACTTCAGGGCGTGGACCGGGGTGAAAACCGGGGTGCCAGACGTCTCCGTCCGGTGTGCAGAGCCTGATCGCACAGGCAGCCCAATCTGTGCCGTGGCGGAGGCAGGCGCCGTGCAGCGTGGCCAGAAACCCGGGGGCAAAGGCATCGTCGCCGTCCAGAAATGCCACCCACTCCCCCCGCGCCAGCGCCAGCCCGGCATTGCGCGCTGCCGAAAGGCCGCGGTTTTCCTGGCGGATCAGACGAAAGCGCGGATCGCCACCAATCGCCGCCAACGCCACCGCAGCGCTGTCATCGCGCGACCCGTCGTCGATCACCAGCGCCTCAAAGTCACCCAAGGTTTGCACCCTCAGGCTGGCGATGGCCTCGCCGACCCAGGGTGCCACGTCGCAGACCGCGACGATGACCGTAATCAGCGGGTCAGAACCTGTCGCCATAAAGCGCGTAATCCTCGGCGTAAAACGCCTGCAGTCGGCGGGTTTCGGCGGCGCTCAGCGCCTCGGGGTCGATCTTTGGCCCGCCAGTCTGCAACCGCGCCAGCGCCACTTCCCGGCCAGAGGCCACGCGGACCTCCTCGACAAAGGCATCAAGCTCGCCCATGCCGAAGACCCGCGCGTAATAGGCCGGGTCATGGCCCAGATAGGCGACCATCGGCAGCGCGTGGTGACGGATGCTGTCGACGGCGGCCATATACCCCCCGAGATGCGCGACAAAGGTCGGAAGATCAGGGTTGAACGGCAGATCCGCAGTCCGCAGCGGCTTGCGGGCCTTGTCGCGCGACAGTTCGCGGTGGTGCAGCACACGGTTCGAATAGCACGACAACAACCGCCGCACTGGGTCACGCACCACGGCCAGGCGGCGGTGATCCGCCATCGCGGCGTGTTTGAGATCGCCAAAGGGCACGGATTTATAGAAATCGTGGATCCAGAAGCTGCGGCCACTGGCGCTGAAGTGCTGAAAGGCAAAGCCGTTTTCCACCTCGAACAGCATGGTCTTGATCGAGGTGCAGGCGACCTTTGGCACCGCGACATAGCTTAGCTTGAACTCATCCAGGATTGCCGTCATGCCCGCCCCCTTCGCCGCCCATCAGGGCTAGACCATGCTAGCCCCGGTTGCAATCCGCGCGATTGCGCGCGGGCGGCGGGCTGGGGTATGGCTGGGGCCAGCATATCCGGGGGGCCCATGCACGTCCTTTTGCACATCGGATCGCCCAAGGCGGGGTCCACCACGATCCAGACCGCGCTGCGGCTGAACCGCGCGGCGCTGCTTGCAGAGGGCGTGCTGGCCTGGGAGCCCGACGCATCGCGTGGGCCGCCCGCCCGCACGCTGGCCAATGTCTTTACCCGCGAGGGCAAGCCGCTGTTGCCGCGTGAACGGCTGCATTTCACCACCCGCGCCGAGGCCCGCGACTGGGCTGAAACCGCCTGGCAGTCGCTGGCGGACGAGGTCGCCCGCACCCGCCCGGCGCTGACCGTGCTGTCGAGCGAGCAGCTCTACGAGGTGCGCAACATCAAGCCGGTGCTGGCCCGACTAGCGGCGATCTTTGACGGCGTGACGGTGCTGGCCTATGTGCGCGATCCGGTGTCGCAGTTCCGCTCGATGCTGGATCAGCGCATCCGCGACGGCGACCGCTTTGCCGATCTGCCGCTGCCCTCGGTGCCGGTGCAGCAAGGGCATGTGACGCTGGCCAACTGGATCGCCCGACTGGGCGCGCAGCGGGTGATCCTGCGGGCGCTTGACCGTCACTCGCTGGTCGGCGGAGATCTGGTGGCGGATCTGACAGCGCAGATCGGCGCGGTTCTGGGGCGAGCGGTCCAGTTGCCCGAGCCGGTGGGCATGGTGAACGAAAGCCTCAGCGCGGCGGCGACGTTGTGGCTGATGGCCGCGAACGAGGCCTTCATCCGGTTTGGCGAGGGCGACCGCGATCTGGTGCACCGGCGCTTTGGCTTGCTCAGGCGGTTGGAAACCGCCCCGGCGCTGGCAGGCTTGCCCAAACTGGCGGATCCGCCCGCGCCGCTGAGCAACTGGATCCGCCATGCCAACCGCGAGGCGGCCGGGTTCTTTACAGGCGCCGGTCTGGTGATGCCCGCCCCGCCCGAGGGTCTGACCCTGCCCCCGCCCGAGGCCCAGCGCGCCGCACTGCGCGACTGGCTGCTGGCGCACCGCGACGGCGCAGCGCTGGCGCGAGTGATCGAGGCCGCGATCGGCGAATGAAAAGGGCGCCCGATGGGGCGCCCCTGATGTCGTCTTGCCGGGCGTCTCAGCCCTTTTTCAGGCAGCGCTGGCCCAGAACCTCGGCGATCTGCACCGCGTTCAGTGCCGCGCCCTTGCGCAGGTTGTCGCTGACGCACCACAGGCTGATGCCGTTGTCGATGGTGCTGTCTTGCCGCACGCGGCTGACATAGGTGGCATAGTCGCCGACACATTCGACGGGGGTGATATAGCCACCCGGCTCGCGCTTGTCGATCAGCAGCACACCGGGCGCCTCGCGCAGGATGTCCTGCGCCTCCTGCCAGTCCAGCGGTTCCTCGAATTCGATGTTGATCGCCTCGGAGTGGCCGACAAACACCGGCACCCGCACGCAGGTCGCCGTCACCTTGATCTTCGGATCGAGGATTTTCTTGGTCTCGGCGACCATCTTCCACTCTTCCTTGGTCGAACCATCGTCGAGGAAGACGTCGATATGCGGAATGACGTTGAAGGCGATCTGCTTGGAGAACTTCTTCGGCGCAACCTCTTGCCCCGGCACAAAGATGCCCTTGGTCTGGGTCCAGAGTTCGTCCATGCCTTCCTTGCCGGCGCCCGAGACCGATTGATAGGTCGCCACGACGACGCGCTTGATGCGGGCGCGGTCATGCAGCGGCTTCAGTGCCACCACCATC
>CALESR010000037.1 GCA_937907485.1 uncultured Paracoccaceae bacterium | reverse complement strand
TACATCGGCGCTGGCCTGGCCTGCATGGGCATGGGCGGGGCTGCGGTCGGTGTGGGCAACGTGGCCGGCAACTTCCTGTCGGGCGCGCTGCGCAACCCGTCGGCCGCTGCTGGCCAGACCGCGACGCTGTTCATCGGCATCGCCTTCGCCGAAGCGCTGGGGATCTTCTCGTTCCTCGTCGCGCTGCTGCTGATGTTCGCCGTCTGATCCTGACACGCCCGTGATCCTTGCGCCGGAGGGGTGATCCCACCTTTCCGGCGGATACGGTGACTCAGGAGGACGCCATGTCGGAACCCACAGCCGCTGGACACGCCGCAGACGCGGCTGCGTCGGGCGGAATGCCGCAACTCGATTTCGCGACCTTCCCGAACCAGATCTTCTGGCTCGTGGTGGCGCTGGTCGTGCTGTATTTCATCCTCTCGCGCGTGGCCCTGCCCCGGATCGGATCGGTTCTGGCCGAACGCACCGGGACGATCACCAATGATCTGAGCGCCGCCGAGACCTACAAGACCCAGGCCCGCGAGGCCGAGGCTGCCTATCACAAGGCCCTCGACGACGCGCGTGCCGCTGCGGCCAAGGTGGTCGCCGAGGCCCGCGCCGAGATCCAGAAGGATCTGGACGTGGCGATTGCCAAGGCCGACGCCGAGATCGCTGCTCGCACCGCGGAATCCGAGGTGCGCATCGCCGACATCCGCGCCAGCGCGGCCGAGGCGGTGAGCAGTGTGGCCAAGGACACCACCAAGGAAATCCTGGCGTCCTTTGGCGTCAAGGCTGATGCCCGTTCGGTGACCTCTGCCGTCACCGCCCGCCTGAAAGGGGGTGCCGCATGATCCGCGCACTTACTGTGATCCTGACCGTCGCGGCCTCGCCCGCGATGGCGGCTGGCTGGGACATCTCGCTGCGCAACACCGACTTTGTGGTGTTCGTGTCCTTCGTGCTGTTCGTCGGCGTGCTGGTCTACTTCAAGGTGCCCGGCATGCTGGGCGGCTTGTTGGACAAGCGCGCTGCGACCATCCGTGCCGACTTGGAAGAAGCCCGCAAACTGCGCGAAGAGGCGCAGGAACTGCGCGCCTCGTTCGAGCGGCGCAAGGGTGAGGTCAAGGAGCAGGCCGAGCGCATCGTCGCCAAGGCCAAGGCCGATGCCGAACTGGCCGCCAAACAGGCGCGTGCCGATCTCGAAGCCTCGATCGCCCGCCGTTTGCGCGGCGCCGAGGACCAGATCGCCGCTGCCGAAGCCGCCGCCATCCGTGCGGTGCGTGATCAGGCGGTAGCGGTGGCCATCTCGGCCTCGGGCGAGTTGATCGCCAAGAACCTCGCCGCCGAGGATGCCGCCAAGCTGATCGAGCAATCGATCGCCACGGTGGAGCAGCGTCTGCACTAAGCCTGACGAATGGCTTGAAAGGCCCCGCTTCGGCGGGGCCTTTTGCGTTTGGTGTAGGGTGCGTGCTCGCACGCACCATTCGGGCCACGGTGCGTGCATGCACGCACCCTACGGATGCCCGCGCTTGCGGCCCAGCGACTCATCCAGGCGGAATCCAGACGGCACGGCATCCCGTCCGTTCAGAATCAGGTCAGCCGCCAGCACCGCCAGTTTCGGCGCCATGCCAAAGCCGATCTTGAAACCGCCGTTGAGCACGAAATGCCCCGGCCGTCCCGGCCATTCGCCCAGCACCGGCGCGCGCGAGGGGCTGCGGGGCCGCACGCCGGCCCAGCGCTCGATCACCGGCGCCGAGGCCAGATCGGGGCACAGGGCCACCGCCCGGTCGATCAGCGCATCAAGTTGGGCGTCGGTGGACTGCGCGTCGCTGAATTCGCGTTCCGACGTCGAGCCCAGCGCCAGCGTGCCGTCGGCATGCGGCACCAGATGCAGCCCCTCGGCAAAGATCTGGGGTGCATCGCGCCAATCCGCCGCCAGCAGCGCCGCCTGTCCCTTGACCCCGCCGCCGATACCCAGATCCGCCAGCCCCTGCACTCCGGTCGCCCAAAGAACCCGCCCCTCGGGCGCCTTGTTCCCGGTTTCGATCGGCACCCCCAGCTTGGCCAGTGCCGCCACCAGCGCCTGTGCGGCCCGGCGCGGCGAGAGGCGGGCTGTCAGCGTGTCGCGCACAAAAAGCCCCGTCGCACTGGCTAGCCGCAGCCCCGGCACCGCGCCGGTCACCTGCCACTCGGCGCGACCCTGCCACAGGTCGCGCGCGGTCTCGCCTCGCTGGCGTGCCAAGGCTACCGCTGCCTCGTCGGCCAGAGGCTGCACCCGGCCCAGTCGCGCGTATCCCGGATCGACGCCGCCCGTCGCGGACACCTCGCGCCAGAACCCTTCGGCCATCAGCAGGCTATCCAGTTGAAACGCCTTCTTGGCGTTCCATTGTTCCGGAACATGCGGTGCCAGCGCGCCCACCAGCCCGCCAGATGACCCGGCCCCGACGCGTTCTGCCTCGAACAGCCGCACCGTTGCCCCGCGTCGGGCCATCTGCCACGCGGCGGTCAGGCCCAGAATCCCGGCCCCCATGACGGTGATATGCATCCTTGCCTTTCCCCCGTCCCCGCGCGATAGCAACCGCAGGACTTTTGTTTCACATGCGCATGACCCAGCCCGCCCTGACATGGACAGAGACCGGCACGCCCGTGGCGACTGCCTTTGATGACCCATACTTCACCGGGGGGATCGAGGAAACGCGGCATGTGTTCCTGACCGGCAATGATCTGCCAGCCCGACTGCGTAACGGATTCCATGTGGCCGAACTGGGCTTTGGCACCGGGTTGAATCTGCTGGCGCTGGCGGAACTCTGGCAGGGGCCCGGCATCCTGCACTATACCTCGTTCGAAGCCTTTCCATTGACCCCCGCTGACATGGACCGTGCACTGGCGCCCTTTGGTCTGCCGCTGGCCAAGGCGCTGGTGGCGCAGTGGGCGGTTGGACCGCGTCTGTCCTTGCCGGGCGTCGAGGTCGAGGTGATCCTCGGCGATGCACGGCGAGCCCTGCCCGACTGGCAAGGCCGCGCCGATGCCTGGTTTCTCGATGGCTTTGCCCCAGCGCGTAACCCGGAACTCTGGGGCGACGACCTGCTGGCCGAGGTTGCCCGCCACACCGCACCGGGCGGCACGCTGGCAACCTACACCGCCGCCGGCCACGTCCGCCGCGCGCTGGAGGCTGCGGGATTCGTCGTCACCCGACAGCCCGGTTTTGGACGCAAGAAACACATGACCACCGGCAGGATGCTCGCATGAACTCCCAAGCGCAGAACACCACCCTCGGCATCTGGCTGATGATCGCGGTCACCTTCGTCTTTGCCGTGCAGGACGGTTTCTCGCGCCATCTGGCGGGCGAATACAACGTCTTCATGATTATCATGATCCGCTACTGGTTCTTTGCCGCCTTTGTCATCACCGTCGCCTCGCGCAAGGCGGGCGGCTGGCGCAATGCAGCGCGCTCGAAAGTGCCGCTGCGGCAGGTTTTCCGGGGCGTGCTGCTGGCGCTGGAAATCCTCGTCGCGGTCTCAGGCTTTGTCATTCTGGGGTTGGTGGAATCGCATGCGGTCTTTGCAGTGTATCCGCTGCTGATCGCCGCGCTGTCTGGCCCCGTGCTGGGCGAGAAGGTCGGTTGGCGGCGCTGGGTGGCGATCGGCATCGGCTTTGTCGGCGTGCTGGTGATCCTGCAGCCCGGCTTTGGCGTGTTCCGCATCGGCGCGCTGATCCCGCTGCTGGCGGCATTCATGTTCGCACTCTATGGGCTGCTGACCCGCTTTGTCGGGCGGCATGATTCCAGCGCGGTCAGCTTCTTTTGGACCGGGGTTTCGGGTGCCCTGGTGACCAGCGCTGTCGGCATCTGGTATTGGGAGCCGATGATCGGCACCGACTGGCTGCTGATGCTGATGCTGTGCTTTACCTCGGCGCTCAGCCACTATCTGCTGATTCGCGCCTATGAGGTGGCCGAGGCCAGCGCGATTCAGCCCTTTGCCTATCTGCAACTGGTCTTTGCCAGCGCCATCGGCTTTGTGGTGTTCAACGAAACACTGCGCCCGAATGTGGCCATCGGGGCGGCGATTGTCGTCTGCGCCGGGCTGTTCACCCTGTGGCGGGCGCGGGTGGCGGAAAAGCGGCCTTAACCGTTCGAGCACATCTGCTCGGCCAGATCGCCAAAGGCGCGATAGCGGGCCCAGAATTCATTGTCCTGCCGGGTCGGCGACATGCGCACGGCCTGCGCCTCGTCAGGGTCCTGAAAGAACCGAGCGGCGCGGCGCTGCTCGGACCGCGTCAGCGTGTGACGGGCAGCGGCATCAATGCAGCGGCAGACCTGCCGGTTGGCGTTGGGCCGATCCGAGGCATTGCAGGCGCTCTCGATCGGACCGGCAAAGGCGGCGACAGGGACCAGCAGGCCAAGGGCCAGGGTAGCGGCGGTCATAAGAGTTTTCATGCGGGCCTCGGTCCGGTGACGCGGCCATTTGCAGGCCGTCTTAAGAAAGTCTTGTAACTTACAGGTATCTCTACCAAATTTTGTCGGATTCCACAACCGCTAGGGCTGGTATCGGCGGATTTCCCCGCCGCAAGATCGGCAACCCGGCGCATTGCGCGCGAATCGCCAGATGATAGGATCGCCGCACGGGGGGCCAGATATGAGCGATTGGGACTACATCATCATCGGCGCTGGCAGTGCCGGGGCGCTGTTGGCAAATCGTCTGGCCGCGCGCCACCGGGTGCTGCTGCTTGAGGCTGGCGGCAGCGACAATTACCTTTGGGTGCATGTGCCGGTTGGCTATCTCTATTGCATCGACAACCCGCGAACCGACTGGCGGTTGCGCACGCAGGCCGAAACCGGGCTGAACGGTCGCAGCCTGCTCTATCCGCGTGGTAAGGTGCTGGGCGGCTGTTCCTCGATCAACGGCATGCTGTATTTGCGCGGTCAGGCCGCCGACTACGACCAATGGCGCCAAATGGGCAACACCGGCTGGGGCTGGGATGATGTGCTGCCTATGTTCAAACGGCACGAGGATTACGCGGCCGGCGATCCCGGCGAGGCGCATGGCACCGGGGGTGAGTGGCGGGTTGAAAACCAACGCCTGCGCTGGGACATCCTCGACGACTGGGCCAAGGCTGCAGCCGAGACTGGCATTCCCGCAACGGCGGATTTCAACACCGGCGACAACGAGGGCGTGGCCTATTTCAAGGTCAACCAGCGTTCAGGCTGGCGCTGGAATTCGGCAAAAGCGTTCCTGCGTCCGGCTAGCAAGGCCAATCTGGCGATCCACACCAACGCGCAAGCCACCGGGCTGATCTTTGACGGCAACCGTTGCGTTGGCGTGCGCTATCTGCGTGACGGCCAGCCCACCGAGGAACGCGCGCAGGCCGAGGTGATCCTGTCCGCCGGGTCCATCGGCTCGACGCAACTGTTGCAACTGGCGGGCATCGGCCCCGCCGCGCGGTTGGCCGCGCTTGGTATCGCCTCTCGCCACGATTGCGACGCGGGCGAGAACCTGCAGGACCACCTGCAATTGCGCCTCGCTTTCAAGGTGACGGGCGCCAAGACGCTGAACACCATGGCCAACAGCCTCTGGGGCAAGGCGATGATTGCGGCGGAATATGCGGCCTTTCGCTCGGGCCCGATGTCAATGGCGCCCTCGCAACTGGGTGCCTTTGCCCGGTCTGGCCCGGACGTGGACCGCGCCGATCTGGAATACCACGTCCAGCCCTTGAGTCTGGAGGCCTTCGGCCAGCCGCCGCACCCTTTCCCGGCGATCACCGCGTCGGTCTGCCACCTGCGCCCTGAAAGCCGAGGGCATATCCGCATTACCTCGCCGGAAGCGCTGACCCCGCCCGCCATCGCACCGAACTATCTGAGCGCCGAGGCCGACAAGCGCACGGCCGCCGCCGCCATCCGCCTGACCCGGCGCATCATGGCGGCTCCCGCGCTGGCCCGCTATCGACCCGACGAATTCAAACCCGGTCCTGCCGCGCAGACCGAGGCTGAACTGGTCCGCGCCGCCGGTGATATCGGCACCACCATTTTCCACCCGGTCGGCACTTGCCGCATGGGCACCGATCCGGGCGCCGTGGTCGGGCCTGACCTCAGGGTGAACGGCGTCAGCGGGCTGCGGGTGGTTGATGCCTCGATCATGCCGACGATCCCCTCGGGGAATACCAACGCGCCGACGCTGATGATTGCCGAAAAGGCCGCCGCCTTGATCCTTGGCGCCTGACACCCCCCGCGAGGACCGGCGGCGGGCCTTACCGGTATTCGATCAACCGCGCCTCGGCCCGCGACAGCCGTCGGGCGTGGAACCGAAGGGCACCCACGGCCTCGGGAAACTTGCCCAGCGTGTTGAACAGCGCTGCCCGCCAGCCCATCCGCCCGGCCAGACGCGCCACCTGTGCCGGATAGGCAAGCACCAGAAGCAAGGCCGCCGGATGCAGCAGCGAGCCCAGCAGCGCCACCAGCGGCAGCGCGATGCCCCACAGCCAGATGCGCCGGGTTTCAGCCTGCCAATGCGGCGCCTGCGGAGTGGAGAACCGCGCCGCGCCTTCGGCAAAGGCGTGACCGGCGCGCTCGGTCCGCTTCCACCACTGGCCAAAGCGGGTGATCCCCGCGTCGTGCCAGGTCATCTCGGCCTCGATCCGCCACACCGTCCAACCGCGCGCCCGCAGCCGTAGGCACAGTTCGGGCTCCTCGCCGGCGATCAGGTCGGGGCGATAGCCGCCCACAGCGTTTACCGCCTGATACCGCATCAGCGCATCGCCGCCGCAGGCCTTGGCCTCGCCAACCGGGGTGTCCCATTCGGCATCGATCAGTGCGTTATAGACACTGGCGTCAGGGTGCCTCTCGCGCCTGCGGCCACAGACCACCGCCGCGCGCAGATTGTCGTGCATGAAATGCCGGGCGCGTTCGACCCAGCCCTCGCGCAACTCGCAATCGCCGTCGATGAATTGCACGAAATCCGGGGGATCGGCCTTCAGCGCCTTCAGCCCGGTGTTGCGCGCCCGCGCGGCGGTAAAGGGTTGCGTCAAGTCGAGGTCGATCACCTCGGCCCCGGCCGCCCGCGCGATCATCGGGCTGTCGTCGGTCGAGCCCGAATCAACATAGATCACGCGCCGGACCTGCCCCTTGAGCGAGGCCAGACAGGCCGCCAGCCGGGCGCCCTCGTTGCGCCCGATTACCACGGCATCGACACTTGGTTTTGGTTTCGCGCGTGACATGTCCGGCACCCCATCCCCTCTCGGGATACGAGAGCGCGCTGCCTTCTGTCCAGTGCGCCGCATTCTTGCACGCTGCCTCTGGGCAAGCGCCCCCGGATGTGTTGCATTCCTGCCGAGAAACAGGAGGAAGCCATGCCCCGCGCGCAGATCGTCGGCTGGAGCCACAGCCATTTCGGCAAAGCCGAAGAACCCGACACCGAATCCCTCATCGCGTCGATTCTGGCGCCCGCGCTGGCCCATGCCGGGATCGGCGCCGAGGATGTCGACGGCATCTTTGTCGGTGTGTTCAACAATGGCTTCAGCCGGCAGGATTTTCAAGCGGCCCTGGTGGCGCTGGCCGATGACGCGCTGCGCCATGTGCCGGCGATCCGTTATGAAAACGCCTGCGCCACCGGGTCCGCTGCGCTTTATGGCGCGATGGATTTCATCGAATCCGGGCGC
Source organism: uncultured Paracoccaceae bacterium (assembly GCA_937907485.1). Lineage (GTDB taxonomy): Bacteria > Pseudomonadota > Alphaproteobacteria > Rhodobacterales > Rhodobacteraceae > Pararhodobacter. Next base: position 4,524 of record CALESR010000037.1, on the reverse strand, counting down.
GGGCGCATCGCGCTGGTGGTCGGCGCGGAAAAGATGACCGCCACTCCGACGGCGCAGGTCGGCGAGATCCTGCTGGGCGCCTCGTATGTGCGCGAGGAGGCCGGGGTGCCCGCCGGGTTTGCCGGGCTCTTTGGCCAGATTGCCGCCGGCTATTTCCAGCGCTATGGCGACCAATCCGACGCCTTGGCCATGATCGCCGCCAAGAACCACGCCAACGGGCTGGCCAATCCTTACGCCCATATGCGCAAGGATTTCGGGTTCGAGTTCTGCAATACGCCCTCGGACAGGAACCCCCTCGTTGCCGGGCCGCTGCGGCGCACCGATTGCTCGCTGGTGTCCGACGGCGCCGCAATTCTGGTGCTCGCGGATGAGGAAACTGCGCAGACCCTGACCCGCGCCATCGGCTTTCGTGCCCGCGTGCAGACCAACGACTTTCTGCCGATGTCCAAACGCGACGTTCTGGCGATGGACGGTGCGCGGCTGGCATGGCAACGCGCACTGGACGATGCCGGGCTGGCGTTGGCGGACCTGACATTGGTCGAAACCCATGACTGCTTTACCGTCGCCGAGATGCTGGAATACGAGGCCATGGGCCTCGCTGCGCCCGGTCAGGGGCACCGGGTGATCCGCGAAGGCATCACGCGCAAGGACGGCCGCCTGCCGGTCAACCCCTCGGGCGGGTTGAAATCCAAGGGCCATCCGATCGGCGCCACCGGGGTTTCCATGCATGTCATGGCGGCGATGCAACTGGCGGGCGAGGCCGGTGACATGACGGTGCCCGGCGCGCGGCTGGCGGGCGTGTTCAACATGGGCGGCGTGGCAGTGGCCAATTATTGTTCGATTCTGGAGCGGGTGAAATGAGGATCGACCTGTCCGCGGGGATCACCCCATCCAGCCAGCGGGTGATGAACCTGTCGCATTTCCTGACCGACATCGCCCGCCGCCACCCCGAGGCGCCGGGGTTCCTTTGGGGTGAACAAAGCTGGAGCTGGTCACAGATCGAAACCCGCTCGGCCGCCTTTGCCGAGGCGCTGATCCAGCGGTTTGGCGTGCAAAAGGGCGACCGCATTCTGGTGCAATCGGCCAATAGCAACCAGATGGTCGAGGCGATGTTCGCCTGCTGGCGGGTCGGCGCGATCTGGGTGCCGGCCAACTTTCGGCAGACCCCCGACGAGGTTGCATGGCTGGCCGGTTTCGCCCAAGCGCGCGGAGTGCTGGTCGGGCCCGAGTTCCCCGCGCATGCCGAAGCTTGCGCGCAGCATGTCGATGTGACCCTGACGCTGGGCGATGAATATGAAGCCCTGATCGCGCCCTATCTGGGCCAATCGCGCCCCGCCGTGGCGGTCAACCGCGATGATCCCTGCTGGTTTTTCTTTACCTCGGGCACCACCGGGCGGCCAAAGGCAGCGGTGCTGACGCATGGGCAGATGGGCTTTGTGGTGACCAACCACCTGTGCGACCTGATGCCCGGCACCGGGCCCGACTGGGGCAGCCCCGATGCCTCGCTGGTGGTCGCCCCCCTCAGCCACGGAGCGGGGATTCACCTGCTGGCGCAGGTCGCGCATGGTGTCCCTTCGGTCCTGCCCGCCAGTACAAAACTGGACCCGGCCGAGGTCTGGTCGCTGGTGGAACGCCACCGCATCACCAACCTCTTTACCGTGCCGACAATCGTGAAACTGCTGGTCGAACACCCCGCCGTCGACGCGCATGACCACTCCAGCCTGCGCCATGTCATCTATGCCGGGGCGCCGATGTATCGCGCCGACCAGATCACCGCGTTGCAAAAACTGGGCCCGGTTCTGGTGCAATATTTCGGATTGGGCGAAGTGACGGGCAACATCACCGTGCTGCCGGCCGTGCATCACTCCGCCGGCGAAATGCGGCTGGGAACCTGCGGTTTCGCCCGCACCGGGATGCAGGTGCAGGTCCAGCGCGAGGACGGTAGCGAATGCGCGCCCTTGGAGACCGGCGAGATCTGTGCCACCGGCCCCGCGGTGTTCGCCGGGTATTTCAACAACCCCGAGGCCAACGCCAAGGCCTTTCGAAACGGCTGGTTCCTGACCGGCGATCTGGGCCACATGGATTCGCAGGGCTTTGTCTATCTGACCGGGCGGGCGAGCGACATGTATATCTCGGGTGGCTCGAACATCTATCCGCGCGAGATCGAAGAGAAGATCCTGTTGCACCCCTCGGTTTCCGAGGTCGCCGTGCTGGGCGTGCCCAACCGCAAATGGGGCGAGGTGGGCATGGCGGTCTGCGTGCTGAATGCGCCGCTGACCGAGGCTGAACTGCTGGTCTGGCTGGGTGACAAGCTGGCGCGCTACAAACAGCCGCAGCATGTCGTCTTCTGGGACGAAATGCCGAAATCCGCCTATGGGAAGATCACCAAGAAGTTGATCCGCGAGGACCTCTTGGCGCGCGGCCAGATGCCGTCGGAATGATCGCCAGGCTCTCCCATCCCGGCCCCGCGGCGCCCCGGCGCTGGGCCGTCCAGCCCTGCCAGGCCGAACCTGTCGAGGTGACGTTGCCCGTGACCGATTCACTGGCACAGTCGGCGGCGCTGGCGCTGTCGGCGTATGATGGCGGCTGGCTGGTGATCGAGAACGCGGCTCTCGGCGCGCTGGAGTTCGTCATTCCCGGCGTCGACCCCAGCGGCGCCCATGCCGCCTGGTATGCCGGACCCTATCGGATGGGCGCCGGGCAGATCGAGCATCTTGGCCTGCACGTCGGCCGCAAGGAGGGTGCGCCCTGGCTGCACGGCCACGGCCGATTTTCCGCGCCCGGTTGGACGGGGCCGACCTTTGGCCACATCCTGCCGCTGGACAGCCGGCTTGCGCAGCCTAGCGTCGCGCGCGGCTGGGGGATTCGGGGTGCGCAATGGCAGGTTCAGGCGGATGCAGAGACGCATTTCCCGCTGTTCCAACCCCTCGACACTGGGGGCGGCAGCAATGCCGCGCTGGTCACCCTGCGGCCCAATCAGGACATTTGCACCGCCCTGACCTTCGCCGCGCAGGAGGCGGGTTTCCCCCGCGCCCGCATCTTTGGCCTCGGCTCGCTGGTGCATCCACGGCTGACCGGGCATCCCCCGATCGACAGCTTTGCCACCGAGATCCTTCTGACCGGTGGCAACCTGAACGGCACGGCCCGGCTGGAGGCGCAGATCGTAACCCTCGACGGCAGCTTGCATCAAGGTTGGCTCGAACCCGGCGCCAACAGCATCTGCATCACGACCGAGCTGCTGCTGATCGCCGACTGAGTGGCCTCTGACCTCAGAACTCCACTCCCGCCTGCGCCTTGATCCCGGCGCGGAAGGGGTGCTTGACGGCGGTCATCTCGGTTACCAGATCGGCCAGCTCGATCACCTCGGGTTTTGCATTGCGGCCAGTCAGCACGACATGCGTCATGGCCGGTTTTTCATCGCGAAGGAAGGCCACCACCTCGGCCACGTCGAGGTAGTCATACCTCAGCGCGATGTTGATCTCATCGAGCAACACCATGCGGATCGTCTCGTCGCGGATCAGCTCCTTGGCCTTGTCCCAGCCCGCCCGCGCCGCCGCAATGTCGCGCGCCTTGTCCTGCGTTTCCCAGGTGAACCCCTCGCCCATCGCGTGAAACTGGCACAGGTCCGGGAAATGGCTGGTCAGGAGCCGCCGCTCGCCGGTGTCCCATGCGCCCTTGATGAACTGCACCACGGCGCAGGGCATCCCATGAGCGACGCAGCGCAGGATCATGCCAAAGCCCGAGCTGGATTTCCCCTTGCCCGGTCCGGTGTGCACGATGATCAGCCCCTTTTCGCCCTGCCGTTCGGCCAGCATACGGTCGCGCGCCGCCTTGATCTTCTGCATCTTCTGGCGGTGGCGGTCGTCGTCGGTATCCATCGCGTCGCTTCCTTGCTTGACTCGATTGCCCCCGCGGCGCATCTGGGCGGGGCTGGTGCCTGTCGGTTGACAGGTGAAAAGGGAATGCGACAGGGGGTCAACCCCAAAGCGCAGCCGCCCCCGCGACCGTGACCGGAGGGGTCGCCCAATGCCACTGGCCACACGGCCGGGAAGGCGGGCGATCACGGGCCTCGCCCGAACTCTGCAAGCCGGGAGACCTGCCAGCACGAACGAGTCCAGCCGGACGGGGTGTTTCGGCGACGGGTTTGGCCTTGGCCCTCCCCGCGCGCGCCCCGCCACCATCAGGGGGCCCCATGGCCAAGAGTGTCGAACTTCTGGTCTGTGTGACCTGCAAGCGCGAGGGGATGGACCCCGAGGCCCAGCGCCCCGGCGCCCTGCTTGCGCAGGCGCTGATGGGGCGGATGCCCGAGGGCGTGACGCTGCGCGAGACCGAATGCCTGTCGAACTGCTCGCGCGGCTGCACCGTCGCTCTGCGCGGGCCGGGGGCCTGGACCTATGTTTACGGCGACCTCGCGCCCGAACAGGCCGAGTCCGTCATCGACGGCGCCACGAAATTCCGCGACGCGCCGCAGGGGCTGGTGCCCCGGCGCGCGCGCCCTGAACATCTTCGCACACACTGCCTACC
>CALESR010000036.1 GCA_937907485.1 uncultured Paracoccaceae bacterium | reverse complement strand
CGGGGCGGGTCGCCGATCCGCCCCGCCACCTTTGGTTTCCCATCGTGAACACGGCGGCCGAAAATCGCCCGTTTGCGACGCTTTTCGCTGATTTTCCGGCTTACCTTTCCGAGGGCGCCCCGCTATTTGCAACGGCGGGACACCCCTCCCCAACGAGGGGCGTATATCTGAGAGGATACCAGAGATGGTAAGCAATACCCCGGCCCTGCGCCCGGCAAACCCGCGTTTTTCGTCGGGCCCCTGCGCAAAAATCCCGCAATTTTCGCTCGAGATGCTGGCCGACGCCCCGTTGGGCCGGTCGCACCGGGCCGCTGTCGGCAAGGCCAAACTGGCCGAGGCGATTGACCTGACGCGCGAGATCCTCGGCGTTCCGGCCGACTATCGCATCGGCATCGTGCCGGGCTCGGACACCGGCGCCGTGGAAATGGCGATGTGGACGATGCTGGGCGCGCGTGGCGTGGAAATGCTGGCCTGGGAATCGTTCGGCGAGGGCTGGGTGACTGATGTGGTCAAGCAGTTGAAGCTGGACGCCACAGTACGCAAGGCGCCTTACGGCCAGATCGTCGATCTGGCGCAGGTCGATTTCGACAAGGACGTCGTGTTCACCTGGAACGGCACCACCTCGGGCGTGCGGGTGCCGAATGGCAACGCCATCCCGGCGAACCGCGCAGGCCTGACGATTTGCGACGCCACCTCGGCCGCCTTCGCGATGGACCTGCCTTGGGACAAGCTGGATGTGGTGACCTTCTCCTGGCAGAAGGTGCTGGGCGGCGAGGGTGCGCATGGCATGCTGATTCTGTCGCCCCGCGCGGTGGAACGGCTGGAGACCTATACCCCCGCCTGGCCGCTGCCCAAGGTGTTCCGCCTGACTTCGAAGGGCAAGCTGACCGAGGGGGTTTTCAAGGGCGAGACGATCAACACGCCCTCGATGCTGGCGGTCGAGGATTATCTGGTCGCGCTGAAATGGGCGAAATCCATCGGCGGGCTGGCCGCGCTGGTTGGCCGGGCGCAGGCGAATGCGCAAGTGATCTGGGATTTCTGCGCCACCCGCCCCTGGATCGCCAATCTGGCCGAGGATGCGGCGACGGCTTCGACCACCTCGGTCTGCCTGAAATTCACTGATGCGCGCATCACCGACGGCGAGGCATTTGCCAAGGCGGTCGCCAAGCGGCTGGAAAAGGCGGGCGTGGCGCTGGATATCGGCGCCTATCGCGACGCGCCGGCCGGTCTGCGCATCTGGTGTGGCTCGACGGTAGAAACCGCCGATGTGGCCGCGCTGATGCCTTGGCTGGAATGGGCGTTCGACGCCGAGATCGCCACCCTTTGACTTGAGCGGTGCGTGCAAGCACGCACCCTACCCCCCCCATCCGTAGGGTGCGTGATTTCACGCACCATCCCAGAAGGATACCCAAATGGCTCCCCGCGTTCTCGTTTCCGACGAACTCTCTGAAACCGCCGTGCAAATCTTCCGCGACCGTGGAGTCGAGGTGGATTACATGCCGAAACTTGGCAAGGACAAGGAAAAGCTGGCCGAACTGATCGGCCAATATGACGGCCTTGCCATCCGTTCGGCCACCAAGGTCACAGAAAAGCTGATCGCGCTGGCCACCAACCTCAAGGTGGTGGGCCGCGCCGGGATCGGCGTCGACAACGTCGATATCCCCGCGGCGTCGAAGAAGGGCATCATCGTGATGAACACGCCCTTCGGCAACTCGATCACCACCGCCGAGCACGCCATCGCCATGATGTTCGCCGTCGCCCGGCAACTGCCCGAGGCGAATGCCAGCACTCATGCCGGCAAATGGGAAAAGTCGCGCTTCATGGGGGTCGAGCTGTTCAACAAGACCCTCGGCGTCATCGGCGCGGGCAACATCGGCGGCATCGTCTGTGACCGCGCGGTCGGACTGAAGATGAAAGTTGTCGCCTATGACCCTTTCCTGTCGGACGAGCGCGCCAAGACGCTGGGCGTGACCAAGGTCGATCTGGACGAGTTGCTGGCGCGGGCCGATTTCATCACCCTGCATGTGCCGATGACCGATAAGACCCGCAACATCCTGTCGCGCGAGGCCTTGGCGAAAACCAAGCCGGGCGTGCGCATCATCAACTGCGCGCGCGGTGGACTGATCGACGAGGACGCTCTGGCCGAGGCGCTGAAATCCGGCCATGTCGCCGGCGCCGCGCTGGATGTGTTCGCGGTGGAACCCGCCACCGAAAGCCCGTTGTTCAACCTGCCCAACGTCGTCTGCACCCCGCATCTGGGGGCCAGCACCACCGAGGCGCAAGAAAACGTCGCGCTGCAGGTGGCCGAACAGATGTCGGACTATCTGCTGACCGGCGCGGTGCAGAATGCGCTGAACATGCCCTCGGTCAGCGCCGAAGAGGCTGCCGTCATGGGCCCCTGGATCAAGCTGGCCGGGCATCTGGGCAATTTCGTCGGTCAACTGACGGATGAGCCGATCCGCGCGATCAACGTGCTCTATGATGGCGTCGCGTCGAAGATGAACCTGAAAGCGCTGGATTGCGCCGTTATCGCAGGCATCCTGAAGGCGGCAAATCCGGACGTGAACCTGGTCTCGGCCCCGATCGTGGCGCGCGAACGGGGCGTGCAGGTCTCGACAACGCATCAGGACAAATCGGGCACTTTCGACGGCTATATCAAGCTGACCGTGGTCACTGACAAGCGCGAACGCTCCATCGCCGGGACGGTGTTCAGCGACGGCAAGCCGCGCTTCATCCAGATCAAGGGCATCACCATCGACGCCGAGATCGGCGCGCATATGCTCTATACCACCAACGAGGACGTGCCGGGCATCATCGGCCTTTTGGGCATGACGATGGGCAAGAATGGCGTCAACATCGCCAACTTTACGCTGGGCCGTTCGGGCGTGGGGCAGGACGCGATTGCGCTCCTGTATCTCGATCAGGCGATTGATCCGAAAGTGGTGGAGACGCTGGAGGGGACGGGGATGTTCCAGCAGGTCAAACCACTGGTGTTCGAGGTCGCCTGAGGCCGCGCTGGTCGAGAGCGCGGAGCGGGGGTTTCACACCCCCGCACCCCCGTGGGATATTTGCAGAGCAAAGAGAAAGGGGCGCCGGATCAGGTGCCTCTTTGGCTATGGGCCAGCCGCACGCCCATGTGGCCCGTGGTGCTGTCGGGGGTGTTGTGGGTGCGGGAATGCACCTGATATCGCTCGCAATAACTGACGTGGCAGAGGTGCGAGCCGCCGCGGATCGCATAGCCCGGCCCGTCCGCTGGCCCCTGTGGATCGCGCGGAGGCAAGGCGCCACCACCGGGCAGCGGGCCGAAAAGGCAGGCTGTCCACTCCCAGACATTGCCGGTCATGTTGTAGAGGCCAAAAGCGTTGGGCGCATAGTGGTCGGCCGGGCAGGTGCCGGCAAAACCGTCGTCAAGGCTGTTGTGCATCGGGAACCGTCCCTTCCAGGTGTTGTGTCGGTGGCCAGTTGCGGGTTCCAGATCGTTGCCCCAGGGAAAGCGCTTGGCTTTCAGGCCACCTCGCGCGGCGAATTCCCACTCGGCCTCGGTCGGCAGTCGGGTGCCGGTAAACTCGGCCAGCGCGACGGCGTCGAACCAGCTCAGATGCACCGCAGGATGGGTGGCGCGGCTATGCCAATCGCTGCCCGGCCCCTCGGGCGCGGCCCAATGCGCACCGGCAACCGCGCGCCACCAGGGGGTGCGAACCGGATGCTCGGGATAGCCGTCGGGGTCGGCCAGAAAGAGGTGAAAGACAAAGGACCAGCCCTCGGTCTCGGCGGTGGTGCGATAGCCGGTTTCGGCGACAAAGCGGGCAAAGAGCGTCGTGGTCACTGTCACCCGAGCCAGCGAGAAGGGCGAGACGAAGACCCGGCGCGACGGGCTGTCGAGATCGTCGGGATAGCGGCCCTGTGCGGCGCCCATCTCAAAGAACCCGCCAGTAAGCGGCACCAGAGTGGCGCGCACTGCGGCCAGCAGATCATCCGAGGCGCGGGTTTTCAGCGCCGGGGCTGGCAGGACGAGTCCCTTGCCTTGCGGCGTGCAGCAGCCTTTGTGTTCGCCCATCGTGCGCCCCCTCGTTGCCAAGGAGATGCCCGAAGGCCGTGCCAAAGGCAACGGGCGGCCCCGTTTGCAGGGCCGCCCGCGCCACGGTTGGGAAGGGTGGGGGCCCTTACCACCCGAACTGCAAAGTCAGGCCGGATTGTCCGCCGGTTTGCGCGACGTGTGA
>CALESR010000035.1 GCA_937907485.1 uncultured Paracoccaceae bacterium | reverse complement strand
TACACTCTTTCCCTACACGACGCTCACCTGGACAACCTCAGGGGCGAGCGCCCCCCTTTGCGGCCACCCAACCCTCATGCGCCGCTGACGCCTTGATACCAACGGCGGATCAGGGCGCGTTCGTCGTCTTCCATCCAGCTCAAGTTGGACGGTGGCATGGCGTGGCTGCGCCCGGCCTGCAGATAGACCAGCCGCGCCGCGCGGGCGACCTGGGCCTCGGTTTCCAGCATAAGGCCACGTGGCGCCCAGTTGATGCCCGGATAGGCCGGCAGCGCCGCATGGCACATCGAACAGCGCCCGGCGACGACCGAATGCACATCGGCAAATTCCTCGGCCTGGGCAAAGCGCGCAGCCTGACCCGTCAGGTCAGAGACTTGTTCGTCTTCGCGCAATGCCGGTGCGATCGAAAGCCACATGATGATGACAAAGATCATCGCCGTCACCGCCCATGTCCATGTTGGATTGCCGGTGCGGGCATGGTTCGAGTTGAAGTAATGCCGGATCGTCACCCCCATCAGGAACACCAGCGAGGCGATGATCCATGTATATTCGGTGCCGAATGCCAGCGGGTAGTGATTGGACAGCATCAGGAAGATCACCGGCAGCGTCAGGTAGTTGTTGTGGGTGCTGCGCTGCTTGGCGATCTTGCCGTATTTCGGGTCGGGCTTGCGCCCGGCCACGAGGTCGGCGACGACGATCACCTGATTGGGAATGATGACCAGAAACACGTTGGCCGACATCATGGTCGCAGTGAAGGCCCCCAGATGCAGCATCGCGGCGCGGCCGGTGAAGACCGAGGTATAGAAATACGCCATGCCGACCAATACGGCGAACAGCGCCACCATCAGCCAGGTCTGATTGGCGTTGACGAAGACCCCGCACAGCCAATGATAAGCAAACCAGCCGAACACCAACGAGCCCGCCGAGATGGCGATAGCCTGCCAGACGGCCAGGTCCATGACTTCGGGGTCGATGAGATAGAATTCCGCGCCCAGATAATAGACCATCGCCAGAAGGGCAAAGCCGGTCATCCAGGTGGCATAGCTCTCCCATTTGAACCAGGTCAGGTGCTCGGGCATCGTGGCCGGGGCGACCAGATACTTCTGGATGTGATAGAAGCCGCCGCCGTGGACCTGCCACTCCTCACCATGCACGCCGTCGGGCAGGCCGGGGCGTTTGCGCAGCCCAAGGTCCAGCGCGATGAAGTAAAACGACGAGCCGATCCAGGCGATGGCCGTGATGACATGCAGCCAGCGTAGGGCAAATTCGGCCCAGGCCCCGAGGATGGCGAGTTCGAACATGCCTTGCTCCTGCTTTGTGTTGCGCCGAGGCTATACCGACGCCCGGCTTTCTGTTAATCCGGCAAATGGTTGAGGACTTTCAAGCGGGGGCTGAAAGTGTCCTATGTGAACATGATACGGATGTTCGTGCGTGTCTATGATTTGGGCAGCATGTCGGCCGCTGCCCGCGATCAGCGCACCTCGCCGGCCGTTGCGTCGGGTCGAATTTCCGAACTGGAGAAGCATCTGGGAGTGCGGTTGTTCAACCGCACCACCCGCGCACTGCAGCCAACCGAGAACGGGCGCATCTTTTATGAAGGGGCGCTGGGCATCCTGCAGGCCATCGAGGACGCAGAATCGGCGCTGGCCGACGCGACGCAAAACCCGCGCGGGGTGCTGTTCGTCGGCGCTCCTCTCGGCGTGGGGCGGCGACTGTTGGCGCCCTTCGTGCCGCCGTTCAAGGCCGAGTATCCGCAGATCGAATTGCGGTTGCGCCTGTCGGACCGCATCATCGACGTCACCGCCGAGGGGCTCGATGCCGTGCTGCATCTGGGCGTGCCCGACGATTCCGCGCTCAAGCTGCGCTCGATCGCCGATTGCACGCGGATACTGTGCGCTGCGCCCGAATACATCGCACGGCGCGGCAACCCGGAGGACGGCGCAGCGCTGGTGCGGGATCGGCACGATTGCCTGAACCTGCGGTTTCCCGGCGCCAAGGAGTTCCAGTGGACCCTGCAAACGCCGCAAGGTTTGCAGAAATTCGAAATCTCGGGGCCGTTTGAATCGGACGACGGCGATGTGCTGACCGACTGGGCGCTGGCAGGGCATGGCATCGTGATGAAACCGCTGTTCGAGGTGGCGGGGCATCTGCGTTCAGGCGCGCTGGTGCCTGTGGCCGTCAAGACGCCGCCCTTGCCCGTGCAGTTGAGCCTGCTGACGCCACATCGCCGCCTACGCGACCCCAAGGTGCGGCTGTTCGCCGATTTCATCTCGGCGCGAATCCGGGCCGACATGGCGGTGCAGATGCAGGGGGTGATGCTGCCTGAGCCAGTGAGCGCCTGACGTCAGCGACCCGCGCAGGCGCGCAGATGCGCCATCCGGGCGGCGAATTCGGCCGGGAAATCATGCGCACGCGCAAAGGACAGGCCGGTTTGCGCAGCGGCGATCAGGCCCTCGCGGTCACGGTGCCAGCCCGCGATCAGCCCGGCCAATGCGCCAGTGTCACCTTGCGGCGCGGGCGCGGCGAGACCGACCTCGCCACTCAGGCGGTGCCACATCCGGTTGTCATAGCCCGCCAGCGCAAGGCCGCAGCCCAGCGCCTCGAGATACGTGCATGACGGGTCCGACTGGCGATGGCACGACAGAAACACATCGGCGCTGCGGCGGCTGGCAGGGACCAGAACGGTTTCGAAATCGACCGGACCATGCAGTCGCACCTGACCGTCAAACGCGGCCAGCCCGGCGCGGATCGGTGCCTCCAGACTGCCGCTGCCATATATGTCCAGCGTCGCGGGCACACCCATCGCGTGCAACGCCGCCATCACGGGCAGCAGGTCTTGTGCGCCCTTCATCGGCTCAAGCCGCCCCGAATGGATCAGCCGCAACGGTGCCCCAGAGCGCAACCGCTCGGCCCGCGCCTGCATCTCGTCAGGGGTGGCCAGCAGCGCGGGGGTCATGCGGTGGTCTAGATACAGCAATGGCGCGCGGACTTCGGCCGCGTGGTCGTCAAAGGCTGGATAGCCATTGAACTGCACGCCAGCCGCCTGCGCCAGCCCGCGCCGGATGCGCCGGTCATCCTGCCAGACCCAGAGGCTGCGCCGCAGCTTGCGCAAAAAGCCGGTGCCCTTGTCCAGCCAGACGATGCGCAACCGTGTCTCGCGCGTGTATTCAAGCCCTGCGACCACCGGCAGCCCGGCCGCGCGCGCGCGCTCTACCAGCCCCAGAAACCCCGGCATGTCGGCGGAAATCATCGCCACAGCCGCGCCGCGCATGGCGGATTCGGGCACGGCCTCGCCGGGGTTCAGAACCGTCAGCTCAAACCCCAGTGCCGCGCGCTCATAGTCACGGCCAAAGGGGATTTCGCCGCCGTCGCGCCACAGCACGACATGCACCGGCCCACCCCAGCCCGTCACATGCTCGCGCATTCCCTCGACGAATTTGATGTCAAGCCGCAGCTGCCCTCCCCCGTCGATGACAGGGGCCGGGGCACAGAACAGAAGGGTTTGCGACATGCTGGAGACCTTGAAGATCAGCTTCCGCGATACGTCGAAAAGGCGTAGGGCGACAAGAGCAGCGGCACATGATAATGCGCCTCAGGGTCATTGATGCCAAAACGGATCGGCACGAGATCAAGGAACAAGGGTTCCGCCTCTGCCTGCCCGGTGGCGCGCAGATAGTCCCCGGCATGAAAGGTCAGCTCATAGCTGCCCGGCGCAAAACGGCTCTGCGGCAGGATCGGGCCATCAGTGCGGCCATCGGCATTGGTCACCATCTCGGCCAGAACCGCCCCGGCGGCATCACGCAGGACGATCTTCAGCCCCGACGCCGGGCATCCCCGCGCGGTATCCAGCACATGCGTCGTCAGAAACCCGGCCATTGTCATCCCCTCTTGCCACTGGCGCCCATTCTGCCCCCCGGACCAGCAAAGACCAGCCCTTGCTGCAGAGAAAGGTCTTTCTGCGAAATCTTGATAAACGCCGTGCTTTTTTGCGCTAACGTTCGCGCCGAACAGGCAGCAAGACCGGACCGCATTCAGTGACCGAAGCCCCCCGCTATCCCCGCGACATGATTGGCCATGGCCCCCGTACCCCGCAGGTGAACTGGCCGGGCGGCGCAAGGGTAGCAATCTCGCTGGTGCTGAATTACGAGGAAGGTGGCGAAAACTGCCTGCTGCACGGCGATGCGCAGTCCGAGGCGTTTCTGTCCGACATTGCGGGCGCCGCCCCTTGGCCGGGAATGCGCCACTGGAACATGGAATCGATCTATGACTACGGCGCGCGCGCCGGGTTCTGGCGCCTGCACCGGCTGCTGACCGGGCGCGCCTTGCCGGTGACGATCTATGGTGTCGCCTCCGCGCTGGCGCGCAACCCCGAGCAAGTGGCGGCAATGAAAAGCGCGGGCTGGGATATCGCCAGCCACGGGCTGAAGTGGGTCGATCACCGCGACATGCCCATGGAGGTCGAGGCGGCGCAAATCGCCGAGGCCATCCGCTTGCACACCGAGGTTGTCGGCCACCCGCCGCGCGGCTGGTATACCGGGCGTTGCAGCGTCAACACCGTGCGACTGACAGCTGAAACCGGGGTTCTGGACTGGATCAGCGACACTTATGACGACGACCTGCCCTATTGGCTGGAGGCCGGCGAGCGCGACCAACTGGTGATCCCCTACACGCTGGAAGCCAATGACATGCGCTTTGCCACGGCGCCGGGCTGGGTGACGGGGCAGGACTTTGGCCAATACCTGATCGACAGTTTTGATACCCTGCTGGCCGAAGGCGGCAAGATGTTCTCGATTGGCTTGCATTGCCGGCTGGTCGGCCGTCCGGGCAAGATCGCCGGTCTGATCCGTTTCCTCGATCACGTCGCGGCCACTGGCGGTGCGTGGTTCGCCACCCGCAGCCAGATCGCCGACCATTGGGCCGCCCACCATCCGCATTACCGGATCGAACGCCCCTCGCAGATGGACCGCGAGACCTTCGCGGCGCGTTATGGATCGATCTTCGAACACTCGCCCTGGATCGCCGAACGTGCTTTTGCGCTGGAACTCGGACCTGCTCATGACACCGCCATCGGCCTGCACAACGCGCTGGCCCGGATGTTCCGTTCGGCCTCTCATGCCGAGCGCCTCGGCGTGCTGCGCGCCCACCCCGATCTGGCGGGCAAATTGGCGGCGGCCAAGCGCCTGACCCCGGAATCCACGCACGAGCAATCTTCGGCCGGGCTGAACGAGCTGACCGACGACGAACGCGCGACCTTTCAACACCTCAACGCCGAGTATGTCGCCAAGCACGGCTTTCCCTTCATCATCGCCGTACGCGACAATACCAAGGCCTCGATCCTGACGGCCTTCCAGACCCGCATCGCGCATGACACCGCCACCGAGTTCGCCACTGCCTGCGCGCAGGTCGAACGCATTGCTGAAATCCGCCTGATGGACCTGCTGCCATGAGCGACTATTACGCCCCCCACGGTGGCCTGCCGCCGCAAACTGCCCTGATGACCCAACGCGCGGTCTTCACCGATGCCTATGCGGTGATCCCTCGCGGCTGCTTTTCCGACATCGTGACCAGCTATTTGCCCGGCTGGCGCGGCCTGCGGATGTGGCTGATCGCCCGGCCGATGTCAGGCTTTTCCGAGACCTTCTCGCAATATGTCTGCGAGGTCCAGCCGGGCGGCGGTTCCGACGCGCCCGACAACGACGCCGCCGCGCAATCGGTGCTCTTTGTTACGCATGGCCTGATCACCCTGACCATCGACGGCGCCGCGCATGACCTAGACGCGGGCGGATATGCCTATATCCCCGCCGGGGCCCGATGGACCCTGCTGGCCGAGGGCCAAGAGCCTGCCCGCTTTCACTGGCTGCGCAAAATCTGGGAGCCGGCGCAGGGCATTGCCCGCCCCGACGCCTTTGTCACCAACGAGCGTGATTTCGCCCCCGTCGCCATGCCCGACACGCAGGGCCGCTGGGCCACCACCCGCTTCGTCGATCCCACCGACCTGCGCCATGACATGCATGTCAACATCGTCACCTTCCAGCCTGGCGGCCTGATCCCCTTCGAGGAGACGCATGTGATGGAGCACGGCCTTTATGTCCTGCAGGGCAAGGCCGTCTACAAGCTGAACAAGGACTGGGTCGAGGTCGAGGCCGGCGATTTCATGTGGCTGCGCGCCTATTGCCCGCAGGCCTGCTATGCCGCCGGGCCCGAGCCCTTCCGCTATCTGCTCTACAAGGACGTCAACCGCCACGCCAAACTGCGCGGGCTGGGCGCGTTCGGTGTCGCTCCATGACAGCAGAAGCGGCCTTTTCCCGGCCGGAGGACGTCGCACGTTACGGCGATGGTCCGCCCAAACTGGTGCCTGGATTTCACGACATGCAACGCATGGCCACGATCCTTCTGGCAGAAACGGTGCCACAGGACGGTGCGGTTCTGGTTTTGGGCGCTGGTGGCGGGCTGGAAATGCGCGTGTTTGCTGATGCCCACCCGGGGTGGCGGCTGACCGGGGTCGATCCCAGTGCCGCGATGCTGGATGTCGCGTGCCAGACGCTGGGCGATCAGGCCGTGCGCGTCGAACTGATCGAAGGCAGTATCGACGATGCCCCAGCAGGTCCGTTTGACGCTGCGACATGCATTCTGACCATGCCTTTCGTGCCGCAGGATCAACGCCTGCCCACCCTTCGCGCGCTGCGCCAGCGCCTGAAACCCGGGGCGCCGCTGGTCATGGCCCATCACTCGTTTGACCGTGGCCCGCAGGAAGACGCGCTCTGGATGGGGCGGTTTGCCGCCTTTGCTGCGCTGTCCGGCATCACCTTCGAACCCGGCCGCCGGCAGGAAATGCTCGATCGCCTGACCATCCTGCCGCCCCAAGCCGAGGAAGACCTGCTGCGCCAGGCCGGTTTTCACGATGTCACCTTGTTCTATGCCGCCCTCGCCTTTCGAGGCTGGGTTGTCAGTGCCTGACCCCACCGCCACACCCATCGAGTTTCCATGACCCGCACGATCCGCACCGAACCCCTGACTGCCGCCGCGTTCGCGGTCTTTGGCGACGTTCTCGCTGCGGATGGCGCCTTCCGGCTGATCAATGCGGGCCTCTGTCAGCGCCACCACGACCGCGCGACGCTGGATTTCGGGCCAGAGGGCCGCGCCGGGATTTCCATCTTCAACGCCGTGCCGCGCGCATTGCCCTATGATTTCAACCTGATCGAACGCCATCCTGAGGGCAGCCAAGCCTTCTTGCCGATGCACAACCAGCCGTTTCTGGTGATTGTGGCGCGCGATCCAGCGAGCCCGCCTCGTGCCTTTGTCACGAATGGCGCGCAAGGCATCAACCTGCACCGAGGCACCTGGCACGGGGTTCTGACGCCGCTGCACGCGCCTGGCTTGTTCGCCGTGGTCGACCGCATCGGCGCCACGCCGAACCTTGAGGAATACCACTTCGACACGGTCTGGACCGTGTCAGAAGCCTGAGAACCCGGATCAACCGGGCGGGAACTGCCGCGCCAAGGGCCCCGGCCCAAGGTGCAACTGACCGGACGACCCCCGTGGGGAGCGGGGCGGACGGCAAAAACAACGGGACTCCCTGAGGGAAAGGAAACACGAATGACAAACTCCGTGCATCCGGTGGACGAAGTCCTTCCGGCACCAAAGCTCTTCACACTCGGCCTGCAGCACGTTCTGGTGATGTATGCTGGCGCCATCGCCGTGCCGCTGATCGTCGGGCGCGCCCTGCGTCTTGAACCGGCTGATGTCGCCTTTCTGATCTCGGCTGACCTCTTTGTCTGCGGGATCGTCACGCTGATCCAGTCGCTGGGCGCAACCCAGTGGTTCGGCATCAAGCTGCCGGTGATGATGGGCGTGACTTTCGCCGCCGTCGGGCCGATGGTCGCCATGGCGAACGCTCAAGGCGGCACCGATGGTGCGCGGGCGATTTTTGGCGCGATCATCGGTGCAGGCATTATCGGCATGATCATCGCGCCCTTTGTGTCGCGCATGCTGCGTTACTTTCCGCCCGTGGTCACCGGCACCATCATTCTGGTGATTGGCGTCAGCCTGATGCGCATCGGCATCAACTGGATCTTCGGCAACCCGGTGGGCCCCACCTCGCCGCAGATCGTCAACCCTGAGCACACCGCTTGGCTGCGCGCCCTGACCGACGGCATCGCCGGCGGCACCATCACCGGCGCGCCGGAAATCCCACAGGGTCTGGGTCTGGCCGCGCGGGTCAACAACCCGGCCTATGCGCCGCTGTCCAGCATCGCCGTCTCGGGAATCGTTCTGGCCGCGATCCTGGTGATCGCCAAGTTCGGCAAGGGGTTCGTTGCCAATATCGCGGTGCTGCTGGGCATCGTCATCGGTGCGCTGATCGCCGTGGCGATGGGCACGATGACTTTCGGCAAAGTCGCCGACGCCGCCTGGTTCGGCATGATCACGCCTTTCCATTTCGGCATGCCGACCTTCAACCCGGTGATGATCCTCACGCTGTCGCTGGTGATGATCGTGGTGATGATCGAATCGACGGGCATGTTCCTGGCTTTGGGCGACATGACCGGCAAGCGGGTGACCCAGCCGATGCTGTCGGCCGGATTGCGCACTGATGGTCTGGGCACGCTGATCGGCGGCATCTTCAACACCTTCCCCTATACCTCGTTCAGCCAGAACGTTGGTCTGGTGGGTGTTACTGGCATCCGCAGCCGCTTTGTCTGCGTTGCAGGCGGGGTCATCCTGATCGTTCTGGGCCTGATGCCGAAAATGGGGGCGCTGGTTGAATCGGTGCCGACGATGGTCCTGGGCGGCGCGGGTCTGGTGATGTTCGGCATGGTCGCCGCAACCGGTATCCGCATCCTTGCAGGCGTCGACTTTGCCAAGAACCGCAACAACCTGTTCGTTGTCGCCGTCAGCCTCGGCTTTGGCATGATCCCGCTGATCGCGCCGAACTTCCGCATGTGGATGCCGCATTCCATCCACCCGCTGATCGAATCCGGCATCCTGCTGGCTTCGGTCGCGGCGGTGATCCTGAACGCCTTCTTCAACGGCGCTTCGGGATCGGCGGACGACGCCAAGGCCGCTGCCGCCGTGGCCGATCACTGATCGCTGCGGCATGACAAACGGGCGCGGGCCGCAGGGTCCGCGCCCTCTTTTGCTGGAGGTTCGCATGACCCAGACCCTGATCCGCAATGCCGATGTCATCGTCACCATGGACGGCAGCCGCCGCGAGCTGGCCGGCGAGTCGATCCTTATCGATGGCGGAGTGATCGCCGCAATTGGCTCCGCGTTGACCGCGCCGGAGGCCGAGATGATCGACGCTTCGGGCTGCGTGGTGACGCCGGGGTTGGTCAATACGCACCACCACATGTATCAGACCCTGACCCGCGCCGTCGCGCAGGATGCCCTGCTGTTTGGCTGGCTGCGCACACTTTATCCCATTTGGGCCCGCTATACGCCCGAGGACATGCACATCTCAACGCAACTGGGGCTGGCGGAACTCGCGCTCTCAGGCTGCACGATGTCGTCCGATCATCTGTATCTGTTCCCGAACGGATCGAAGCTGGACGATACGATTCACGCAGCGGCGGATGTCGGTATCCGGTTCCATGCCACCCGCGGCGCCATGAGCATAGGCGAGTCAAAGGGCGGGCTGCCGCCGGATTCGGTGGTCGAATCCGAAACCGCCATCCTGAACGACTGCATCCGCGTGGTGGACCGCTTCCATGATTCCCGACCCAGCGCGATGGTGCAGGTTGGGCTGGCACCCTGTTCGCCCTTTTCGGTCAGCCGCGAGCTGATGCGCGATGCCGCGTTGCTGGCGCGCGAAAAGCGGGTCATGCTGCACACACATCTGGCCGAGAACGACGAGGACATTGCCTATTCCCTGTCGCAGTTCGGCTGCCGGCCCGGTCAATATGCCGAAGATCTGGGCTGGACCGGCGCCGATGTCTGGCACGCGCATTGCGTGAAACTCGACGACGCCGAAATCCACCTCTTTGCCCGCTCACTGACTGGCGTGGCGCATTGCCCCTGTTCGAATTGCCGCCTGGGCAGCGGGATCGCGCCCGTACGACCGATGCGCGATGCCGGGGTGCGGGTGGGGCTGGGGGTCGATGGGTCTGCCAGCAATGACGCGGGCGACCTTATGGCCGAGGCCCGGCAGGCAATGCTGTTGCAGCGCGTGGCGCGCGGGGCGGATGCCATGAGCGCCCGCGAGGCGCTGGAGATCGCCACCTTGGGCGGTGCCACGGTGCTGGGACGCGCGGATCATTTGGGCTCGCTGGAAATCGGCAAGCGCGCCGACCTGGCCATCTGGGATCTGAGGTCGCTGCAAAGCGCCGGTAACTGGGATCCGGTCGCTGCGCTGGTGCTCTGCGGGCCACACCGGGTGCGGCACTTGATCGTCGAGGGGCGGCAGGTCGTGCGAGATTTTGCGCTGACGGGGCTGGACGCCGCCGCTCTGGCCGCCCGCGCCCGCAAAGCCACGGCGCGGCTGATGCAAGGATGACAGGGGCCCGAAGGCCCCCGCCAGAACCACTCAACGACGGGTGATGCGCCCGTCGGTATAGGGCGTGTAGGGTCGGTTCGCGATCAGGTAATCCGCCACGACATCGGCCAGATCCGGGCCAAAGTCATAGGGGTTGATCGCGTTGTTGCGGAACATCCGGAAGCCGTCCCCACCCGCTCGCATGAAATCGTTCGACACCACGCCGTAGATTGCCGCAGGGTCGATCGCCACCCATTCGCCATTGGCCTGCACCATCACGTCGCTGACGCGGCTACCGGCCTCGGCATTCGGGTCAAACGTATAGTGCAGACCGGCCACCTGCGCGAAACGCCCTGCGCCATCGGCCAGTTGGCTGACACCGTTCTCCAGCGCAGCCACCACATCGGCACCAGAGAGTTGGAAGGTGGACAGCGTATTCTGGAACGGCAACACCGCCAGCACTTCGCCCATGGTGATCGTGCCCTCGTCGATGGTGGCGCGTAGTCCGCCACCGTTCTGGATGGCAATGGTGATGCCCTGATCGGCGACGCGCGCCAGCATGGCGTCCGACACCAGGTTCCCCATCGAGCATTCCATCTGGCGGCAGACCTCGCGCGAGCCCTCGATCACGCCAGCCGATTCCGACACCGGGCGGTTGCGAAGCTCCTCGATCGGCCCGGCCAATCCGGCGACCCAGGCCAGAACCTCGGGATCCGGTGTGACTTCGGCGTTGAGTTCGATCGCATCGCCGGTCGCATAGATCAGGTTGCCTGCATCGTCGAGCTCGAGCACCAGATGGCCCAAATAGCGGCCATAGGCCCCCGCCGTGACGACCGGAACGATTCCGCCATCGGCAGTATCGACCCAAGTTGGATAGGGGCCCGCGCGGTTCGGGCTGGACGCCGACAGGAAGGTGTGGCTGTGGCCACCGATCACCGCCGCCAGTCCGGGCACCGCCGCGGCGATGCGCTGGTCGGCAGCATAGCCGACATGCGTCAGCGCGAGGATCGGCGCAGCACCCTGCGCCTGCAACTCGGCCACTGCCGCATTCAGCGAGTCGATTTCATTGTTGAAGGTGATGGTCGGACCGGGCGACGAGGTCTCGACCGTATCCGTGGCCAGTGCCGAAACGATACCGACACGCAGCCCGCCCGCTTCGAGCACGACATGCGGCGCGACGCGGCCAGCGACCATATTGTTGGCCGACATGTCAACGTTCGACGAGATGATCGGGAAGCTCACGGTATCCAGGAACACCGCCAGCCCTTCGGGCCCGAGGTCGAATTCATGGTTGCCGACCGCCATCGCATCGACGCCAAGACGCTCGAGGAGCTCGGCCTCTACCCGACCGCCATAGGTCGTATAGAACAGCGAGCCCTGCGAGGCGTCGCCAGCGTCGAGCAGCAGAACCGGATGGCCCTCGGCCTCGAGTGCGGCGCGCATCTGCGTCACCAGCGTATAGAGACGCGCTGCGCCACCATAACATTTGCCTTCGGCCTCATCACCGGCAGAACAGGTCGAATTGAACCGGCTGATCGATTCGATCCGGCTATGGAAATCGTTGATGTGCAGAATGTGCAGTTGCGTATCGGCAAAGCCGGGCAAGGCGCTGACCGCCATGAGTGCGGTCGTGCCCAGCATGGCCCTAAGGGTTTTGGAGACAAACATCGTGGTTCCCCTGTTGGTTTTTCCAGACGGTCAGGATTGCGCCTCTGCCGCGCAGAGTCAAAGGCCCATTCGCATCTGTGGCGCGGAACTGCGACGGGGGCATGACGGGTGCCCATTGACCGTGCGCAGCAGTTTGGGCAAGAGCAAGCCATGCTGGTGTTCAAGATCCTTCGCCGGTCCGAATGGGACCATTTCGTTGCCGCCGGTCAGACCGCCGGGGCGCCCATCGACCTGAGCGATGGCTATATCCATTTGTCCACTGCTCAGCAGGTCACCGAGACCGCCGCCCGCCATTTTGCCGATCAGCGCGATCTGGTGCTGGTGGCACTTCGGGCCGAAGGGCTGGGCGCGGCGCTGAAATGGGAGCCTTCGCGCGGCGGGGCGTTGTTTCCCCACCTCTACCGCCCCCTGATTGCCGCCGATGTCGTCTGGGACAAGTCGCTGCCCCTCGGCGCGGCCGGGCATATCTTCCCCGAAGGGGTGGTCTGATGATCGAACGCCTCGGCCTTCTGGCCCTGCGGCAACTGGACCCCGAGCGCGCGCATGGTCTTGCCCTGCAGGCGCTGCGGCTGGGTCTGGTGCCCTTGGCGGGCGAGGTCACCTCGGACCGGCTGCGCACGCGGCTGGCGGGGCTGGATCTGCCCAACCCGGTCGGTCTGGCTGCCGGGTTCGACAAGAACGCCGTGGCGCTAGGACCCCTGGGCCGTGCGGGTTTCGGCTTTGTCGAGGTCGGCGCCGCCACCCCGCGCCCGCAACCCGGCAATCCGCAGCCCCGGCTGTTCCGTCTTACCGAGGACCGCGCGGTCATCAACCGGTTTGGCTTCAACAACCAAGGCGCCGAGGCGATCGCTGCCCGGCTGGCGCAGCGTCCGCAAGGGCCGGTTGTGGGGCTGAACCTCGGTGCCAACAAGGACAGCGCCGACCGCGCCGGCGATTTCGTGCAGGTGCTGCAGGTCTGCGGCGGATTTGTCGATTTTGTCACGGTCAATGTCTCGTCGCCCAACACGGAAAAACTGCGCGACCTGCAGGGGCCACAGGCCCTGCGGAGGTTGCTGGCAGGGGTCATGGCGGCGCGCGACGCGTTGGCGCGGCCCGTTCCGGTGTTCCTGAAAATCGCGCCGGACCTGTCGACCAGCGAACTCGCCGATCTGTGTGGCGTGGCGGAAGAGGCGCGCCTTGACGCGATCATCGCCACAAATACCACGCTGTCGCGCGAGGGATTGGCCAGCGCCCATGCCGCGCAGGCGGGCGGGCTGTCGGGTGCGCCGCTGTTTGAAAAATCCACCCGGATTCTGGCGCAGGTCTCGCAACTGACCCAAGGACGGTTGCCATTGGTCGGCGTTGGCGGCATCGACAGTGCCGAGACCGCCTATGCCAAGATCAAGGCCGGGGCGAGTGCAGTGCAACTCTATTCGGCACTCAGCTATCAGGGGCTGTCGCTGGCTGCCCGAATCGCGCGCGGCATCGACGCCCTGCTGGCGCGCGACGGCTATGCCAATGTGGCACAGGCGGTCGGCACCGGGCGTGGAGACTGGCTCTAACCCGAGGTGCGCACCGCACTGATGGCAAAGACGCAAGGGTCTGTCGGCAATTCAGGGACCGTCGCGCAAAGGCCGCGCGCCACCTGCCAGGCCGCCAGCACACGTGGCACATAGTCGCGCGTCTCGGCGTAGGGTGGCACGCCGCCATTGCGCCGCACCGCCCCCTCGCCCGCGTTGTAACCGGCCAGCGCCAGCACGACGTCACCGCCGAACTCGCCCAGCAGCCAGTCCAGATAGGCCACACCGCCGCGGATGTTCTGGCCGGCGTCCATCGCATCGGTGACGCCGAATCGCTCGGCTGTCGCGGGAATCAATTGCATGAGCCCCTGCGCGCCTGCCTGGCTGACCGCCGCCGTTCGCCCCGAGGACTCGACCGAAATCACTGCCAGTGTCAGCGCCGGGGATACCCGAGTCCCGACCGTCGCCATCAGGATCTGCGGCCCATGCGAGGCTGCGATCGTCTGAAGGTGCTGCAATCCGGGCTCTGGCACGCGCCCGCCTTCAGGCGCATCGCGCAAAGCCGCCATGGCCGACAGAAACCGCCCCTCGCCCTGCCCCAAGCCGGCGGGAACCTGTGCCCAGAACCATGCGAACCTTGCCCCCTCGGGCGTATCGCCAGGGGCGTTGGGGGCCAGCGGTTGGGCGCGCGGCGTGAGCGGCACCGGGGGAGCCAGTCTTCGTGCCTGCTCCTCGGGGTCAACCTGCACCGTGATGCGCCGCGCACCGTCCTGCGGTGCAACTCCAATCCGGCGAAAGGTGAAGTCCGGGGTCTGGGCATAGGCCGACCCCCAGGTAACCGCCGCTGCGGTCACCGCGATCAATGCGATTCGTGTGGGCAGGCTGCTCGGCATGGCCCCGGCGTCTTGTTTTCACGCACTCTGCCAGAAATCACCGTCCCGCGCAAATCCGTGCTGAATGCCGCAACAATTCCCAGAAACCGCCGCCAAGGGACAAGATCGGGCCGCATTCCCGCCACGGCAGGGGGTGAAAAGCAGGGTGTCCGCAGCGAACCCCACCGATGAAATCGGAAGCCTGACGGACCTGTGTAGAAACCTGGAGAGTAGCATGAAACTGAACGCCATGATCAAAACCTTCGTCGCCAACGAATCGGGCGCTGTGACCGTTGACTGGGTGGTGCTGACCGCAGCCATCGTCGGTCTCGGCCTGGCCGTCATCACCTCGGTCCGCACCGGCGTCAGCGCGCTGGGCTCCGACATCTCGTCCTCGCTGTCGTCGGCCTCGGTCGCGACGCTGGGCACGCTGGGCGTCAGCCAGTAATCCACCAGAATTCGACTGCCGAACGGCCGCCTCGAAAGGGGCGGCCGTTTTGCTTTGGCGATTGGGTGCAGGGGCGGCATCGATTCGGAGCTGACTTGCGAAACACCCCTTGCCTTCGCGCGACCGTTGCTCGGCCAACGACAATCCAGGCCAGAATGAGGGACTGATGCGCCGAGCGAGTAATCGCGAAAAATGAACCCGAATTGGCCACATTCTCGCCAGAAACCGGGGAGGTTTTCGCCCGAAACGACTGCGATACCGAGGCTGCCAAGACGGAAAACGGTTAACCCCATAAACCTCCCGGTTTCCGCTCTGGCACTGACTGTAATGGTTTGAAACCTGTAACCTGGAGAATCCAAATGGCCTTTCTGAACACGCTGAAGTCCTTCGTCGCCAACGAGTCGGGCGCTGTGACCGTTGACTGGGTCGTGCTGACCGCTGCTATCGTCGGGCTGGGCCTGGCCGTTATCACCTCGGTCCGCACTGGCGTCAGCTCGCTGGGCACCAACATCTCGAACTCGCTGTCGTCGGCTTCGGTCGCCAGCTTGGGCACGCTGGGTGTCAGCCAGTAATCCACCGGAATTCAACTGCCGAACGGCCGCCTCGAAAGGGGCGGCCGTTTTGCTTTGTGCGCCGTGCGCGTGGTTTGTTAGGAATCACCCCAGAACGAATCGCCCTGCGCTGCGTAAAGGTCTTTCGGTGATTGTTCCCGAAATTGGCGCAATTCTTCCGATTTCCCCAAACCGTCGCGCGATAGGACGAACGTCACGAAACTTGTCCGAGATTGCCCAGATTTCTCCAGATTCCCCACCTTTTGCCGCCGCGATCCAGGCCGATAACCAAGATGCCAAGACGGAAAACGGTTAACCCCTTAAACCTCCCGGCTTTCGCTCTGGCACCGACTGTAATGGTTTGAAACCTGTAACCTGGAGAATCCAAATGGCCTTTCTGAACACGCTGAAGTCCTTCGTCGCCAACGAATCGGGCGCTGTGACCGTTGACTGGGTGGTGCTGACCGC
>CALESR010000034.1 GCA_937907485.1 uncultured Paracoccaceae bacterium | reverse complement strand
TTTTGGGGCGGGGAGGGGGGGGGGGGGCAGGGGGCGCTGCCCCCGTCCCCCCCAGCGGCGACCCCCCGGGGATATTTCAAGGGAAAAGATGGGGGGGGGGGGTGCTGTGGCCTGCCGGACCGGGTCAACCCCGCCCGCTGCGCGCCGATGACCGGCCTTGCCAAGGGCGGCGCGCGGCGGCATCGTGCCGCCCTGAAGCGGGCGCGGAGGTCTCATGCGGTTTTCCCTGATATCTGCGGCGCTTGTCGCCTCGATCGTCGGCTATGGCTCGACGATTGCGCTGGTGCTTTCGGCGGCGGCGGCGGTCGGGGCCAGCCCGGCGCAGACCGCCTCATGGGTGTTGGCGGTCTGTCTGGCCAAGGCGCTGGGCTCGGCGCTGTTGTCCTACTGGACGCGGGTGCCGGTGGTGCTGGCCTGGTCGACGCCGGGCGCTGCGCTGATCGCCGCCTCGACGGGGGTCACCATGCCCGAGGCGGTCGGCGCCTTTGTGCTGGCCGGGGTTCTGCTGACCCTCAGCGGCGCGCTGAAGCCCCTGGGCGACCTGATCGCCCGCATCCCGGACGCGGTGGCGGCGGCGATGTTGGCCGGGGTGCTGATCCCGTTTTGTCTGGCGGGCGCGCGGGCGGCGCAGGCGGCCCCGGCGCTGGTGCTGCCGATGGTCGGGGTCTTTGTGCTGGCGCGGCTGGTCAATCCGGCGCTGGCGGTGGTGGCGGCGCTGGTGACCGGGGTGGCGCTGGCCTTTGGCAGTGGCGCGGCCGAATGGCCGGCGCTGTCGCTGTCCTGGCCCGCCCCGGTGCTGATCGCGCCCGAATTCCGGCTTTCGGTGCTGCTGGGGCTGGGGGTGCCGCTGTTTCTGGTCACCATGGCCTCGCAGAACCTGCCCGGCTTTGCCGTGCTGCGCGCGGCGGGCTATGCGCCGCCGGTGCGCCGGGCGCTGGCGGTGACCGGCGGGCTGTCGACGGTCGCGGCGTTGTTTGGCGGGCATCCGGTCAACATGGCGGCGATCACCGCGGCGATCTGTCTGGGCGACGAGGTTCACCCCGACCGCAGCCAGCGCTGGAAGGTCGGGCTGGTCTATGGCCTGGCCTGGGCGCTGCTGGGGCTGGCGGGGCCGGCGCTGCTGATGCTGCTGGCGGCGCTGCCGCCGCAGGTGATGGTGGCGCTGGTCGGTCTGGCGCTGCTGGGCGCGCTGAGCGGCGCGCTGACCGGCGCCTTTGCCGCGCCCGAGCGCCGCTTTGCCGCCGTGCTGACGCTGGTGGTCACCGGCTCGGGCGTCGCCGCCTTTGGCATCGGCGCGGCCTTTTGGGGCCTGATGGCCGGGCTGCTGGTGGTGGGGGTCGAGCGCCTCAGCCGCGCAGGATGATGCAGGTGGTCGAGCCGGTGGCATAAAGCTTGCCATCCTCGACGCCGATGATCGTGCCCTCGGCCAGCGCGGTCGAGCGCCCGGCGTGCTGCACCCGCGCCCGGCATTCGACCAGCGTGCCGGGTTTCAGCCCGCGGGTCAGATTGACCTTGTATTCCAGCGTGGTATAGCCCGCGCCCGGTTCGAGCGTCGTCGCCACCGCGCAGCCCAGCGCGCTGTCGAGGATGGTGCCATACCAGCCGCCATGCACGCCGCCCATCGGGTTGAAATGGCGAAACTCGGGCGAGCCGCGAAAGGCGACTTCGCCGGGTTCGACGGAATGCAGGCGGAAATTCATCCCCTCGGCGATCGGCGCCCCGGCGAGGCGGCCCTCCAGAATCGCGCGCATGAGGTCGAGACCGCTCATCGAGGCCAGCGTGGCGCGGTCAGGCAGATCCTCGGGTCGGCGGGCGGGGTGCTGGGGCATGGTCTCTCTCCGATGGATGCCCGGCAAAGCTAGTCGGCGCGGCGACCCCTCGCCAGCCCCCGCAACGCAACGTCACGGGTGGCGGGCCAGCCATTCCTGCATGAAGGCGATCTCGGCCTCTTGCGCGGCGATCACCGCCTCGGCCATCGCGCGGATTTCCGGGTCGGTCCCGTGCTCCAGCACGACGCGCGCCATCTCGACCGCGCCCTGATGGTGCGGGATCATGCCGACGACAAAGTCGCGGTCGGCGTCGCCCGTCATCGGCACGTCCATCGCGGCATGCATGCGGGCGTTGATCTCGGCATAGGCGGCGGCGGCGGGATTTTGCGCGCCCGCTTGCCCGCCGTGTGCGGCGTGCTGGGCAAAGGCGGGCAGCGCGAGGCCCAGCGTCAGGGCGAGGGTCAGCGGAAAACGGGTCATGGCAAGGCTCCTGTTGGGGGGCCATTGGACGCCGGGGGCCCGGCGGGTGCAAATCACCCCTGCGTGTGGGCGGCGCGGGCCTCGGCCAGCGCCTCGGGCAGGACGCGGGCAAAGGCGGCGAGGTGTTCGTCCGGCCCGGTGCTGACGCGGATGCAGCGGTCATGCGGCGCGACAAAGGGCATCCGGATGAAGACCCCACGCCGCACCACCCCGGCCAGCACCCGGCGGGCGAAATCGCCGTCGCGGCCGCAGTCGATGGTGACGAAATTGGTCGCCGAGGGCAGGGCGCGCAGCCCGTTGTCGGCGGCGATGGCGGCCAGTCGGGCGCGTGCCGCCGCCACCCGCGACAGGGTCAGCGCCAGATGGTCAGAATCGTGCAGCGCCGCCAGCGCGCCGATCTGCGCTGCGCGGTTCATGCCGAAATGGTTGCGCACCTTGTCAAAGGCGGCGATCAGCGCGGGCGCCCCGACGCCATACGCCACCCGTGCCCCGGCCATGCCGTAAGCCTTTGAAAACGTTCGCAGCCGCAGCACGCGCGGATCATCGGGATCAATACGCGGCGCGGCATCTTGCGGGGCGAATTCGACATAGGCCTCATCGAGCACCAGAAGGCTGCCCTCGGGCACCTCTTCGATCATCGCCTCGATCACCGCGCCGCCGTGGTGGCTGCCCATCGGGTTGTCGGGGTTGGCGATATAGATCAGCTTGGGCGCGACCTCACGCGCGCGGTGGATCAGCCCGGCGGGGTCTTCGTGGTCGCCCAGATAGGGCACCTTGTGCAGCACGCCGCCATAGCCGGTGACGTGGAAATTGAAGGTCGGATAGGCGCCGTCCGAGGTGACCACCGCATCGCCCGGCTCGACCAGCAGCCGCACCAGATAGCCCAGCAAGCCGTCGATCCCCTCGCCCACCACCAGATTCCGGGGCGAGACCGACCACAGCGCCGCCAGCGCCTGCTTCAGGTCGTGGTTTTCCGGGTCGCCATACATCCACTGCCCGGCGCTGGCCTCGGCGATGGCGGCCACGGCGCGCGGCGAGGGGCCAAAGCCCAGCTCGTTCGCGCCCAGCCGCGCGTCAAAGACGCCGCCGCGCGCGCGTTCCTGCGTCTCGGGGCCGACAAAGGGCACGCTGGCGGGCAGGGTCTCGACAAGGCGGGTAAAACGCGGGCTCATCCGTTGGGGCCTTCCTGTTGGGCGTCGTTCAGCCAGTGCCAGATCCGTTGCGGGGTCAGCGGCATGTCGACATGGCGCACCCCGCGCGACCACAGCGCATCGAGCGCGGCGTTGCCGATGGCGGCCAAGGCCCCCACCGTGCCCGCCTCGCCGCAGCCCTTCATGCCGATCGGGTTGTTTTTCGATGGCGTCGGCTCGCTGGCAAAGCGGATCATCGGCAGGTCGCTGGCGCGCGGCATGGCATAGTCCATGAAGCTGCCGGTCAACAATTGGCCATCGGCGTCGAAGCGCGTCTCCTCGACCACGGCCTGCCCGAACCCCTGCGCAATGCCGCCGTGGATCTGCCCCTCGGCCAGTTGCGGATGCATCAGGACGCCCAGATCATCGACCACGGTATAGCGGTCCAGCACCAGCGCGCCGGTGTCGGGGTCGATCTCGACCTCGCACAGATGCGCGCCATTGGGGAACGAGCGCCCCGGCAGTTTCGAGCGTTTCTCGTGCCGCAGCAGGTCGGTGCGGCCCCGCGCGCGGGCCAGATCGGCGGCCTCCAGCAGGGTCAGCCGGGTGTTCGAGCCGGGGGCGGAAAAGATCCCTTCGGCAAAGGTCACCGGCGCGGCGGCGATTTCGTCCTGCAGGAATGTGGAAAACGCCGCCACCATCTGCTCGACCGTACCCAGCGTCGCCACCGACTGCACCGTGACCGAGCGCGAACCGCCGGTGCCGCCGCCCATCGCGATGCGGTCGCTGTCGCCCTGCACCACCTCGATGGCGTCAAACGGCAGACCGGTCAAATCGGCCAGATACTGCGCATAGACCGTCTCGTGCCCCTGTCCGTTCGACTGCGTGCCGACGTAAAGCCGCGCGCCGCCGGTTTCGGGGAATTCGATGGCGGCGGATTCGCTGTCATCGCCCAGAATCGCCTCGATGTAGTAGGCCAGCCCCAGACCACGCAGCTTGCCCGCCGCCGCGCTGGCGGCCCGGCGGGCGGCAAACCCGGCGACATCGGCCTCACCCTCGGCCCGGCCCAGCACGCGGGCAAAGTCGCCGACGTCATAGGTCACACCGGCCGGCGTCAGATAGGGAAAGCTGTCCGGCGCGATGAAGTTGCGCCGCCGCAGATCAAAGGCCGAGACCCCCAGATCTCGCGCCGCGCGGTCCATCGTGCGCTCCAACAGGGTGATCGCCTCGGGCCGCCCGGCGCCGCGATAGGCATCGACCGGCGTGGTGTTGGTAAAGATCGCCTGCGCCGACAGCAGCGCGCAGGGAATGTCATAGGCGCCGGTCA
>CALESR010000033.1 GCA_937907485.1 uncultured Paracoccaceae bacterium | reverse complement strand
GCATCGCCTGCAAGCTGTGCGAGGCGATCTGCCCGGCGCAGGCCATCACCATCGACGCCGAACCGCGCGAGGACGGCAGCCGCCGCACCACGCGCTATGACATCGACATGACCAAGTGCATCTATTGCGGTTTCTGCCAGGAGGCCTGCCCGGTCGATGCCATCGTCGAGGGGCCGAATTTCGAATTCGCGACCGAGACGCGCGAGGAGTTGTTCTATGACAAGGCCCGCCTCTTGGACAACGGCGCCCGCTGGGAAGCGCAGATCGCGCGCAACCTTGAACTCGACGCGCCCTATCGGTGAATGACATGACCGACGCCCAGGCCAAATTGCTCGCGCAGATGATGGAAAGCTCGCAGGAGATGCTGCGGGCGTTCAATCCCGCGTTGGAACAGGCCAGAGCCGCTGGTCTGGACAAGGTTTTTCCCACCCTGTCCAAGGACATGATGGAATTGTGGTTCGGCCGCACCTTCAACCGTGAAGGGCTGGACGCCAAGACCCGGCTGCTGGTCTCGCTGGCGGCGCTGACCGCGCTGGGGTCGGTGGCCGAGCCGCAGATCACGATGACGGTGCGTCACGCGCTGGAAGCCGGCGCCACCGAACGCGAGATCACCGAGGTGATCTGGCAAATGAGCATGTTCGGCGGCCTGCCCGCCATGCAAAAGGCGCTGGAGCTTGCCCAGGCCGTCTTTGCCCAGACCAAGGAGAAGAACCCATGAGCGTGGCCGATTTCGCCTTCTACGCCTTTGCCGTGGTGGCAATTGTCTCGGGCCTGCTGGTGGTCACCGCCCGCAACCCGGTGCATTCGGTGCTTTGGCTGATCCTGACCTTCATCAGCGCGGCAGGGCTGTTCGTGCTGCTGGGGGCCGAGTTCCTGGCGATGCTGCTGATGATCGTCTATGTCGGCGCCGTCGCGGTGCTGTTCCTGTTCGTGGTGATGATGCTCGACATCGACTTTGCCGCGCTCAAGGCCGAGATGGCGCGCTATTTCCCGCTGGCCTCGCTGGTGGGGCTGGTGATCCTGATGCAACTGGCGCTGCTCTATGGCGCCTGGGTGCAGGCCGAGGGGGCACCCGCGCTGCGGCTGGCGGTGACGCCGGACCTCGCGCAGGTGGAAAACACCCGTGCGCTGGGGCTCTTGATGTTCGACCAGTACTTCCTGCCGTTCCAACTGGCCGGGCTGGTCCTGCTGGTGGCCATGATCGGGGCCATCGTGCTGACCCTGCGCCACCGCACCAATGTCAAGCGTCAGGACGTGCTGGCGCAGATGTGGCGCGATCCGGCCAAGGCGATGGAACTGAAAGACGTGAAACCGGGGCAGGGCCTCTGACGACGGTGCGTGCCAGCACGCACCCTACGCGAATAACACAAGGCGGCTCGACCGCCGACGAGGGACTGAACGATGGTGGGACTTGAACATTACCTGACGGTGGCGGCGACGCTGTTTGTCATCGGGATTTTCGGCATCTTCCTGAACCGCAAGAACGTGATCGTCATCCTGATGTCGATCGAACTGATCCTCTTGTCGGTCAACATCAACCTGGTGGCGTTTTCGTCGCATCTGGGGGATCTGGTCGGGCAGGTGTTCACGATGTTCGTGCTGACCGTCGCCGCCGCCGAGGCCGCGATCGGGCTGGCGATCCTTGTGACCTTCTTCCGCAACCGGGGCACGATCGACGTCGAAGACGTCAACGTGATGAAAGGCTGAGTGTGATGGCGACGATCCTTCTGTTTGCTCCGCTGGTCGGGGCCATCATCGGCGGCCTGTTCTGGCGCATTATCGGCGAGCGCACGGCGATGGTGCTGACCACCGCGCTGCTGTTCCTGTCGGCGGCGCTGTCGTGGATCCTGTTCCTGACCTTTGACGGCCATGATACCAGCATCCACATCCTGCGGTTCATCGACAGCGGCACGCTGGTCGGCGACTGGGCGATCCGGCTGGACCGGTTGACCACCGTCATGCTGATCGTGGTGACGACGGTCTCGGCACTGGTGCACCTGTATTCGTTTGGCTACATGGCGCATGACGACAACTGGACCCATCACGAGGATTACCGCGCGCGGTTCTTTGCCTATCTGTCGCTGTTCACCTTTGCGATGCTGATGCTGGTGACCGCCGACAATCTGGTGCAGATCTTCTTTGGCTGGGAGGGCGTGGGCCTCGCGTCCTATCTGCTGATCGGGTTCTACTGGAAGAAACCCTCGGCCTCGGCCGCCGCGATGAAGGCCTTCATCGTCAACCGCGTTGGTGACCTTGGCTTTATCATCGGCATCATGATGCTGTATTTCCTGACGGATTCGATCCAGTTCGATGAGATCTTCCATCAGGCCGAGGCGCTGTCGACCCGCACGATCCCCTTCCTGTGGAGTGACTGGAACGCGCTGGAGATTGCTTGTTTCTTCCTGTTCATCGGCGCGATGGGCAAGTCGGCGCAGTTGTTCCTGCACACCTGGCTGCCCGACGCGATGGAGGGTCCGACGCCCGTTTCGGCGCTGATTCACGCGGCGACGATGGTCACCGCCGGGGTGTTTCTGGTCAGCCGCATGTCGCCCCTGATGGAATACGCCGACGGCGCGCGCAGTTTCATCGTGCTGATCGGCGCCTTCACCGCGCTGTTCGCGGCGACGGTGGGTCTGGTGCAGAACGACATCAAGCGGGTGATCGCCTATTCGACCTGCTCGCAACTGGGCTACATGTTCGTGGCCGCCGGGGTGGGCGTCTATTCGGTCGCCATGTTCCACCTGCTGACGCATGCCTTCTTCAAGGCGATGCTGTTCCTTGGCGCCGGTTCGGTGATCCACGGCATGCACCATGAACAGGACATGCGCCATTACGGCGGGTTGCGGCACAAGCTGCCGATGACCTTCTGGGCGATGATGATCGGCACGCTGGCGATCACCGGCGTGGGCATCCCGCTGACGCATTTCGGCTTTGCCGGGTTCATTTCCAAGGACGCGATCATCGAGAGCGCCTTTGGCGGCGGCGCCACCTATGCCTTCATCATTCTGGTGGCGGGCGCGGCGATGACCTCGTTCTATTCGTGGCGCCTGATGTTCCTGACCTTCTTTGGCACGCCGCGCGGCGACCATCACACCCATGACCACGCGCATGAAAGCCCGATGGTCATGCTGATCCCGCTGGGGGTGCTGGCGATTGGTGCGGTGTTGGCCGGGATGGTCTGGTATGAGCCGTTCTTTGGCTCGCATGAGGCCGTGCATGAGTTCTTTGGCCATTCCATCGCCATGCTCGACAGCAACCACACCCTGCACAACGCGCATGAGGCGCCGGTCTGGGTCAAGGTGTCGCCCTTTGTGGCGATGCTGGCCGGGTTCTCGCTGGCGTGGCTGTTCTATATCCGCAGCCCGCATCTGCCGGGGCAACTGGCGGCCAACCAGCCGATCCTCTACCGCTTCTTGCTGAACAAGTGGTATTTCGACGAGATCTATGACGCCATCTTCGTCAAGCCGTCGATCGCCCTCGGGCGGTTCCTGTGGCGGCAAGGCGACGGGCGCACCATCGACGGGTTCCTGAACGGTCTGGCGATGGGCGTGATGCCGCGGCTGAACCGGCTCTATGCACGGGCGCAGTCGGGATATCTCTATCACTATGCCTTCGCCATGGTTCTCGGCATCGCGGCGCTGGTCACTTACGTCACGCTCGCCGGAGGGGCGCACTGATGCTGAACCTGCTGTCCATCATCACCTTCACCCCGGCGGCGGCGGCGTTGATCCTCGCCGTGCTGGGCCGCGACAAGGATGCGGCCGAGCGGCGCAATGCCAAGGTTCTGGCGCTGGTCGCGACCTCGGCGACCTTCCTGATCTCGCTGATCCTGCTGGTCGATTTCGACCCGGCCAACACCGGCTTTCAATATGTCGAAGAGCGCCCGTGGATCATGGGCCTGACCTATAAGCTGGGGGTGGACGGCATTTCGGTGCTGTTCGTCATGCTGACGACCTTCCTGATGCCGATCACCATTCTGGCCTGCTGGCATGTGGAACACCGGGTCAAGGAATACATGATCGCCTTCCTGCTGCTGGAAACGCTGATGATCGGCGTGTTCGTGGCGCTGGATCTGGTGCTGTTCTATCTGTTCTTCGAGGCCGGTCTGATCCCGATGTTCCTGATCATCGGCATCTGGGGTGGCAAGCAGCGCATCTATGCGGCGTTCAAGTTCTTTCTCTACACCTTCTTTGGCTCGGTGCTGATGCTGGTGGCGATGATCGCGATGTTCATGGATGCGGGCACCACCGACATTCCGACGCTGTTGCAGCACGAGTTCAGTGCCGGGCCGATCAGCCTGCTGGGCTGGCAGATTGCGGGCGGCGCGCAGACGCTGATGTTCCTCGCGTTCTTTGCCTCGTTCGCGGTCAAGATGCCGATGTGGCCGGTGCACACCTGGTTGCCCGACGCCCACGTTCAGGCGCCGACGGCGGGTTCGGTCGTGCTGGCTGCGGTGCTGTTGAAGATGGGCGGCTATGGTTTCCTGCGCTTCAGCCTGCCGATGTTCCCGGTGGCCAGCGACCTGTTGGCGCCCTTGGTGCTGTGGATGTCGGCCATCGCCATCGTCTATGCCTCGCTGGTAGCGCTGGTGCAGGAGGACATGAAGAAGCTGGTCGCCTATTCGTCGGTCGCCCACATGGGCTTTGTGACGATGGGGATTTTCGCGGCCAACCAGCAGGGTCTGGACGGCGCGATCTTTCAGATGATCAGCCACGGCTTCATCTCGGGGGCGTTGTTCCTTGCCGTCGGCGTGATCTATGATCGCATGCACACCCGCGAGATCGAGGCCTTTGGCGGCCTCGTCAACCGGATGCCGGTCTATGCGGCGGTGTTCATGCTGTTCACCATGGCCAACGTCGGCCTGCCCGGCACCTCGGGCTTTGTTGGTGAGTTCCTGACCTTCATGGCGGTGTTTCAGGTCAACACCTGGGTTGCCGTGGTGGCGGCGACAGGGGTGGTGTTCTCGGCGGGTTATGCGCTGTGGCTGTACCGCCGCGTGGTGTTTGGCCAGATGGTCAAGGAGAGCCTGAAGGGCATCGCCGACATGGACGCCCGCGAAAAGCTGATGTTCGCGCCGCTGATCGGGATGACGCTGCTGCTCGGGGTCTATCCCTCGCTGGTCACCGACCTCATTGGCCCCTCGACCGAGGCGCTGGTGACGCATTACAACGCGGCCCTTGGCATCGAAGCTGCCTCGGCGCCCGTCACCCACGCTGCCGCGCCCGCCGCGGCGCCCAGTCACTGAAAGGCCCGTTCCGATGAATTCGGTTGATCTTTCGATCGCGCTGCCCGAAGTCCTGCTGTCGCTCTGGGCGATGGTTGCGCTGATGGCGGGTGCCTATTTCGGCAAGGACGGGCTGGCCCGCACGCTGACCTGGGCGACGATCGCCGTATTCCTGCTGCTGGCGGTGATGATCGGCGTGCTGGAGCCCCAAACCCGCAGCGCCTTTGGCGGGTTGTTCGTCGACGATCCCTTTGCGCGCTTTGCCAAGGTGGCGATCCTGCTGGCCGGGGCGGCGGTGCTGGTGATCGGCGTCGATTATCTCGAACGCGCCGGGATGATGAAGTTCGAGTATCCGATCCTCGTCGCGCTGGCGACGGTGGGGATGATGGTCATGGTTTCGGCCGCTGACCTGCTGACCCTGTATATGGGGTTGGAGCTGCAATCGCTGGCGCTCTATGTGCTGGCCGCCTTCCGCCGCGACAGTCTGAAGGCGACCGAGGCCGGGTTGAAATACTTCGTGCTCGGCGCTCTGGCCTCGGGGCTGCTGCTCTATGGCGCCTCGCTGGTCTATGGCTATGCCGGCACGACGCGGTTCGAGGGCATCGTCTCGACGATCCACGACGGGCACATGTCGGTTGGCCTGCTGATGGGTCTGGCCTTCATGCTGGCCGGTCTGGCGTTCAAGGTCTCGTCGGTGCCGTTCCACATGTGGACACCCGATGTTTATGAGGGCGCGCCGACGCCGGTGACGGCGTTCTTTGCCACTGCGCCCAAGGTCGCGGCGATGGCGCTGCTGGCGCGGTTGCTGCACGACGGGTTCGGCACGGCGCCGGGCGATTGGGGGCAGATTCTGGCTTTCCTCGCCGGGGCCTCGATGGTGGTCGGTGCGGTCGGTGCGCTGAGCCAGCGCAACCTCAAGCGCCTGATGGCCTATTCCTCAATCTCGCACATGGGCTTTGCCTTGCTGGGCCTGACCGCGGGCACGCAGGCCGGGGTGCAGGCGACGCTGGTCTACATGGCGATCTATGTCGCGATGTCGGTCGGGGTCTTTGCCTTTGTGCTGACGATGCGGCGCGACGGGCGGCCGGTGGCGCAGATCGACGATCTGAACATGCTGTCGGCCAGCCAGCCGGTGCAGGCCTATGTGCTGGCGATCCTGATGTTCAGTCTGGCCGGTGTGCCGCCGATGCTGGGGTTCTGGGCCAAGTTCACCGTGCTGGCGGCGGCGATCGGTGCCGGTTGGGTGGTGCTGTCGGTGATCGGGGTGATCGCCTCGGTGATCGGTGCCTTCTATTACCTTCGCGTTGTCTATCTGATCTTCTTTGGCAGCGAAGCCACGCCGCTGGATCAAGACGGCGCCCCGGCGCAGCGCTGGATGGCGATTGGCGCGGCGGCGGTGACGCTGCTGGGCATGATCAACCTCTTCGGGGTCGAGGGTGCGGCGGCGATTGCCGCTCAGGCGCTTGTTCCCTGAGCCGGGCTGGCCGGCGGCGGTTGACCGGCTGGTGCTGGCCGAGGTGGACAGCACCATGGCCGAGGCCCAGCGCCGCCTGCCGGGGCTGATCCAGCCGACCTGGGTTCTGGCGCTGCGGCAAACCGCCGGGCGCGGCCGCCGCGGCCGGGCGTGGAGCGATCCGGAAGGCAATTTTGCCGCCACACTGGCGCTGCGGCTGGACGAGCCGCCCGGCAGACTGGCGCTGCGGTCCTTTGTCGCCGCGCTGGCGCTGCGGCAGGCGCTGGTCTCGCTGGGGGTGGCCGAGGCCGCGCTGGCGCTGAAATGGCCCAATGACGTGCTGCTGAACGGCGGCAAACTCTCGGGCATCCTGCTGGAAAGCCCGGGGCAGGGGGCGCTGCTGCTGGGCATCGGTGTCAACCTGCGACAGGCGCCGCCGGCCGAACCGGGCGCCGCGTTTCCCCCGGTCAGCCTGCTGGGGGAAACCGGGCTGGTGGTGACGCCGCAAACCCTGCTGGCACATCTGGCCCCGGCCTTTGACGAATGGGAACAGCGGCTGCGTGTCTACGGCTTTGCCCCGCTGCGCGACGGTTTTCTGCGCCACGCCGCCCGACTGGGCGAGCCGCTGATCGCCCGGCTGCACAGCGGCGAGATCCATGGCATCTTTGACACCATCGACGACACCGGCGCCCTGATCCTGCGCGGGCCGCAAGGGCGCGTCAGCGTTCCTGCCGCCGACATCTTCTTTCCCTGAGTGGAGGCCCCCATGCTGCTCTGCATCGACTGCGGCAATACCAACACCGTCTTTGCCATCTGGGACGGCGAGAAATTCCGTGCCACATGGCGCACCGCCACCGATCATCGGCGCACGGCGGACCAGTATTTTGTCTGGCTCTCGACGCTGCTGATGCTGAACAAGATCGAGGCCAGCATCTCGGATGTCATCATCTCGTCCACCGTGCCGCGGGTGGTGTTCAACCTGCGCGTCCTCGCCGACCGTTACTTCAACTGCCGCCCGCTGGTGGTGGGCAAGCCCGAATGCCTGCTGCCGGTGCCGCCGCGTGTCGAGGCCGGGGTGCGACCGGGGCCGGACCGGCTGGCGAATGCCGCCGGGGCCTTTGACCGCCACGGCGGGCACTGCGTCGTGGTCGATTTTGGCACCGCCACCAATTTCGACGTGGTCGCCGGGGATGGCGCCTATGTCGGGGGGGTGATCTCGCCCGGCGTCAACCTCAGTCTGGAAGCGCTGCACCAAGGCGCCGCCGCGCTGCCGCATGTCGATATCTCGCGGCCCGAGAAGGTGATCGGCACAAATACCGTGGAATGTATCCAGGCGGGCGTTTTCTGGGGTTACATCGGCCTCATTGAAGGGATAACGGCAAGGATCAAGGCCGAATATGGCCAACCGATGAAAGTCATCGGCACCGGCGGACTGGCCCCGCTGTTTGCCCAGGGCGACACCGCCCTGTTTGACACCGTCGAAGACGATCTGACGATCCACGGCCTGACCGTGATCCACCGCCACAACAAGGACGCCGCATGACCAAGGACCGACTGATCTATCTGCCGCTGGGGGGTGCCGGCGAGGTCGGCATGAACGCCTATGTCTATGGCTATGGGCCAAAGAACCGCGAGCGTCTGATCCTGGTTGATGTCGGCGTCACCTTTCCGGACATGGACGGCGCCCCCGGCGTCGATCTGATCATGGCCGATCTGGCCTGGCTGGAGGCACGGCGCGACCGGCTGGAAGGCATCTTCATCACCCATGCGCATGAGGATCATGTCGGCGGGCTGGGGCATCTGTGGAACCGGCTGCGCGTGCCGGTCTATTGCCGCGACTTCACCGCCCGTATCGCCGCCAAGAAGATGATCGAGGCCGGGCAGCCGGTCAATGTCATCGAGGTGGTGGCCAAGGCGCCGGCGGTGGTCGAACTGGGGCCGTTCAAGGTCTCGTTCATCCCGGTTGCGCATTCGCTGCCCGAGGCCTCGGGGCTGCTGATCGACACGCCTGCCGGGCGGGTGCTGCACACCGGCGACTTCAAGCTCGACATCGCGCCGGGCGTCGGCGAGCCCTTTGACGAGGACATGTTCCGCGCCCTCGGGGACCAGGGCGTGCATGCGATGGTCTGCGATTCGACCAACATCTTCTCGCTGCATCCTGGCCGTTCGGAAAGCTCGCTGCCGCCCGCGATCACCGAATTGGTGAAATCCGCCAAGGGCATGGTCGTGGCGACCACCTTTGCCTCGAACGTCGCGCGCGTGCGCACGCTGGCCAAGGCCGCGCGCGCCGCCGGGCGCAATGTGGTGCTGCTGGGCCGCGCCATGCAGACGATGGTGCGCACCGCGACCGAGGCCAAGCTGCTGCATGATTTCCCGCCGACCGTCAGTGCCGAGGATGCCGCCGAATTGGCGCGCGACAGCCTGATGCTGATCGTCACCGGCAGTCAGGGCGAACGCCGGGCGGCCTCGGCGCAACTGGCGCGGGGCTCGTATCTGGGCTTTACGCTCAAGGACGGCGATCTGTTCCTCTTCTCGTCGATGACCATTCCGGGGAACGAGCGCGGCGTCTATCGCATCGTCAACGCACTGTCCGAGCAAGGCGTTGATATCGCGGACAACTCACAGGGCGCATATCACGTGTCAGGCCACGCGAACCGCCCCGATCTGGAGCGGCTGCACGATCTGGTCCGCCCCTCGATGCTGGTGCCGATGCACGGCGAACACCGCCACCTGCGCCAGCATGCGCTGTTGGCGCAGGCGCGCGGCATGGCCTCGGCCATTGCCCCGAACGGCACGATGCTGGATCTGACCGGGCCTGAGCCCAAGGTCGTCGACCAGATCGAAACCGGTCGGCTTTATCTTGACGGATCAATCATTTACGGCGCGATGGATGGCGTCGTGCGCGACCGTCTGCGACTGGCGATGAACGGCCTTGTCATGGTGACCATCATCATCGACGAGGACGGCACGCCGCTGGGCGACCCCTGGGCCGATTGTCTGGGGCTGGCCCGGCAAGGCCGTTCGAACCGGCCGCTGAACGAGGTGATCGAGGACGATCTGGCCGAGGAAATGCCCCGCATCGGCAAGAAGATCCTCGCCTCGGATGACAAGCTGATCGAGGCGATCCGCAAGCGCGCCCGCGCCTGCTGCCTCGACGAGATCGGCAAGAAGCCCGAGGTGCAGGTTGTGGTCAGTCGGCTGTCGGATGCCTGAGTCGGCAAGGCTTTGTTAACCCGGACCTGCGATCCTGCGGCCAAAGGCAGGATAGGCAGGCCATGCCAAACGACGATTTCGACCCCGTTCTCAGGCGCAAGCTGACCCGGCGACCACCGCCCACCCCGATCGAGGTGGTGGATACCGGCCCGGCCGCCGCGCTGGTGCGTGCCTTTGCGCGCAGCCTCTCGGCCAACACCGCGCTGGTGGCCGAGGACGCGGTGCTGCACCGAAAATCCGCCTCGCTGGCCGAATTGCTCGACACCATCGAACCCGATGCCTTTGTCATCACCCTCGTCGATGGCGCGCAGGTCGGCCTCGCCTTGCTCGACCAGACCGGATTTTCCACCCTGATCGAGGCGATGACCGTCGGCCGCCTGTCCTCGCGCGCGTCCGACCCCCGCCGCGCCACCGCCACCGATGCGACACTGCTGGCCGGGATCATCGACACCAGCCTTGGCGAACTGGGCGCCGCCGACCCGGCAACCCGCTGGCGCAGTGCGCGTCCGGTGCCCGATCACCGGCTGCTGGGCATCCTGCTGGACGATGGCGATTTCGACCTGATCGCGGTGACCGCGCAGTTGGTGGCGGGCGACGTGTCGCGCCCAGCCCGCCTGATGTTGGCCCTGCCGCGCGATCCTGCCAGCCCTGAGGTCGACCTGCCCGCCGCCAAGACCGCGCAGCAGGGCTGGTCCAACGCGCTCGAGGCGTCGGTCCTCGCCGCGCCTGCCAGCCTCAGGGCCGAACTGGGCCGAGTCACCTTGCCCTTGGCCGAGGTGCTGCAGCTCGGCGTCGGATCGTCGCTGGTCTTGCCGCTGTCCAATCTCGAAGAGGTGCAACTGGTGGCGCTCGATGGCACGCCGCAAGGCATGGGGCGGCTGGGTCAAAGCCGGGGCATGCGCGCCATCCGGCTGACGCAAATCCCCGGCGCCGTCCGGCCCGATCCCGTCATGCAGGATGCGGCGCCGCGTGCGGTCGAGGCCTGGAGCGCCGCGGTCGATCTGGAGCAAACGCGGGAGGGCGAGATGGGCTGACCTCAGCGCAGGGTCGGAATCGGCCCCTCAACCTGTCCCAGCGTGAATTGCCGCATCACGGCGTCCTCGGTGGTCAGCGCCTCGGCAGCGCTGCCCTGCCAGTGGAATCGCCCCTGATGCAGCATCGCCACCCGGTCGGCGACGTCGCGCAGCGTGCGCATGTCATGCGTGATGGTCAGCGCCGTGGCGCCGGTCTCGGTCACAATCCGGCGGATCAGGGCATTGATGACGGCGGACATGATCGGGTCCAACCCGGCGGTCGGCTCGTCAAAGAACAGCACCGGCGGATCGCCGACAATCGCGCGGGCCAGACCGACCCGTTTTTGCATGCCGCCTGACAATTCGGCGGGGAACAGATCGGCGACTTCGGGGCCCAGACCGACGCGGGCCAGCGTTTCGACCGCCAGATCACGCGCCTGCTGACGCGGCATCCGGCCGGTGCCGCGCATCGGGCGAAAGGCGACATTCTGCCAGACCGGCAGCGAATCAAACAGGGCGGCGCCCTGAAACAGCATGCCCACCTGCGCCGCGATGGCGCGGGGTTGCGGGTTGCGCAACCCGGCGATCTGCACCTCGCCGTGCTCGGCGCGTTCCAGACCGAGGAGACATTTCAGCAGCACCGACTTGCCACTGCCCGAACTGCCGATCACCACCAGCGACTCGCCCTTGGCCAGCGAAAAGGACACGCCGTCGAGCACCGTCTTGGGGCCAAACCGCTTGCTCAGATCGGTGACGCGGATCATGCGGAAAAGAACGCTTCGGTGAGCAGGTAATTCGCGGCCAGGATCAGAACCGAGGCCAGAACCACCGCCGATTTCGTCGCGGCGCCAACGCCCATCGCGCCGCGCCCGGCGCTGATCCCGGCATGACACCCGGCCAGCGCGATCAGGAAACCAAAAACCGCCGCCTTGACGAGGCCCGAGGCGACGTCCCAGAACTCCAGAAAATCCAAGGTGTTGCGCAGATAGGCCGAGGATTCGAAGCCCAGTCGCGTCACCCCGACGGCCCAGCCGCCCAGGATGCCGACAGCGTCGCCCACCGCCACCAGCACCGGCATCGCCAGCGTCGCCGCCAACAGGCGCGGCACGGTCAGGTATTGCATCGGTTCGACGGCAAGCGTGCGCAGGGCGTCGATCTGCTCGGACACCTTCATGGTGGCGATCTCGGCGGCGATCGACGAGGCGACGCGCGCCGCCACCATCAAGCCGCCCAGCACTGGCCCCAACTCGCGCACCATGCCGATCGCGGTGATGGAGGGCACGGCGAATTCGGCCGAAAACCGCGACGATCCAGCGTGGATCTGCAGCGCCAGCGCGGCGCCGGTGAACAAGGCGGTCAAGCCGATCACCGGCAACGAGAGCCAGCCGATCAGCACCAACTGCGTCAGCGTTTCGCGCCAATACAGCGGCGGGCGCAGCGCCCAGCCGAGCGCCTGCGCGCCAAAGGCGACAAAGCGCCCCAGCGCGCCAAAGCCCGAGGCCGTCGCCCGTCCGATGGCACCAAGGGTGGCGGTGGGGGTCATGCGCCTTGCCCTGCATAACGGCGCCGATAGCGCGCGCCCAAGCCGGTCAGCACCTCGTAGCCGATGGTGCCCGCCTGGTCAGCTAGTGCGTCAAGCCCTTGATGAGGGCCGAGAATATCCAGCGCATCCGGCGCCGTGTCCAGATCGGTCACATCGACGGTAATCAGGTCCATGGAAATGCGGCCGACGACGGGGCAGGGCGTGTCGCCCGCCCACAGGGTCGCGCGCCCGGACAGCGACCGCAACAGCCCATCGGCATAGCCCGAGACAACCGTGGCGATCCGCGAGTCGCGTTCGGCCACCCAACTGCAGGAATACCCCACAGGTTCGCCCGCCGAAACGTCGCGCACCTGCACCACCGGCAGCGCCAGCGAGACCACCGGCTGCGCCTCGGCAAAGGGGGCGCCGCCGTAAAGCCCGATGCCGGGGCGCACGAGGTCAAAGTGATACTCGGGCCCCAAGAGCAGCCCGCCAGTGGCCGACAACGAGCGCTCGCCCGTGTAACCCGCTGTCATCGTTTGGAAATTGTCCAACTGCTCGGCGTTCATCACATGGTGGGGGTCATCGGCGCAGGCCAGATGCGACATCACCAGCTGCGGCCCCAACCCCAGCACCATGTCACGCAGCGCCGACCATTCGGCGGGTTCCATGCCCAGCCGGTTCATGCCGCTGTCGAGTTGCACGCCAAAGGGATGGCCGGGCAGCGATTCGAAATGGCGCAGCGCCTGTTCGGCGGAGTTGAGCAGCGGGATCAGCGATAGGTTGCGCAGCAGCTGCGCATCGCCCGCCATATGGCCGGTGAAGACAAAGATGCGCGGCCCGACACCAAGGGCCTGCCGCAGCGCGGCGCCTTCCTCGGCGAGGGCAACGAAAAAGCTGCGCGCCCCCGCCATCGCCAGCGTGCGCGCCACCGGGACCGCGCCCAGACCATAGGCGTCGGCCTTGATCGTCACGCCGGTTTCGGCGCGCGTCATGCGCGACAGGCGCCGCCAGTTGGCGGCGACGGCGTCGAGGTCGATGGTCAGTTGCGCAGCGCTCATGCCCGGTGGTTTGGCCTTCGCCACGGGGTCAAGTCAAGCGTGAAAGCGGTGTGCGCGGGGTTCCGCGGGGGCTGTGGATAACTTGCCTCAAATTCGACACGATTGCGTGTGAACCTCTTGCGCAGTCCGCACGACCCATGCTTATAGCCGCGGCGATCTGTCGCGAAACCCCTTGAGGAAATCCATGTCGAATACTGCACAGCAGCCCGTCCCGGTCACTGCAAAGGCCCCGGCCCCGGCCAAGACCTTCAAAGACTGGGCGATGATCTGAGCGCCAGCAGATAGGCCGCGATCGCCGCCCGGTCCTCGGGCGCGATCCGGCCGATGTTGGCGACGACATCGGCCATTTCCCCACCCACGACGTCAAAGCTGGGTGTAAAGCCCGACTGCAGGTAGTTGGCGATATCGCTCGCCCCCCAACCCTGCGGCGGCACGGTCGGAATCCGCCCCTGACCCGCCGGATTGGGCCCGCCCGCCAGCCAGTTGTCCCGTTGCAGCCCCCCCAGCGCATCGCGCGGCGTATGGCATTCGCCGCAATGGCCCAGCGCCTCGACCAGATAGCGCCCGCGTTCGATCACCGGATCGCTGGCCTCGGTCATCACGAATTCATCACTCAGATTCAGCAGCTTCCACAGGCCAAGGCCGCGCCGCAGGGTAAAGGGAAAGCCCAGATCATGCGGTTGGCTGGGCGTGTCGACGGCGGGCAGACCCTGCCAGAAGGCCCAGAGATCGGCCACGTCCGTCGCTGTCGCATGGGCATAGGTCGTATAGGGGAAGGCCGGGTAATAATGCGCTCCCTCGGGCGAGACGCCCAGCAGCAGCGCGCGGGCGAACTGTGCCAGCGTCCAGGTGCCGATGCCCGCCGTCGGGTGCATCGAGACATTGGGCGCGGTGAAGGTGCCAAAGGGCGAGGCAAAGCGCCGCCCTCCGGCCAGAATCAGGCGCTGGTCGACCGGCGCGCTGGCGGCAACTCCGGGGGCGGCGTGGCACGAGGCGCAGCCGGCGGCCCAGAACACCGCCTCGCCGCGTGCGGCGTCGGCGGGGTGGCTGGCCAGCAGCGTCAAGGTCGCAGCCGACAGCTCGGCGGGGCGGGTCAAGACCCAGAACCCCGCCAACCCCACCAGCCCAGCCCCGACAATCGCCGCCGCCAGCCGCCGCATCGGCTTATTGCGCCATGCGATAGGTCTGGTGGCAGCCGCCGCAGGCGCCGCCCAGCCCGGCCATCGCGCCTTGCAGCGACGCCAGATCGGTGCCGGCCGCGGCCATCATCGCCTCGGTCGCGGCAGCCAGAGCACCGGCGCGGGCGCCGAAATCGGGCATGTTTTCCCAGATCGCGGGCAAGGCGCGGGTGGCGCCCGGCATCGCGGTGGCGTCGGTGCCGGCCGGCCACATCCGGGCCGAGCCCGAGCGCGACAGGTGGAACAGGCTGGTCGCCGCCGAACGGGCGAGATCGGCGTCATAGGGCATCTGGCCCTGCGCCATGCCGCCCAACACGCCCAGATTATAGGCATAAAGCCCCAT
The DNA here is from genome assembly GCA_937907485.1 of uncultured Paracoccaceae bacterium. Classification (GTDB taxonomy): domain Bacteria; phylum Pseudomonadota; class Alphaproteobacteria; order Rhodobacterales; family Rhodobacteraceae; genus Pararhodobacter. The sequence continues at coordinate 26,393 of CALESR010000033.1, read as the reverse complement.
CATGGCCTTGCGGGCGGTGACATTGGGGTTGGCGTCCTGCGCCGGGGCGACTGACGGCAGGGCGAGGAAGGCGGTGGCGAGAAGCGCGGTCAGAGTGCGGTGCATCAATGGCTCCCTTGGATGTTCGAGACAGGTGCTGTCAGCCTAGCTGCGGCGTCCCGGCGCCAGTGGTCGCAATCGCGTGAACTGCGCGCGTCGGGCGCACAGAGTTGCGCATTGGCGCACAGTCAACGCGGATCAAGGCGCCAGATGCGGCCCCAGACGTGCGCCCAGCCAGGCCAGCCCGCTGCCGCTGAGGTGGTCACCGTCACGCCAGTGCAGCGCCTCGCAGGTGAGGAAATCCTGCGGCAGGGTCAGATGCATCAGTGGCCCCTGATCGAGAACCCCAACGCCCGAGCCGGTGCCAATCTCGGCTTCGATGGCCCGGGCCAGCCGCTGAAAGATCTGGGCCTGACCGGGGCGAAGGGCAAAGGGGTGGTTGCAGCCCAGCGCCATGATGTCCGCCGTCCGGATGTGAACCTCGACTCGCGGGGTCAGCCAGAGCACCGGCACATGCTGCGCCAGCCCACGCAGGAAATCGGCGTTGCGGCGAATGCGGTCGTCCAGAAGGGTGATGTCGCCGTCGGGGATCGGCGTGTCATGGGCATAGAGCGAAAACAGCTTGCCCGTGCGCCGCCCGCCGGGCCCCTCGATCAGGTGTTGACCGGCGACTTCAAAGACCACGCGGGCGAAAAGCTGGGGCGAGTCAGCGACCAGCGCGACAAAGCCGTCATAGCCGCATTCATCGCGCGGGCTGTCGGGGCGACAGGCGCCCTGCGTCACGCCGACCAGAAACGGCGCCGATTGATTGAGGATCAAGGCGTCGGCGAGGTTCAGCGCGTGGCTATCGCCGATGACCGCCAGACCGGGCCCATGCAGGGCGTGACAGGCCTCGATCCGCGTGCGGACCTGCGGCGTGATGGTGCGCTGGTTGAACCGGCACCCGCCATCGTCGAGATGCTGCACCCGCTCGGCAGCCGGGGCGAGCAAGGCAAAGGTCTGTCGCTGCTCGGGGCTGGCTGAGCGCAGCCAGAGTTCGGCGCGCCCCTCGGTCAGATAGCCCCAGAGGCCAAAGGCGGCAAATGCGGCGATCCCGGCCAATGAGGCGCCATAGACCTGCGCGCGGCGCGGCAGACGGGCGGCGCGGCCGGGCGCGGCGCGAAACGGCTGCTCGACAAAGCGCCAGCTCAGCGCCGCCAGGGCCAGCGACAGCAGCGACAGGCCCAGCATCAGCAGCGGGCTCGGCGCGGTGTCGAGGGCCAGCCGGGCAAAGACGAACAGCGGATGGTGCCACAGATAGGCCGAATAGCTGACAAGCCCGATTGCCACCACGGCGCGCAGCGACAAGAGACGCGCCGCCAGCGTGTCTTGGGTGGCAAACAGGATCACCGCCACGGCCCCGCCGACCGGCAACAGCGCCCAAGCCGAAGGAAAGGGCATCTCGCGGTTGAGGGCGACCACCGACAGGCCGATCGCCGCCAGCCCGGCCAATCCCAGCCCCTGCCGCAGCGCCATGGGCAGGCGCCTGGGTTGCCAGAGGGCGCACAGGGCCCCAGCCCCCAGTTCCCAGGCGCGCGACGGCAGGAAATAAAAGCTCTGCGCCGGGGAAATGCTGCGCCACGCGTATTCGGAAAAGGCGAAACTGCCCAAGGTCACCACCAGCACGCCCCAAAACAGCGCCCGCTCGCGCCCGCTGCGCCAAAGAACCCTGAGGATCAGCGGAAACAGGATGTAGAACTGCTCCTCGACCGCCAGCGACCAGGTGTGCAGCAGCGGGGTCTCCTCGGCGGCGGGGGCGAAATAATCGACCTCGGACAGGAACAGCATGTTCGACAGGAACAGCACGACGGTAAAGACCGAGGCCGAGAAATCCTCGAACGGCGGTGGCAACAGCAGCACCTGCGCCGCCAGCACTGAGGCCGCCAGCATGACGAACAGCGCCGGCAGGATGCGCCGCGCCCGGCGCTCATAGAAACGGGCGATGGAATAGCGCCCCTCGCGCAGGTCGGCGGCCAGAATTCCGGTGATCAGATAGCCCGAGATGACAAAGAACACATCGACGCCGACAAAGCCGCCGGAAAAGCCGCTGAATCCGGCGTGAAAGGCGATCACCGGCAGCACGGCCAGCGCGCGCAGGCCGTCGATCTCGGGGCGGTAGGTGGGGGGCATGGGCGGTCCGGTCCTTTGGGTCGCGGCACTATACGGAGGGTGCGATGGCGCCGCAATCGGCCCAGCGGCGTTGCCCAGCGTCCGCAGCCCGTATAGGCTGGCTGGATCAGACCGAATGGGGGCGGGCGTGCAGAAGGTTGGCGAATACTGGGTTCCGGATCTCGACATGCGCTGGTTTCGCAACCGGCGAAAGACGCTGGAAAATTACCGGGACGGTGGGCATGGCAAGCAGATCGGCCATCTGGCGCAGGCACTCGACCATCTGCGGGCTCAGGTCGGCGCCGAGGTCATGGCGCGGTCCTCGGCGATCGATGCCGGGGCGAATGTCGGCGCCTATTCGCGGCTGATGGCGGGGTCGTTTGCGCAGGTGCACGCCTATGAGCCGGCGCCTGACACCGCCGCCTGTCTGACGCGCAATGTGCAGGACTGGGGGCTGAACGGACGCGTGCACGTGCACCAAAAGGCGGTCAGTGACCGTGAGGGGAAGGTCGGCATGGCGGGCGGCGGCTGGCTTCGTCGCTCGATCTCGCGCGAGGTGCGGGGGGCAGGCGCGATCCCTGCCGTGGCGCTCGATTCGCTGGGGTTGAGCGATGTGCTGCTGATCAAGATCGACGTCGAAGGCCACGAGTTGAAGGCGCTGACCGGTGCGGCGCAGACACTGGCGCGCTGCCAGCCCTATGTGATGATGGAGCTGAAAGAGCGCCACCTGGCGCGTGGCACGGCGGACCTGTCGGCGCATGAGGCGCTGCTGGCGCGTGGCTATCGCATTGTCGCCGACCTCGGCCAGCCGGTGCTCGACCGGCTTTACGCCCCTGCCGGGCGGCGCTGAACGCAAAACCCCCGGCGGTGCCGGGGGTTTGCTTTCGGGCTCGGTCAGGCTGGGTTGGCGGCGTTCCATTCCGCGGCTTCGGCCAGCCATTCGGCGGCGTAATCCACGTCCTGCCATTCCTTGAACCACGGGCCGCCGCGGGTGTGGTGCACGGCCTGCGGATAGCCCTGCGCCGGCTTGTCATACCAGCCTTCCAGCCAGTTCCAGCCGGTCGGCAGCGCGCCGATCTCATCGTCCTGCGCCCATTGCATCCGGTGCAGATAGGCGCCGGTCTGGGCGTTCACCACCTCGGGCGTCAATTGTTTGGTCGAGGGGTGCGTGCAGTTGAACAGCATGAAGGACGACCAGTTCTTGCGCGGATAGGCCGACTGCGGCACGCCGTCCATCTTGGTGGTTTCCTTGGGCTGATAGTCGTGCTGCACGCACATCACCGCCTTGGAGGGGTCCATGTACTCCAGCAACTCGCGCGCATCGCCAAAGAAGATGAAGTCGCAGTCGACAAAGATCGCCCAGCCCTTGTAACCGGCCAGATAGGGCACGAGGAAGCGCGAATAGGTGAACTGGGTCGAGGCCAGCGGGTCGATGTCGCGGGTATAGAGGCCCTGATCGACCAGTTCATCCAGCTTGATCGGATAGACTTCGACGGGGATGGTGGCGTGCTTGAGCAGCGTCTGGCGGGCCACCTGATAGGCGATATCCTCGCGCGAGTCCCATCCGATATAGACGCGGAGCGGTTCCATGCGGTTCGTCCTTTTTGGTTTCGCAGTATGCGCGCGGGTTCTAGCGCGGATTTCCGGGGCTGAAAACGTGCATTTCCGACCGGTCTTGGCGGGGGGCGGAATTTGGCGCCAAACGGGCCAGCATCGACTCGAGTTCGGCCAGCGCGATGTCCAGCGGGTGCTGGTTTTCCGCCTGCACCCGGGCCGCTCCGGCCAGAAAAGGCGCGCGAAACGCCGGATCCTGCGCCTTGACGACGGCGCGCGCCATGGCGGCGGCGTCCTCGACCTGCAGCGCCCCGCCTGCGGCATTGAGCCGCGCATAGGCCTCGGCGAAATTGCCGACATCCGGCCCATGCAGCACCATCGCCCCCAGCGCGATGGCCTCGAAGGGGTTCTTGCCCGTCAGCGGCGTGCCCGGCACGCGCAACGAGTTGCCGGTATAGGCGACCGGCGCAAGGCGATACCACAGGCCCATCTCGCCGATGGTGTCGGCGATATAGACCAGCGTCTGCGGGCCGATCCCCTCGCCGCGTGACCGGCGGGCGATGGCCTCGGGGGCGAACCGGGCGCGCGCGGCGGCCTCGGTCGCGTCGGCCTCGGTGCGCTGGCGCGGGGCGATGAGGAACAGCAGGGAAGGGCAGTCTGCCAGCGCGAGGGCATGGGCCTCGAAGAGTTGCGGCTCCTCGACCACCTTGGTCGAGGCGGCGAACCACAGCGGCCGCCCGTCGATCTGCGCCTGCAAGAGGGCGCGGGCCTCGGGGCGGTCGGGCAACGGTGCGCTGGCGGCCTTGAGCACGCCCATCACCGACATTTTGTCGGCCGGGGCGCCCAGATCCAGATAGCGCGCCATCGACAGCGCATCCTGCACCAGAATGGCGTCGAACAGGTTCATCAGCCAGCCATTCGTGCGCACCATCTTGCGCCGCCGCCGATAGCGCCGCTCCGTCACATGGGTGTTCAGCAGCAGCATCGGCAGTCCGGCGCGCTTTGCCCGGATCAGCATCACCGGCCAGAGGTCGGCCTCGGCGACGATCAGCGCATCGGGGCGCCAATGGGCGAGAAAGCGGCCCAGCACGGCGGGCGTGTCGGCCGGGGCGAACTGGTGCAGGACGCGCGCGGGCAGGCCGCGCGCCGCCAGCGCCTCGGCCGAGGTGACGGTGTGGGTGGTCAGCAGCATCGAGACATCCGGATGTGCCGCCGCCAGCCGCTCCAGCAACGTCACCAGCGCCATGGATTCCCCGACCGAGACGGCGTGGAACCACAAGAGCCGCCCCTCGGGCCGCGGCAGGGTAAAGTGCCCCAGTTTTTCGCCGCCGCGCCGGGCATCCTCCAGCCCCTGCCGTTGGCGCCGCCGCAGCAGCCAGCGCCACAACGGCCCTGAGACCGCGGCAAAACCCAGATAGAGACGCAGCAACAACGGCATGGCGAGACCCCTTTGCAGCGGCTTAACGCCGGGGGCAGAGGGGCGCAAGGGAGAGGGCCGCAGCCGCCCGCGCCGGCGCCCTCAGCGCCCCTTCCAGACCGGGTCGCGCTTTTCGGTAAAGGCGTTCTGGCCCTCCAGCAGGTCCTCACTGCCGTAAAGCCGGTCAACCGTCGGCAATTGCCGTTTGGTCACCCGGTTCAGCGCGTCCTGAAAGCGCAGCGCCTCGGCTTCGCGCACCACTTCCTTGATCGCCGCATAAACCAGCGGCGGGCCCGAGGCGAGCAGCCGCGCCAGATCCCAGGTCTTGGCCAGCAGATCGCCGGGCGCGCAGATTTCCCGCAGCAGGCCCCAGCGCAGCGCCTCTTCGGCGTCAAACCAGCGGCCGGTCAGCAGAAGATCCATCGCGACGTGATAGGGAATGCGTTTTGGCAGCTTGATCGAGGCCGCATCCGCCACCGTGCCCGAGCGGATTTCCGGCAGCGCAAAGCTGGCGGTGCTGCTGGCCAGGATCAGGTCGCACGACAGCGCCAGTTCCAGCCCGCCGCCGCAACAGATGCCATTGACCGCCGCAATCACCGGTTTGTTCAGGTTGGGCAATTCCTGCAAGCCGCCAAAGCCGCCAACGCCATAATCGCCATCAACCGCATCGCCCCCGGCGGCGGCCTTCAGATCCCAGCCGGGGCAAAAGAACTTGTCGCCCTCGGCCCGCAGGATCGCCACGCGCAGGCTGTCATCGTCGCGGAAGTCCTTGAAAACCTTGCCCATGATCCGGCTGGTGGCAAGGTCGATCGCATTCGCCTTTGGCCGATCAAGTGTCACTTCCAGAATGGCGCCCTCGCGCCGGGTGCGGATCGGGCCTTCGGTCAGCATGTCAGTCTCCCTTGCGGATCAGCGCGTCAACGGCCCCGGCGCCGTCCTGCCAGACAAAGACCGGGTTCAGTTCGATTTCTTCAATAGAATCATCCGTCTGCATCAGATCACCCAGTCGCAGCGCAAGGTCCGCCAAGGCGGGCAGATCGGCCTTTGGCCGCCCGCGATAGCCGTCGAGCAGCGCGAACAGCCGCAGGCGGTGCAGCGCCGACAGGATCTCGGCCGTGCCCAGCGGCAGCACCAGCGTCACCGTGTCGGCCAGCAGTTCGGCGGTGATGCCGCCGATGCCCAGCGTCAGGGTCAGCCCGTGGACCGGGTCGCGCCGCAGCCCGACCAGCATCTCGGCGACCGGCGCGGGCCACATGTCCTCGACCAGATAGCCGGTCGCGCCGGGGATATCGGCCTCGCCTTCCAGCCCGCTCAGGCCCAGTCGCACCGCGCCCGCCTCGGTCTTGTGGGCGAATCCCAGCCCTTTCAGCACCATTTTGCCGGGCAGCGTGCGTGCGGCGGGGATCAGTTCGGCCAGCGTCGGCGCGCTTAACCCCTGCGGCACGCGCACCCCGGCGGCCTTCAGCAGCGCCTTGGCGGCGTCCTCGGGCATCAACGGCGCGTCGCGCGGTGGCCGGGCGGGCAGGGGGTGCCAGCCGGTCGGCGGCGCCAGTCGCTGCACCGCCGCAATCGCCGCCAGTGCGGTCTCCAGCCCCATCAGCGGCACCACACCGCGCGCCATCATCGCCTCGGCCAGCGCCTCGTCGAGGTTTTCGGGCAACGAGGCGACGGCAAAGGCCGGTTTGCCGGTGATCCGCGACGCCGCCTCGATCGCATCCAGCGCGGGTTGATACGAGGACGGGTCGCAGCGGTCGGCCCGCGGCGGATCGATGATATAGATCCCGGCGTCATAACCGGCCAGCATCGTCGCAAAGACGTCGGTGGTGCGCGGCCCGTCGCCCCAGATGAAGGTGTGATAATCCAAGGGGTTGGAGATCGTGACCAGCGGCCCCAGGATCTCGCCGAGCCGTGCGTGTTGCGTGGGCGACGGCGGCGGGAACTGCACCCCGGCCGCGGCGCCGAGGTCCGCCGCCAGCCCCGCCTCGCCGCCCGAGCACGACAGCGAACACAGCCGCGGGCCAAGGCGTCGCCCGTGCAGGTGGGCGATTTTCAGCGCCTCCAGCAACTCGCCCAGCGTCGCCACTTCGGCGATCCCAGCCTGCCGCAGAAACGCCGACGAGACCGCGCCCTCACCGGCCAGCGACGCGGTATGCGAGGCCGCCGCAGCGCGTGCGGCCTCGGTCTTGCCGGACTTCAGGCAGATGATCGCCTTGCCCGCCCGCGCCGAGGCCTCGGCCAGTCGCGCCAAGGCGGGCGCGTCATCGATCCCCTCGACATACATGCCCAGAGCCGTCACCCGCTCATCGGCGAGCAGCGCACCCGCCAGTTCGGCCAGCCCGACCTGCGCCGCGTTGCCCAGGCAGGCCACATAGGCCACCGGCAGCCCGCGCCGCTGCATCGTCAGGTTGATGACGATGTTCGACGACTGCGACAGCAGCGCCACGCCCGACTCAACCCGCTGGCCGCCGTGCTGATCCGGCCACAGCAACGCACCGTCCAGGTAGTTGATGACGCCATAACAATTCGGCCCCAGGATCGGCATATTGCCCGCCGCCTGCACCAGTTGCTCCTGCAATCCGGCCTCGCCCGTCTCCTCCCATCCCGAGGCAAAGCAGGTCGCCCCGCCAGCCCCCATCGCTGCCAGTTCGGCCACCACGTCGAGTGTGGCATGCCGGTTCACCCCGATGAACACGGCATCGGGTGCCGCCGGCAGGTCTGCCAGCGACTTGACGCAGGTGATCCCGCGGATCGCCTCGCGCGTTGGATGCACCGGCCAGACCGGCCCCGCAAAGCCCATCTTGCCGCATTGCTCGATCACATTTGCCGCCCAACCGGCCCCCAGAACCGCAATCGACCGCGGCCTGAGCAGGCGCGACAGATCCCTCATGCCCGCCCCCTGCGCAAAGGGGCGACAGACGCATCCTGACACCGAATCGTTAGCATTGCGTTACCACCCCTCAGGCGCCCAACGGGCGCAGCAATTCGCGGCTGATGATGTGGCGCTGAATTTCGCTGGTGCCTTCCCAGATCCGCTCGACCCTTGCGTCTCGCCAGATGCGTTCCAGCGGCAGTTCGTCCATCAGGCCCATGCCGCCGTGGATCTGGATCGCTTCATCCGCGATCATCGCCAGCGCTTCGGTCGCCTTCAACTTGGCCATCGCCATGTCGGCATCGGTGACAGAGCCCTCATCGAATTTCCACCCGGCCTGAAATGTCAGCAATTCCGCGGCTTTGAGCTCCATCGCCATATCGGCCAGCTTGAAGCTGACGCCTTGGAATTTGCCGATCTGCTGGCCGAATTGCTTTCGTTCGGCGGCCCAGGTCAGCGCGTGCCGCAGCGCCCGATCCGCCCGGCCAAGGCAGGTCGAGGCGACCTGCAACCGCGTCGCGCCCAGCCACTGGTTCGCCACCTCGAAGCCGCGGTGCGCCTCGCCGAGGATGTTTGCGGCAGGCACGCGGCAGTCGTCGAACTCGAGGATCGCATTGGTGTAGCCGCGGTGCGAGACGTTGCGATAGCCGTCGCGGACGCTGAAACCGGGCGTTCCCTTGTCGACAAAGAACGCCGTGATGCGCTTTTTCTTGCCGCGCGGCGTGTCCTCCTCGCCCGTCGCCATAAAGGCCACGGTAAAGCCCGCAACATCAGCATGGCTGATGAAGTGCTTGGTTCCATTGAGAATCCAGTCGTCGCCATCAGGTCGGGCACCGGCCGACATGCCGCGCAAATCGCTGCCCGCGCCCGGTTCGGTCATCGCCAGACAATCCCAGGTCTCGCCGCGGACGCAGGGCATCAGATAGCGTTCGCGCTGTTCGGGCGTCCCGGCCAGCAGGATGTTCGACGGCCGCGCGACACAGGTCCAATGCAGAGCGTAATTCGCCCGGCCCAGCTCGCGTTCATAGAGCAGCCAGGACAGCGTATCGAGGCCCGCGCCGCCAACATCCTCAGGCATGTTCGCGGCGTAAAGCCCAGCATCCATTGCCTTTTTCTGGATCTCGCGGATCAACTCCATCGGCAAATGGCCGGTGCGTTCCACCAGGGCTTCATGCGGATACAACTCGGCCTCGACAAAGGCGCGCGTCGTCTCGACAATCATCCGCTGTTCGTCTGACAATCCGAAATGCATCAGGATTTCCTCTGACCGACGTGCCGCCCGGCGGTGTCCGGTCGCTGCAAGCCCTTGTGCACATTGGCAATTGCCTGGATTCGGGCCAAAACCGCGGGCGCGGCAGGGCAGGCTTTGCCCGCGGCCATGTCGACATGCAGCAACATCTGCTCGACCGTGGCGACCAGCCGTCCGCCAGTTTCGATCCGGAAGAACAGATGAAGCTTTTTCTCATCCGCACCAAGGACTTGCACTGATCCGCTAAGGTGGTCGCCCAGCTTCGCTTCGCCTGCGTGCAAGATATGGCTCTCGGCGGTGTAATAGGAATGTCCGCCCGCGACATACTCCATCCCGGCGCCGACATGCCTGAGGAACGCATCGCAAGTCTCTGATGACGCAAACAAATAGCGGCTCTCGGTCATATGGCCGTTATAGTCGATCCAACCGGGCAGCACCTGCATCCGCGCCATGACCATCGGCGCGGCGGTATCGGGTGCCGGGTCCGGAGAGGTGACGCGGCGGCGGGCGTCGTGGTCCAGCAAGACCTTCCCAGCGCCCCAGTTGCGCTCCTTGAGCACCCGCAAGAAGCCGATCAGGTTGCGATCGCGAATTCGCTCCAACTCGCGGATCGTGTGATGACCGGATTGCGCATCCGATTGTCCGGCAATCAAATCGACCAATTCATCATTGAATTCAGGGACATCGGTCAGCTTGGTCCAGGGCCATTGCAGGCAGGGGCCGAACTGCGCCATGAAATGCTTCATGCCCGCCTCGCCACCGGCGACGCGATAGGTTTCGAACAGGCCCATCTGCCCCCAGCGCAGGCCAAAACCCATGCGGATCGCTTCGTCGATTTCCTCGGTGGTTGCGACCCCGTCCTTGACCAGCCAAAGCGCCTCGCGCCAGACCGCTTCGAGAAAGCGATCGGCGATATGGGCGTCGATTTCCTTGCGGACATGCAGGGGGAACATGCCGATTTCACGCAGGATTTCTTTAGCACTTTCAATGAATTGCGTATCGTTCTTTGCAGACGGAACCACCTCGGCCAGCGGCAGCAGATAGACCGGGTTGAACGGATGCGCGACAAAGATCACCGACGGGTCAGCGGCGCCTTGCTGCAGTTCCGAGGGTTTGAACCCGCTGGTGGACGACCCAATCGGCACCCCAAGCGCCGCCTGTTGGATTTGTGCCAGCACCCGATGTTTCAGGTCTAGGCGCTCACCAACACTTTCCTGAATGTAATCAGATCCCTGCACGGCGTCCGTGATAGATGTGGCAAATGTCAGACGACCCTCCGGGGGCATCGGAACATCGGCCAGCGCGGGCAGTGCCAGACGGGCGTTGGCCAGGACCTCGCCGACCTTGCGCGGGGCTTCGGGATCGGGGTCGAACACCGCGACATCCCATCCGGACAACAGAAAGCGCGCCGCCCATCCGCCACCGATGACACCCCCGCCGATAATTGCTGCCTTACGAGCCATGACCTTACCTCCCTTTGGGCGCGCGTTTTTCCAGCTTCAGGCGGGCGCGCACTTCGTCGGGCCCGATCACGCGCGAACCCATGCCTTCGATAAGTCCAACAGCCTTTTCAACCAGTTGCGCGTTTGTCGCCAGCACACCGCGATCCAGCCAAAGGTTGTCTTCCAGACCCACCCGGACGTTGCCGCCCGCCAGAACCGCCGCCGCAACATAGGGCATCTGGTGGCGTCCCAGCGCAAAGCCCGACCAATGCCAGCCCTGCGGCACATTGTTCACCATCGCCAGAAAGGTGTTCAGATCGTCCGGCGCCCCCCACGGAACCCCCATGCACAGTTGCACCAGCACCGGGTCGCGGATGATGCCTTCGGCCACCAACTGCTTGGCAAACCACAGATGTCCGGTGTCAAAAGCCTCGATCTCGATCTGGACGCCGCTGTCGGTCATGCGCTGCGCCATGTCGCGCAGCAGGCCCGGCGTGTTGACCATGACATAATCGGCCTCGGCGAAATTCATCGTGCCGCAATCCAGCGTGCAGATCTCTGGGCGGCAGTCGACGACATGGGCGACGCGCTCTTCGGCGCCAGCCATGTCGCTGCGCTGGCTCATCCGGTGCATGGATTCGGTGCCGTCGAACAGCAGATCGCCGCCCATCCCGGCGGTCAGGTTCAGCACGACATCTGTGCCGGAATCGCGAATGCGTTCAGTGACTTCGCGGTAAAGCGCCGGGTCGCGCGAGGGTTTGCCGCTGTCTGGGTCGCGCACATGGCAATGCACCACGGCAGCGCCGGCCTTGGCCGCGTCAATGGCGCTGGCAGCGATCTGCGCGGGGCTGCGCGGCACATGTGGGCTGCGGTCCTGCGTTCCGCCTGAGCCGGTTACGGCGCAGGTGATGAAAACCTCGCGATTCATTGTCAATGGCATGGTGTTCTCCCTCGTTGACCGCAGGCTAGCAGGCTTGCGTCAGCTCAGTTGGCGAATTACGAAGGGAATATGGCGAAAAGCGAAACCATTTTCGGCGCAGCCGTGCAGCCGCTCGATATTGCGGTTCTGGTGTTGCCGCGTGCCTCGATTCTCGAGGTCGCCTCGGTGCTCGACCCGTTGCGCAATGCCAATCGGCAGTTGGGCCGCGAAGGCTTCCGTTGGCGCGTGGTCACACCAGATGGCGGCCCCGCACCGTTGACCTGCGGCATCGAACTGCCCAGTCGCGGTGGTTTGGCCGCCGCTGAGGGCGCCGATGTGTTGATTGTCATCGCGGGCTACAATCAGGCCGAGGTGGCGGGGCGCACGCTGATCGCGCGGCTGCGGCGCATTGCCGGGCGGTTTCAGGCGATTGGTGGGGTCGATGCCGGCCCTTGGATCATGGCGCGCGCGGGGTTGTTGAACGGGCACCGAGCGACGGTTCATTGGGAAGATCTGGAAGACTTTGCAACGGCTTACCCTGCCATCGAGGTGGTCCCGGACCGATTTGTGCTGTCCGGCAACCGCTTTACCGCTGGCGGCGCCGTGCCTGCTGCCGACCTGATGCTGCACCTGATTTCGGCGCGCTGTGGGGCTGCTGTGGCGGGGCAGGTGGCGGATTCCTTTTTGTATGATGCGCGCGCCGATGGCACGCGTCCGCAGCGGCCCGGTCTGTTGCCGGGCGCGCGCAACCCGCGCCTCTCTGAAGCACTGACCTTGATGAGCCAGCATCTCGACGAGCCTTGGCCTCTGGACGCCATTGCGCGTGCGCAGGGGATCGGTGTGCGGCGACTGGAGCAGTTGTTTCAGGCCGGGCTGGGGCAGGGGCCGGGGGCCGCCTATCTGGAACTGCGGTTGCAGGCGGCAAGGAGGATGCTGGCCGACACCACGCATCCGGTTCAAGACGTCGGCCTGCGCTGCGGCTTTGCCGACCGCTCTGGGTTCTCGCGGGCGTTCCGGCGGCGGTTTGGCGAGCCGCCACGGGCCTTGCGCAGTCGCTTGAATGACTGACATTTAAGCTAGGACGGCGGTTCGTCACACTCACGCCGTTGCGGTCTGGCGGGGGATAACGTCATGACGTTTCTGACCTTGAATTGAAAAAGCGCCTGCTTTTCAATAAGAAATGCAGGCGCTTTAAAAGTCAGACATAAAATGTCAGGCATTCATTCCAGCGTCACCAAGGCATGCCTCTTGCGCCCCGCCGTCAGCTTGATAGGAGCTGACAACTCGCTCGCCCGGATCACCAACCCGGCATCCGTCAGCGCCGCGTCGTTCAGCCTCGCGCCCCCCTCGGCGATCAGCCGCTTGGCGTCCTTGCCCGATTTTGCCAGCCCTGTGCGCACGAGAAGCTGCACGATGGACACGCCCTCGGCGGCCTCGTCGGCGCTCAGCGCGAGCGTCGGCAGATCCTCGCCCAGACCGCCCTGCTCGAAAACCGCGCGGGCCGTGGCCTCGGCGGCGCTTGCGGCCTCGATGCCATGGCACAACGCGGTGACCTCATTGGCCAGCACAACCTTGGCGCTGTTGATCTCGGCGCCGCCCAGTGCGGCAAGCCGATCACATTCCTCAACCGGCAACTCAGTGTAAAGCTTGAGGAATCGCCCGACATCGGCGTCGGTCGTATTGCGCCAGAACTGCCAGAATTCATAGGGGCTGAGCAGGTCGGCGTTCAGCCAGACCGCGCCGCCCTGCGATTTGCCCATCTTGCGGCCGTCCGATGTGGTCAGCAGCGGCGTCGTCAGGCCAAAGATCTGCGCGTCGATCACCCGGCGCGTTAGGTCAATGCCATTGACGATATTCCCCCATTGATCCGAGCCCCCCATCTGCAACATGCAGCCATAGCGCCGACGAAGCTCAAGAAAATCATAGGCTTGCAGGATCATGTAGTTGAATTCGAGGAAGGACAGCGACTGTTCGCGGTCGATGCGCGACTTGACCGATTCAAACGACAACATGCGGTTGACGCTGAAATGCCGCCCGATATCGCGCAGGAATTCGAGATAATTCAACGCATCCAGCCACTCGGCGTTGTTGAGCATGATCGCATCCGCCGGCGCGTCGCCATAGCGCAGGTACTTGGCGAAAACCGTCTTCATGCTGGCGATATTGGCGTCGATGGCCGCCGGGGTCAGCAGCGGGCGCTCCTCGCTGCGAAAGCTGGGATCGCCCACCTTGGTGGTGCCGCCGCCCATCAGGGTGATCGGCTTGTGCCCGGTTTTCTGCAGCCAGCGCAACAGCATGATGTTCAGCAGATGCCCCACATGCAGCGACTGCGCTGTGGCGTCATACCCGATATAGGCCGGAACCACCCCGTTCAGCAGCTGCTCATCCAGTGCCTGCAGGTCGGTGCAGTCGGCCAGAAAGCCGCGCTCGATGATGATGCGCAGAAAGTCGGATTTGGGAGTGTGGTTCATTTCGCTTGTCCTCGGCCCGCCGGTCGGCTGTCTATAGACCGAAGGGCGACAAAAGGAAAAGCCATGTTGAAGCCGGGGATGCAGCGCGTTCTGGGAACCTCGACGCGGCCGGACCTCGACGGGGTCGAGGCGGCCGTGATCTTGACCGACGGGCAGACCGTGGCCGAGTTCGGCCCCGCCACCTTTCGCGCCTTCACCGCGGCCGAGCGGAGCCTTCTCGATGACCCGGCCGAGGGGGCTGCGATGGTTGAACTGGCGCATGCCGAGGCGGCGGCCGCTCTGGGGCCTGTTGACCTGATCGGCTTTGCCGGGCCGAACCGCGGGCGCGATGCCCTTGGGCGACCGGTGGATCCGCTCGGCTCGGGGCAGGTGCTGGCGCAGGGGCTTGATTGCCCGGTGGTCTGGGATTTTGCCGGTGCCGACCAGCGCTTTGGTGGCCTCGGGCAGCCCTTGGCAGCGTTTTTTCACCACGCGCTGACCCGCCACCTTGGTCTGACCGCTCCGGTGCTGATCCTCGATCTGGGCGCCGTCACCAGCCTGACCTGGTGCGACCCGCGTCATGCCGCGCCCGAAGCCGCCTGTCTGGCGTTTGAGCCGGGCCCCGGCCTGATGCCTTCCGCCGGCCCGCTGGGCACCCCGGATGCGGCCGTCCTTGAAACCTTCGCGGCGGCCGAGTTTTTTCGCCGGATGCCCCCGAAACTCTTCGATCCCTCCGCCTTGCCGGAGCTTGGCGCCCTGTCCGCCGCCGATCGGCGCGCGACCCATCTGGCCCTGATCGCCACCGGGATTTCGCTGTCCTTCGAGCATTTCCCTGAACCTCCGCGACATCTGCTGGTCACTGGCCCCGGCCGCACCCATGCCGCGCTGCTGGCGATGATCGCCGCAGGCTGCGACCTGACGCCCGAACCGTTCGAGGACCACGGGCTTGACGGCGCGGTCACCGCTGCGCAGGCCATCGCCTTTCTGGCCATGCGGGTGCGCCGCGGCCTGCCGACCACAGCGCCCGGCACCACCGGTGTTGCCGCCCCGGTCGGTGGCGGAACGCTGAGCCAGCCGTAACCCTCTCTCTTTGCTCTTTAAATATCCACGGGGTTTCCAAAGGGGGGCGTGCCCCCCTTGGCGGGGGTGTGGGGGTTGGCCCCTACCGGCGCCAAGGCGGCTCGATGCCGCCGACGGCGCCGCCCTACAAGTCGATCGGCTCGATCAGCTCCGACCCCTCGGCGCGGTTCGAGTTGACGGCCATGCCGACGCGCCGGAACGCCAGCGCCCCTTCGTCCGGCCCGCGCATCAACCGCGCAGCGCCGTGACCCGCCTCACCCAGCCAGAGCGGCCAGTCGGCGGGCTCCAATATCACCGGCACGCGGTCGTGCAGCGCGGCCATTGATCCAGAGGCGGCTGTGGTGACGATGGCACACGAGGCATTCCGTGTTCCTTCCGGCCCCTGCCAACCTTGCCAGATCCCGGCAAAGACCATCGGCGCGCCGTCGCAGCGAGTGATGAACCAAGGCAGGCGGGTTTCGCCCGCCTTTGTCCATTCATAGAACCCAGATGCGGGGATCAGGCAGCGGCGTTTGCGGGCGGCCTCGGCAAAGGCAGGTCTTTCGGCCATGCCTTCGCTGCGGGCGTTAAACAGCAGCGGGCCATCGGTCGGGGTCTTGTACCAGCGCGGGATGAAGCCCCAACGCATCGGCCCATAGCGCCGCCGCCCTTCGGCCGAGATTGCCACCGCAACCGGCTGTGTCGGGCAGATGTTGAAGCGTGGCACCGGCGGCAGGTCATTGGCGGGCGCAGCGTCAAAGAGCTGCGCCATCGCATCGTCGGGCAGGGTGATGGCAAAGCGGCCGCACATGCCTCTAAGGGCCATGCGGCCGCGCGACGGTCAAGGGCCGCTGACGCAGTCGGCAATCGCTTGTGCGGTCTGCCGCATCGCCTGCGCGTAAAGGTCCGGCCCCGGCGTCAGCATCACTCCGGCCGGATCGAGTGCGGCGCCGATGCGCAGATCGCTGCCCTCGGCAACCACGCGGGCAAAGGCGTCGGAGTGATTCACCTCCGGGAAAATGCAGGTTGCGCCGGCCTCGGCCAGTTGCGCCCGCAGGGCAGTGATACGGGCGGCGCCGGGGTCGGCGGCCTCGCCATCGGCGATGGTGCCGAGGATGGTCAGGCCGAATTGGCTGGCGAAATAGCCATAGGCATCGTGATACATCACCAGTCCGGCGCCCTGGGCAGGTTGCAGGGTCTGCGCCAGTTCGGCACCCAGCATCGCCAGGCTGCCCGCTGCAACCGAGGCGTTGGTCGCATAGACAAAGGCGTTGTCGGGGTCCAGCGCCGAGAGGTCCGCCGCGATTGCCCCCAGCCACAGCGCCGCATTGGCGGTGTTCAGCCACAGATGCGGGTCGATACTGTCGTCGGCGTGGCCTTCGTGATCGTCGTCGTGCCCGTGGTCTTCATGGTCATGGCCGGCCTCGTTGTGCCCGTCTTCGTCCATCTCGAACCTGATGGCGCCAGCGAAGGGCTGCGTCACCAGCCCCGGAACTTTCGCCAGTTCCAGCACCCGCCCGGCGGCGAGTGTTTCGACCACGCTCTGCATCCAGGGGCTCATCGCCGCGCCGGTCCAGATCACCAGATCGGCGGTTGCCACGCTGCGTGCCTGGCTGGGGCGCAGTTGCGCGTGATGAGGGTCTCCGCCTTGTTCCAGCAGCAACTCGGGCGCGCCCAGATCACCCATCACCAGCGCGGCAAGGGCGTGGTTGATCGGCACATCCGCGACGACGCGGGGGACTTCGGCGGCCAGCGGCGCAGTGGTCAGCAAAAGGACGGCGAGGGGCAGTCTGGTCATGGGGGGTCCGGGGGTTGGAACGGCGGGGGAATGCTGTATACTTGAGATAGTTATAGTATAACATATCCCATCGCAACCCCATCCGGTGCCATGACCGCTCAGGCCTTTGAACCCCATGACCACCACCATTGCATCACCGATGCGATGCGCCACGCCGAGGCGGTGATCGACGCGCGCGGCCTGCGGCTAACCCCGGTTCGCCGGCGCGCTCTGGAGATCCTTCTGGAGCGACACGGTGCGATGGGGGCTTATGAGGTGCTCGACCGACTGGCGGCGGACGGGTTCGGCCATCAGCCGCCGGTTGCCTATCGGGCACTGGAATTTCTGGTGGAAAACGGGTTGGCGCATCGCATTCAGCGGCTGAACGCCTTTACCGCCTGCACCCATCCCGGACAGGCGCATCACGCGGCCTTTCTGATCTGCGAAGATTGCAAGACGGTGGCCGAGATGCCCGCCGATCCCCTGCGGCAGGTGCTGGATGCAAGGGCATTGGCGTTGGGTTTTCGCGTCGAGCGGGTGGCGATCGAGGCTTTGGGCCAATGCGGCGCCTGCCGCAAGGCAGTCTCGGCATGACCGCGCTGATCGAGGCCAAGGGGCTGTCGGTGGCTTACGGCGCCGCCGTGCCAGTGCTGCGCCACGTCGATTTCATCCTGCAGGCGGGCGAGATCGTCACCATTGTCGGGCCGAATGGTTCGGGCAAATCGACGCTGCTGCGCGCACTTTTGGGCATGGTGGCGCCGACAGCCGGCACGGTCAGCCGGGCAACCGGATTGCGCGTGGGGTATGTGCCACAGGCGTTGCATCTGGATGCCAATCTGCCGCTGTCGGTGGCGCGGTTCCTGCGGCTGAACCGTCGCCTGAGTCCGGCGCAGGTGGCGACGCTGCTGGCCCGCGTCGGTGCGCCAGGGCTGGAGGCGCGGTCCTTGGCCACGCTCTCGGGCGGGCAGTTCCAGCGGGTGCTGTTGGCGCGGGCGTTGGCGGGCAATCCGCAGGTGCTGGTGCTGGACGAGCCAACCAAGGGCCTCGATCAACCCGGCACCGCGGCCTTCTATCGGCTGATCGAACAGGTGCGCCGCGAGTTGGGCTGCGCGGTGCTGAGTGTCAGCCATGACCTGCATGTGGTGATGAGCGCCTCCGATCGGGTGGTCTGTCTGAATGGCCATGTCTGCTGCGAGGGGGCGCCCTCGGTGGTGTCGAACGCGCCGGAATATCGCGCGCTGTTCGGGCTGGGCACCGGCGGTGCGCTGGCGCTCTATCAGCATCACCACGACCACGGCGCCGACCACCCCGACCATCCCCACGATCACGAGACCTGCAACCATGATCATTGACGCCTTCGTGCTGCGCGCGCTCGTCGCGGGTCTGATCGTCGCAATGGCCGCGGGGCCTTTGGGCTGCCTCGTCGTCTGGCGGCGTATGGCCTATTTCGGTGACGCCACGGCCCACGCCGCCGTGCTGGGCGTGGCCTTGGCGTTGGCTTTTGACGTCTCGATCTTTGCCGGAACGTTGCTCGCCGCGCTGGTGGTTGCTGGCGCCGTGTCGACGCTGGCCGGGCGGGGCTGGGCGATGGACACGACGCTGGGAGTGCTGGCGCATTCGGCACTGGCCTTGGGGCTGGTCGTGGTGTCGCTCCTGCAAGGCGTGCGGCTGAACCTTGAATCCTTCCTCTTTGGCGACATCCTGACGGTGACCGCGCGCGACCTCTGGCTTATGGGCGGCGGCGCGGCGCTGGTCTCGGCGCTGATGCTCTGGCGCTGGGAGGGGCTTCTGGCCGCGACGATCTCCGAGGATCTGGCGCAGTCGATGGGCCTGAACCCCGCGCGCGAGCGTCTGGTGCTGACGCTGGCGCTGGCGCTGGTGGTGGCCGTGGCGCTGAAGGTGGTCGGCGCCCTGCTGATCGCTGCGATGCTGCTGATCCCGCCCGCCACGGCGCGGATCTATGCCCGCTCGCCCGAAGGGATGGCGCTGCTGGCAATCAGCGCCGCCGCGCTGGCGGTGGTGGCGGGTCTTGGCGCCTCATTGACCTGGGACACGCCAGCAGGACCCAGCATTGTCACCGCCGCCGCCGCGATGTTTGCTGCCTCACTGGGCGGTGCGGCACTGATCCGGCGCCTCAACCGCGGGTGAGCGCGAGGAAGGCGTCCTCCAGATCGGCCTCAGCGGTCGCAAGATCGGCGATCTCGACCCCGGCCGCCTGCACCGCCGCCAGCAAGGCGCCAGTGGAAACCCTGCTCTGCGGATAGGTCAGCACCAGCCAGCCATCGGCACGGTCCTCGCGCACCACACCTTCGGGCAGCGCCAGTGCGCCGACCGGCCGGGTGGGCCGAACCTTCAGGCTTTTTGCATCCACCCGTGCCAGAATCCCCGCCGTGGTGTCGCGCACCACCAACCGACCCTTGTCGATGATGGCGATTTCATCGCACATCTCCTGCGCCTCTTGCAGGTAATGTGTCGTCAGGATGATCGTCATGCCCTGCCGGTTCAACATGCGCACATTGTCCCACAGCATCTGGCGAAGCTGGATATCCACCCCGGCGGTGGGTTCATCGAGCACCAGCACCTGCGGGCTGTGCACCAGCGCCTTGCCAAGGAGCAGCCGACGCCGCATCCCGCCACTGAGGGTGCGTGCATAGGCATTCGCCTTGTCGGTCAGGCCGATGAGCGACAGGATTTCGTCCGTCTTGCGCTCACGCGGGGGCACGCCGTAAAGCCCGGCCTGCACCTCGAGCGACTGGCGCGGGGTAAAGAACGGATCGACTGACAGCTCTTGCGGCATCACCCCGATGGCGGCGCGCGACTGGCGCGGGTTGGCATCCTGGTCAAAGCCCCAGATCGTCACCTTGCCTGCAGTCTTGCGCACCAGACCGGCGAGGATGTTGATGAGCGTTGATTTCCCGGCGCCATTCGGCCCCAGCAGACCAAAGACCGCACCCTGCGGAATCGTCAGGTCGATGCCGGTCAGGGCTTCTTTCGGCGCGCCCTTGCCGCTGGCGGCATAGGTCTTGCGCAGGCCCTCAATGACAATCGCGTTCCGGCTCATCTTGCTCGTGCCTTCAAAGTGGGTATGGTGCGCGCACACTCATAGGCCCTCAGCCCGAGACAAGGAAGCCCCGATGTCCTCCAGCCCCGCCCCCGCGCATGCCGCCCCTGAACACAAGACGGTCACCGCGCGCCGTTTTTCCTGCGACGGCGGCGAGGGCGCACTGGGCCATCCGCGCGTTTGGCTGACTATCCCGCACGAGACCGGCTGGATCGACTGCCCCTATTGCGACGCGCGCTATGCGCTGGCAGAAGGCGCACACGACGCCCACTGAACAGCACCTGTGCGCGCCTGCGCAGTGATGCGGCTGGATTTCCGGTGGCGTGATCCCATATTCCGGCGATCCGCAACAGGAGAGCGACCATGTCCTTTCGCCCCGTCACATCCGCCACCCGCGCGCAACCAACGATGGAGGGCGCCGGGGTCCACCTGCACCGCGCCTTCGGCTTTGGCGAACCGGCCGAAAGCGACCCGTTCCTGCTGTTCGACGATTTTCGCGGTGACGCGCCGCACCTGTACCGCAAGGGCTTTCCCTGGCATCCGCACCGCGGCATCGAGACAATCACCTATGTGCTGGAAGGCACGGTCGAACACTCGGATTCGCTGGGAAACAAGGGGCGACTGGGGCCGGGTTCGGTGCAGTGGATGACCGCCGGGCGCGGCATCCTGCATCAGGAAATGCCGATGGGGAACGCCAAGGGGCAGATGCACGGCTTCCAGCTTTGGGCCAATCTGCCGCGCGACCTGAAAATGACCACGCCGCGCTATCAGGACGTCGGCGCCGGGGATATCGACACCGTGGTTGATGACGACGGCACCGCAGTGCGCATCATCACCGGCAAGTTCTGGGGCAAACGCGGCCCGGTCGATGGCATTGCCGCCGACCCGCTGTATCTGGACGTCTCGGTGCCGCCGAACACCCGCAAGGTGCTGCCTGTCGATACCTATGCCAATACTTTCGCCTATGTCTTTGCCGGGGCGGGCGCATTCCGCGATGCCTCGACGCCAATAGGCGTCAAGGTCGAAAAGGAATTCGCCGGGCAAGAGTTGCACCTGCGCGACATGAGCGGCAACCGGACGCTGGTGCGCTTTGGCACCGGGTCCGAGATCGTCGTCAATGCCGGGCCCGAAGGGGTGCGGTTCCTGTTGGTCTCGGGCCAGCCGATCAAGGAGCCGGTCGCTTGGCACGGGCCGATCGTGATGAACACCCGCGCCGAACTGCAGCAGGCGTTCAAGGAACTGAACAACGGCACGTTCATTCGCTAAGGCCCTGCATCCTCTGACACTGGATCCGGGGGTCTGTAGGCTGCCCCCTGGCCAGGCACCAAGAGCGGCGGTTGTGGTGCGGGCCGGATTGCGCGATACCTTGGACAACCGGACGGGGGAGGCGCGACATGGCATTCGGCAAGGGCGATCATCTGCATCTGATCGACGGCTCGGCCTTCATCTTTCGGGCCTATCACGCGCTGCCGCCCCTGACGCGCAAGTCGGACGGTCTGCCAGTTGGCGCGGTTGCCGGGTTCTGCAACCTGATCTGGGGCGAATTGTCGAATGGCGCGGGCAAGGCCAAGGCCAGCCACATCGCCGTCATCTTCGACGCCGGGTCGCACACGTTCCGCAATGACCTCTACCCGGACTATAAGGCCAATCGCCCGCCGTTGCCCGAGGACCTGCGGCCGCAGTTCCCGCTGACGCGCGAGGCGACGCGGGCCTTCAACATCGCCTGCATCGAGATGGAGGGCTTTGAGGCTGACGACATCATTGCCACTCTGGCCCGGCAGGCAGCCGAGGCGGGAGGCAGTTGCACGGTGATTTCCTCGGACAAGGACCTGATGCAGTTGATCGGCCCCGGTGTCGACATGTTCGACCCGATGAAGAACAAATTGATCGGTCCGGCCGAGGTGCAGGAGAAATTCGGTGTCGGCCCCGAACGGGTGGTGGACGTGCAATCACTGGCCGGGGATTCGGTCGACAACGTGCCGGGCGCCCCGGGGATCGGCCTGAAGACCGCCGCGCTGCTCATCAACGAGTACGGCGATCTGGAAACCCTGTTGGCCCGCGCAGGCGAGATCAAGCAGCCCAAACGGCGCGAGGCTTTGGTCGAGAACGCCGAAAAAATTCGCCTCTCGCGCGAGTTGGTGCGGCTGCGCGACGATGTGGCGGTGCCGGTGGGCCTGGAGGCGCTGGGCGTGGCGGCGCCAGACCCCGAGGCGCTGCTGGGATTCCTGAACGCCATGGAATTCCGCACCCTGACGCGGCGGATTGCCGACAAATTGGGGGTGGCGCCGCCGCTGACGTCCGAGGCGCCCGCCGCACGACCCGCCGACCCTGCGATGCCCGCTGCGGATACCGCCCCGGCGATGGGCTTCGATCCCGGAGTTTACGCCTGCGTGCGTGATCTGCCCACGCTACAGCGCTGGGTCGCGCGCATCCGCGATCAGGGCTATTTCGCTGTCGATACCGAGACCACCAGCCTCGACGAAATGCGCGCCGAACTGGTCGGCATCTCGCTGGCGGTGGCGCCGAATGACGCCTGCTATATCCCGCTGATCCACTCCGAAGGGGTCGATGATCTATTTGGCGCCGCGAAACGGCTGGAGGGCCAGATCGACCCCGAAGCCGCGCTGGCCGTGCTGAAACCAGTGTTGGAGGACCCGTCGATCCTGAAGATCGGCCAGAATATCAAGTATGACGCCAAGATCTTTGCCCGCCACGGCATCGCCGTCGCCCCGTTCGACGACACGATGCTGATGAGCTATGCGATGTTTTCAGGCCTGCATAATCACGGCATGGACGAACTGAGCGAGACCTATCTGGCCCACACGCCCATCCCGATCAAGCCGCTGCTGGGGTCCGGCAAATCCGCACGCACCTTCGACAAAGTGGGGATCGACGAGGCCACCCGCTATGCCGCCGAGGATGCCGATGTCACCCTGCGCCTGTGGCAGACCCTGCGCCCGCGCCTGCATGCGAACCGCGCGACCACGGTCTATGAGACCCTTGAACGCCCTCTGGTGCCGGTGCTGGCGCAGATGGAGATGCACGGCATCACGGTAGATCGCCAGACGCTCAGCCGGATGTCGAGTGCCTTTGCTCAGTCGATGGCGGGGCTTGAGGCCGAGATTCACGCACTGGCCGGTGGCCCTTTCAACGTCGGTTCGCCCAAGCAGTTGGGCGAGATCCTGTTCGACAAGATGGGTCTGCCGGGTGGCGAAAAGGGCAAGACCGGCGCCTATGGCACCGGCGCAGATATTCTGGAAGATCTTGCCACCGAGCATGAACTCCCCGGCAAGGTGCTGGACTGGCGGCAATTGTCGAAACTGAAATCCACCTACACCGACGCGCTGCAAGACCATATCAACCCGGAAACCGGGCGGGTGCATACCTCGTATGTGCAATCGGGCGCCAACACCGGGCGGCTGGCCTCGACCGACCCGAACCTGCAGAACATCCCGATCCGCACCGAAGAAGGCCGCCGCATCCGCGAGGCCTTTGTCGCAGCGCCCGGCAACAAGCTGGTATCCCTCGATTATTCCCAGATCGAATTGCGCATCCTCGCCCATGTCGCCGATATACCGGCGCTGAAACAGGCGTTCCGCGATGGGCTGGACATCCATGCGATGACCGCCAGCCAGATGTTCGGCGTGCCGCTGGACCAGATGACAAGCGACGTGCGTCGCAAGGCCAAGGCGATCAATTTTGGCGTCATCTATGGCATCTCGGGCTTTGGCCTCGCCCGCAACCTGCGCATCCCCCGCGCCGAGGCGCAGGAGTTCATCGACACCTACTTTCTGCGCTTTCCCGGCATCAAGGATTACATGGAAAGCACCATCGCCTTCGCCAAGGAACACCTCTACGTCGAAACCCTGTTCGGCCGCCGCATCCACACGCCGGAAATCAACGCGCGCGGCCCAGGTGCCGGATTTGCCCGCCGTGGCGCGATCAATGCGCCGATTCAGGGCAGCGCCGCCGACATCATCCGGCGCGCTATGATCCGCGTGCCGGGGGTGATCGCCGACTTGCCGGCAAAGATGCTTTTGCAAGTGCATGACGAACTGGTGTTCGAAGTCGCCGAGGACGCAGTTGCCGAAACCATCGCCAGGGTCAAGGCGGTGATGGAGGGTGCCGCCGCCCCCGCCGTGACCATCGACGTGCCGCTGATCGTCGAGGCCGGGGTGGGCGCGAACTGGGCCGAGGCGCATTGAGCGCCAGAGCCGCGTCATGACCCGTCCCTTGCCGCGCGCCCGACGGACCGGCCCCGCGCGACTGGTGGCGCTCAACAAGCCGGTGAACATGCTCAGCCAGTTCACCGATGACCCACATTGGCCGGGGCTGGCACGCATCGCCGCCTTTCCTGGCCTTGTCCCTGCCGGGCGGCTTGACCGCGACAGCGAGGGGCTGCTGTTGCTGACCAACGACGGCGCCTTGCAGGCACAATTGACCGGTCCCGCTGCCAATACGCCGAAGACCTATTTCACCCGATTGCCGCTGCCGCCGGACGCCGCCGCCTTGCATGCCCTGCGCAGCGGCATCCCGCTGGCCGATGGCCTGACCCTTCCGGCATTGGCCGATCCGGTGCCGCCGCCTGACTGGCTTTGGCCACCATTGCCCGAGGCGGGTGAACACTGGCTTCGGCTGACTCTCACCGAGGGTCGCAACCGTCAGGTTCGCCGGATGTGCGCCTATCTTGGCCTGCCCGTGCTGCGTCTGGTGCGCTGGTCCATCGGGGCCCACGCGCTGGACGGCCTTGCCCCCGGCGACTGGCGCGAGATCACGGTCTGACGGCTCTTGGCCACAAGCCGAACCCGTGCCATCCTGCGCCATGATACACGATTACGCCCAACTGCGCGCCTTCGCCCTGACGCTCGACCTGCCGATGGTCGAGGATGGCACTGGCTGGGGCCACCCGTGCCTGCGCGCGCATGGCAAGATGTGGGTCTGGTGGTCGCCGCTGCGCGACGCCGCCGTGTTTCCCTGCGATTTTGATGAGCGCGAGATGCTGTTGACCGCCGATCCACAGACCTTCTCGCTGCATCCGCATTACACCGCGCATCGCTTTATTCTGGTCAACGCCGGCTATCTGGCGCCCGATTGGGCCCGCCCCCGGCTGATCCGCCGTTGGCGCGAATTGGCGCCCAAGCGTTGGCTGAAAAGCTGGGACGCGGCGAACCTGCCCAGCTAGGGCGCTGGCGCCACCAGCCCCACCACCGGCCCCATCGGCACCCCCCAATCCGAGCGCCCCAGTTCCGGCGCATGCAGCCGCGAGATGCTGCCGTCGAGGAACAGCGCATTGTTCAGCCCAAGCCCCTCGCGAAACAGCCGCGAGAACAGGTGAAAGTTCACAGGATCGTTGGAAATGGCAAAGACCGCGCGCTGGCCATCGTCGCTGACCCCCACCCCGTTGCGCAGGTTTACCGAGGGTGAATCAGCCAGAAACCGAGGATGCAGCGCGCCATCGATCACCAGCATCGGCCCCGATTGTGTGGCGTCGCGGCACTCGGGCGGCGCCTCGGCATAGGCTCGGCTCTCGATCACTGCAAAACCCTGCGCTCCGATGCAAAAGACGCCGTTCGGTAACAGGCCGAAGTTCCCCGGCCCTTCGCGGGTCACCAGTCTGGCGCGCTGCTCGCCGCCCTCGACGAAAAGGCCAACCGGCGCACGGTCGGCGTGATACATTCCGGCATTCATTGCAAAGACCAGCCGCTCGCCGCGCTCGGCCAACATTGCGTCGATGCGGGCAAAGGAGCCCAGAACCTGCCTCTCGGGCCCGCCCCAGAACAGCCGCAGATCCTGCCCGGCCGTGACCTCACACAGGGTAAATCGCGCACCGTCGAACTCGGTATCGTGGCAGGTTCCGGCACCGGCCGGCGCGCCCAGCAGCGTCAGCGCCAGCAGGGTTTCAGCGATCCGCATCGTCCGAATCGTCGTCCCGAGCTGCCACATCCGCCTGCACGCGCGGATCGTTGAACAACCGGCGCGCTTCGTCCATGCGGTCAAAGGTGCCGTCCAGCTCGAACTTTAGGTCAGGGGCGAATTTCAACCCGAGGTCGCGCACAACCTGATGACGCAGTTCCGACTTGTTGCGGCGCAGCGCGGTCAGTGCCAATTCTGCCTGCTGGCCACCCAGCGGCATGACATAGGCGGTCGCAACCCTCAGGTCGGTCGCCATGCGAATTTCGGCCACGGTGATCGACATCCGCGACAGATCGGGATCATGCACGTCGCCGCGCGCCAGCACATCGGCCAGCCGGTGACGAATGACTTCAGCCACGCGAAGCTGACGCTGCGAGGGGCCTTGACCGAAAGAGGAGCGTTTGGCGCACATGTCCCACCCTTAGGACATTCGCGGGGGCACGAAAAGCGGTTTTCCCATCGGCTGACGCAGGATAAGGAAGGGCAGGCAAAGGAG
>CALESR010000032.1 GCA_937907485.1 uncultured Paracoccaceae bacterium | reverse complement strand
CACCGCTGTTGAGGGGGATATACGCCCAAGGCCGGTCAACTTCAAGCGATATGTCGGGCGGGGCGGTTACGGCGGCGGGAATTCCTTGCTAGGGCCGGGCGATGATCCTGTCCCGTCGCCATCTTCTGCTGGGCGCCGCCGCTGCCCTGCTGCCCGCGCGCGCCGCCCGTGCCACCGCCAGCCAACCCGACTCGCTGGTCCACTGGAACAGCGGCGGGCCGTTTTTTGGCGGGTTCTCTGGCATCGCGCTGTCTAGCGACCGGCGCCGCGCGCTGCTGCTCAGCGACCGGGGGTTTCTGGTGCGGATCAGGCTGCTGCGCGACGACACCGGCGCGCTGACCGGTGTCGAAAAGATCGAGCATGTCGAATTGCATGACCGCCGGGGTCGGCGGCTGACCGGTGACGCGCTCGACGCCGAAGGCATGGACCAACGCCCGGACGGCACGCTGTTCGTCGCCTTTGAAAGCCCGCGCAGCCGGGTCTGGCGCTATGACGACGAAGGCGGCGCGGCGGTTGCCCTGCCGGCAAGCGATGGATGGAGCACCCTGCCCGGCAATCAGGGCATCGAGGCCTTGGCCCTCGATGCCGCGGGCGAGGCCTTTGCGCTGCCCGAGGCGCCCCAGGGCGGCGGATTTCCCCTCTATCGCCTGCGCGGCGGCAGTTGGCAGGTCATCGCCCTGCTGCCCCAGCGCGGCGACTTCGTGCCCGTCGGCGCCGATTTTGGCCCGGACGGTGCGCTCTATCTGCTGGAGCGCCGCTTTCGTCTGGCCTTTTTCGCTAGCCGCATCAGCCGGTTGCGCCCCGGTGCATGGGATCAGCCCGAGACCCTGGTTGAAACCGGCCTCGGCGCGCTGGACAATCACGAGGGTCTGGCCATCACCCGCGATGCGCAGGGGCAGATCTGGGCGACCACGGTGTCCGACGACAACCAGCACCCGCTGCAACGCACCGAAATCGCCGAGTTCCGCCTGACCTAATCGCCCGCCAGCCGCGCGGCCTTCAGCCCCTCCATCACCTCGACCAGTTCGGCGGTGATGCCGGGTTCCGACAGCGCATGCCCGGCCATCGGCACGATGCGCAGGCTGCTGCCTGGCCAGGCGCGGTGCAGGGTCCAGGCGGTGACCGGCGGGCAGATCATGTCGTATTGCCCCTGCACGATCGTCCCGCGCACGCCGGACATGCGCCACAGGTCGGCCAGCAACTGGCCATCGTGACCCAGAAAGCAGCCATGCGAGAAATAGTGGTTTTCGAGCCGCGCAAAGGCCCGCGCGTAATCGATGGGCGTTTCGAAGGCACCGCGCGGCTCGACCGTGGCCAGCGCGTTCTCCCAATCCGACCACAGCCGGGCAAAGCGGCTTTCCTGCGCGAAAATGCCGGAAAACAGCCGCTGCTGATAGGCCGCTATCAGATCACTGCGCTCGCCTTCCGGGATCGGATCGACAAACCGCGACCAGAGTTCGGGAAAGAACCGCCCCGCCCCACCGCCATAGAACCAGGCCAATTCGTCCTGCGTGCCCAGAAACACCCCGCGCAGCACCAGCCATGCGGCCCGCACCGGATGCGCCTGCGCATAGGCCAGCGCCAGCGTCGCGCCCCAACTGCCGCCAAAGACGATCCAGCGGCCAATGCCCAGCGTGGTGCGGATGCGCTCGATATCACCGATCAGATGCTGGGTGGTATTCGACTCGACACTGGCGTGCGGCTTTGATCGTCCGCAGCCGCGCTGGTCGAACAGCACGATGCGGTAATGCGCCGGATCAAAGAACCGCCGCATCATCGGGCTGCTGCCACCGCCCGGCCCGCCGTGCAGCACCACCACCGGCACGCCCTGCGGATTGCCGCTTTGCTCGACATAGATC
>CALESR010000031.1 GCA_937907485.1 uncultured Paracoccaceae bacterium | reverse complement strand
ACGCCCAGTGCGGTATAGATCACCGTCATCAGCGACAGGTTCTCGCTGATGGTGGCGTCGAACTGGGCGCGCACTTCGGTCCACAGGATCAGCCCGGCGATGGCGGGGGTGGTTTTCACCGCCTCGTGCAGCGCCGGCAGTTGGTTCAGATCGACCGACAGATGCAGCATGTTGACCTGTGGCGCGCTGCGCAGGCGTTCGAACATCGCGGGCGCGGCCATGACCAGCGACTGCCCCAGGCTTTGTCGCACCACGGCGGCGATGGTCACCTCCCAGGTTTCGCGCGGGGGGGCCAGAAGCTCCAGTTGCACCCGGTCCCCGGCAGCCAGGTGCAGCGTTGCAGCCAGCGTGGCGGGAATCACGATGCCGTCGGGCGGGATCGGCACCGGGGCGCCTTCGTCATCGACGATCCGCGTCAGTTGCGCGCCATCCGCGCGGGCCTCCAGCCCGATCAGATGGCTGCGATGGCCCGCCATCAGCCGCACCGGCAACGTGAACGCCCCTTCGACCGCCAGCACACCGGGCAAGCGGCGGGCGTCCTCGATCACGCCCTCGCCCTGCGCGTGGGACAGCGACAGAGTGACATGCTGACGGTTTGATTGTTCGAAAACCTCGTTCAGCATCGCGGTGATTGCATCGAAGGTCGCGAACGACGCCACCAGCACCGCGACCGATGCCGTCACGCCGAACACCGTGACCGAGGCCCGGCCCGGAAACCGGGTGATCGAGCGCAGGATCATCATCGTCGTCTGCCGCAGCCGCATCAGCCCAGCCAGCCAATCGAGCACGCCACGTCGATAGGCGGGCGGGGCGGGCGGCGACATCGCCACCGCGGGCGGCAGCCGGACCGAGGCCCAGACCGCCCTGAGAGCGCCCAGCAGAACCGTCGCCAGACCCAGGATGCCGGAGACCCAGAACGACGAGGCCCCCGGCACATAGATCAGCCAGGGAAAGCGAAAGAAATCGGCATACATCCGGGTCATCGCCTGCCCCAGCCAATGCCCCGAGGCCCAGCCGATCGCCACCCCCAGCACCGCCACGCCCAGGGACAGTTTCAGGTAATGCACCCCGATGGCGCGGGTGGAATAGCCGACGGCCTTGAGCAGCCCGATTACCGGGCGTTCCTGCGCGATCAGGCGACCCAGCACCATGTTGACCAGAAAGGCCGCGACGATCAGGAAGATCGGCGGCAGCACCAGAGCCATCGCCTGCAACTGGTCCAGCTCGTTTTGCAAGAAGACATGGCTGGATTGCCGGTCACGCCCATGCGCGCCCTGCCCGCCATAAGGCTCCAGCAGCCGGTCCAGCGCCGCGACCACCTCAGGCACCGAGCCGTCGCGGGTCAAGGACAGCGACAGGTCGTTGAAGGCGCCTTGCATGTCCGCCGCCGCCGAGGCCGCTGCCTCGCCCATCCAGACGATGCCAAACCGCTGGTCGTCGGGCATCATCGAACCGGGGCCCATGGTATAGACGAACTCAGGCGACAGCACGTGGCCGGTAACGGTCAGTTCGCGCCGCTGGCCGCCAAGGATGGCGTGAAACCGGCTGCCGGGCACCAGATTGTTGGCCTGCGCAAAGGGTTCGGACAGCGCCACCTCGTCGGGGCGCAGCGGGTCGGGCAGGCTGCCCATGCGCAGCAGTGGCAGGTTCAACACCGGCGCGCCGCTGGCGGGCAGCGACAGGATGCGCACCTGCGCCGGGGCCTGCAGGCCGGGAATATCGACCACGGCGCCAAAACCCACCCGCCCCTCGACCAACGCCACGCCGGGCAGGTGCGCCACCTCGGTCAGCAGCACGCGCGGCGCGCGAGTGACGCTGGCAAAGACCTCGGCAAAGCGGTGGCGTTCATACCAGGCATCGCGGGTCTGCGTCAGCGAGCGCGAGGCCCCCTGTGCCAGCACCAGCACCATGATGCCGCAGGCCAGCACCAACCCAATCGCCAGCCCCTGCGCCCAGAGGCGGCGCAGATCGCGCAGCAGTTTGGCGTCGAGGGCGCGCATCACCAGGTCACCTCGGACGGCGGAATGCGGCTGGTGTTGGCCTCGTCGCGCACGATGCGACCATCGGCCAGCACGACCACGCGATGCGCGATGCGCTGGATGCCGGCGTTGTGGGTGATGATCGCGGTCGCGGTGCCCAGATCGCGGTTGACCTCGACCAAGGCCTCCAGCACCGCCACCCCGGTTTTCGAATCGAGCGCGCCGGTCGGCTCGTCACACAGCAGAACCTCGGGCCGTTTGGCGATGGCGCGGGCGATGGCGACGCGCTGCTGTTCCCCGCCAGACAGTTCCGCCGGGAAATGGTCCATCCGCCCCGCCAGACCGACGCGCTCCAGCGCCTCTTCCGGGCGCATCGGGTTGCGGGCGATCTCGGTTACCAGCGCGACATTCTCGCGCGCGGTCAGACTGGGCACGAGGTTATAGAACTGGAAGACAAAGCCCACATGGTCGCGGCGAAACAGCGTCAGTTGCGCATCGCTGGCGCGGGTCAGTTCCTGCTGGCGAAAGAACACCCTGCCATCCGAGGGACGGTCCAGCCCGCCCAGAATGTTCAGCAACGTCGATTTGCCCGAGCCCGAAGCGCCCAGCAGCACGACAAATTCCCCTTCGGCCAGCGAAAGGTCCACGCCGCGCAGGGCCTGCACCTCGACAGTGCCGGTGCGATAAACCTTGGTGACGCCTTGGGCGCGAAAGACAGCAGCGGGTTGCATGGGGTCATCCTGCCACGGATCGCGCCCGAGCGGGTTGATTTTGCGCAAGTGTCAGAAGGAAACGACCTGCCCGCGCCCCTCGGCCTCGGCCCGGGTCAGGATGTGCTGCGCCGCCGCCAGATCCTGCGCCACGATCCCGAGCGAGCGATAGAGCGTGATCGCCCGTTGGCTGGAGCGCCCCGCGGCCCCCGCCAGAACCGCACCGATTTCGCCCCTGAGATGCGCGTCGGTGATGATCCCGGCCTTGAGCATGTCGACGATCTCGCCAGCCTGCGCGCGCAGCGAGGGCAGATAGTCGCAAAACACCTCCGAGCGCAGGACCACGGCGTCATCGACCTCGCGCTTGCTGGCAATCGAGGCGCCGACCACATTCAGATGCTGGCCGGGTTCCAGCATGTTGCCCAACAGCACCGGAACCGCCGAATTGGTCACCGTGCAGAGGATGTCGGCGCCCTGAACGCCCGCGCGCACGTCCGTTCCGTGGC
The DNA here is from genome assembly GCA_937907485.1 of uncultured Paracoccaceae bacterium. GTDB lineage: Bacteria > Pseudomonadota > Alphaproteobacteria > Rhodobacterales > Rhodobacteraceae > Pararhodobacter. The sequence goes on along the minus strand of CALESR010000031.1, from coordinate 11,375 downwards.
TGATCGCCAACCCCGGATGCCTGGCAGCGGCATGGGTGGCAAAGTCGGCGGCCTTCTCGGCCCTTCGCCCCACCACATGCAGATGGCTGATCGACCGCACGGCCACCATCGCGGTCAAATGGTGCTCGGCCTGCTCGCCGGTGCCGATGATCGTCAGACGGCAGGCATCCTCGCGCGCCAATGCCCGCGTCGCCACCGCACTGGCCGCTGCAGTGCGGATGGCTGTCAGCAGGCCCGCATCCATCATCGCCACCGCGCCGCCGGTCTGGGCCTCGAACAGCACCACGGCGCCGCGATGGCCGGACAGGCCGCGCGCGGGGTTGCCGGGAAACAGACTGACCAACTTGACGCCGTAACAGGCCGGATCGCCCAGCGCACCAGACATCACCCCCATCAGATTCGCGCCGCCCACCGGAACCACATGGCGCAAGGGCAGTTGCGCCTGACCGGCCGAGACCGCACGCATCACCTGATCGACCACGCCGATTGCCTGATCCATCGGCAACAAATCCGCCACATCGGCGTTCGACAGGATCCTCATGCCTCGAACACCCCGGCGTTGTCGGTCCAGCCATGCAGCGGCGCCAGACGCAACCGGGCCTTGAGCAGGTCGCTATAAAGGTCCGGCCGCAGCAGATAGGGGAAATGCCCGGCCCACAGAAAGCGGAACACCGGCGCCGGGGCATTGCGGGCGCGCACCGCCTCGCGCATCGGCGGCGGGATCAGCGGGTCGTCGAGGGTCTCGATCACTGTCGCGCTCTGCGCTGTGTTGGACAGGGGCGGCAGCACCGGCCCGGTCTTGATCGCATCCAGCCGGGCGCGCATCTCAGGCTCAGGGATGCGACCCGCGGCCTCGGTCATCAGGAAATCGACCATCTCGGCATGATCCGGATGCGCGGCGGCCCAAGCAGTCATCCCGGCGGCAAAGCCCGCGCGCAGTTCGGCAATCGGCGCAGCCCAGAGATCGGACGAATAGGGCGGACGCGTGGCAGCCAGCGCCGTGTCATGCAACGTATTGGCAGCGAACAGATGGCTGACCCGCGCCGGCTGGGTGGCGGCAAAATACTGCGCCAGATACCCGCCCAGCGACGAGCCCAGCACCGCCACCCGCGCGATCCCCAGCCCGTCGAGCAAACCGCCCAGCGAGGCTGCCCATTCCACAACCCCTCCGGACGAGGGATAGCTGACCGCCAGCACCCGGCGATGCGGCGCCAGCGCCTCGATCTGCTGAAAGAACACATCGGCGCGACCCAGCGTGCCGGGCAGGAAGAGAAAGGCCTCGCCCGCGCCGCCGGTGTCCTTGGCGGTGTCGATCAGCCCCCATTCGCGCCCGTCGAGCGTGATGCGGGTCTCAGGGTGACGGGTCAGAAAGGCGTCGCGGGCGGACATCAGGGCATTGGTCATGGCGGCTCCGTCGGTTGGGCGCCTGCATCTGACGCCCCGTCGCGCCCTGCGGTCAAGAGACCTTTCCAGCGCCCGCCCCTTGGGCCATGCTGCGCGCATGATCGACAAGCTGGAAATGCTGATTGCCCTGTCGCACGAGCGCCATTTCGGCCGCGCCGCTGCGGCCTGCCATGTCACGCAGCCGACGCTGTCCTCGGGGCTGAAATCGCTGGAGCAGCAACTGGGTGTGCAACTGGTGCAACGCGGCGCGCGCTTCATCGGGCTGACGCCCGAGGGCGAGCGCGTGCTGGCACGCGCCAAGACCATTGTCGCCGAGGCGCGAGCGCTGAAATCCGACGTGGCCGTGGCGCGGCTGGGCCTGTCCGGCACGCTGCGGCTGGGGGTGATCCCCACCGCGCTGGCCGCTGTGCGCGCGCTGACGAGGCCGTTCCTGGATGTCCACCCGGGCGTGCGGCTGCGGATCCTGTCGCTCAACAGCCACGAAATCCTCGACCGGCTCGCCGAATTCGAGATCGACGCCGGGCTCAGCTATGCCAGTGCCGACCAGCCCTCGGAACGGCTGCCCGGTTTTCGCATCCGGCGGCTTTACGAGGAGGAGTATTCGCTGGTCACCCGCGACCACGCCGACCTGCCCGCAAGCCTGCCTTGGTCGGCGCTGGGGGCCTTTGAGCTGGGCCTGCTGACCCCCGACATGCAAAACCGCCGGATCATCGATCGCAATCTGGCCCATGCCGGGATTACCGCCTCGCCACGCATCGAATCGAACTCGATCGTCGCGCTGGTCAGCCATGTGACCGAGCATCACTCGGCCACGATCCTGCCGACCACCACCGCCGCCTTTTATGCCAAGGGCCGCGATCTGGCCTGCATTCCCTTGACCGGCAGCCTCGGCGGGATCAGCGATGTCGCGTTTATCCTGCCACCCGTCGGTCGGCGCACCTTGCTGCTGGATGCCTTTGTCAGCAGTCTTGATTGAGCGGTTTCGATAGATACATTCTATCAAATCACGGAATTTGCAATTTGATTGGCAATCACTTTGGCGCTAGGCCCCCTGCATGGAGCGGAGAAGCCAGATGTCAGCCACACAATCCCTCGGCGCCGCAGAGGCGGAAACCCTGCACGCGATCCTTGCCAGCCATCGCGGGGTCGAAGGCGTGCTGCTGCCGATCCTGCACGATGTCCAGGCCGCGTTCGGGCATGTCCCGCCCGAGGCCCTGCCGATCATCGCAGCGGATCAGGTGATTTCGCTGGCCGAGGCACATGGCGTGATGAGTTTCTATCACGATTTTCGCGCCGAACCCGCTGGGCGCCGGGTGCTGAAACTCTGTCGGGCCGAGGCCTGTCAGGCGATGGGCGCCGATGCGCTGGCCGACCATGCAAGGGCGCGCACCGGGCTGGACTGGCATGAAACCACCGCCGATGGCGCGATCACGCTGGAGCCGGTGTTCTGTCTGGGCCTCTGCGCCTGCGGCCCCGCCGCGATGGTGGATGGCAAGCTGCTGGGTCGGGTGGACGCCGCGAAACTGGATACAATTCTGGAGGGGCGCGCATGAAGATCTGGGTCCCCCTCGATTCCGCCGCCGTCGCGCTGGGCGCGGATGAGGTCGCCGCCGCGATCACCGCCGAAGCCGCCCGTCGCGGCGTGCCGCTGGAGCTGGTGCGCAACGGCAGCCGTGGGATGGTCTGGCTGGAGCCGCTGGTCGAGGTTGAACTCGATGGCATCCGGCACGGATTCGGCCCGATCACGCTGGCCGATGTGCCGGCCCTGTTCGATGACGGGCTGGCGCATTCCAAGGCCATCGGCGCCGTCGCGGATCACCCGTGGATGGCCGGCCAGACCCGCCTGACCTTTGCCCGCGTGGGCATCACCGACCCCCTGTCGCTGGACGACTACCGCGTCCACGGCGGGTTGGAGGGGCTGACCCGCGCGCTGGGCATGGACAAGGCCGGCATCGTCAAAGACGTCACCGACTCGGGCCTGCGCGGCCGGGGCGGCGCCGGGTTCCCCACCGGCATCAAGTGGAAGACCGTCTCCGACGCCGTGGCCGACCGCAAGTACATCGTCTGCAACGCCGATGAGGGCGACAGCGCCACCTTTGCCGACCGGATGCTGATGGAGGGCGATCCCTTCTGCCTGATCGAAGGCATGGTGATTGCGGGCCTCGCCACTGGCGCGACAAAGGGCTTTGTCTATATCCGCAGCGAATATCCCATTGCGATCACCGTGATGCAGCGGGCGGTGCGGATTGCGCGGGATCATGGGTTGCTGGGTCTGTCGGTGCTCGGCTCGTCCCATGCGTTTGAAATCGAGATCCGCGTCGGCGCCGGGGCTTATGTCTGTGGCGAGGAAACCTCGCTGCTGAACTCGCTCGAAGGCAAGCGCGGCATCGTGCGGGCAAAGCCGCCGCTGCCCGCCCTGCAGGGCTTCATGGGCAAGCCGACGGTCGTGAACAACGTGCTCTCGCTGGCGACCGTGCCGATCATCATGGCGCGGGGCGCCGGGTTCTACCGCGATTTCGGCATCGGTCGTTCGCGCGGCACGATGCCCTTGCAGATCGCGGGCAATGCGCGGTTCGGCGGGCTTTATGAGGTCGCCTTTGGCCTGACCCTGAGCCAAATCGTCGATGACATCGCGGGCGGCACCGCCACCGGCCGCCCGGTCAAGGCGGTGCAGGTCGGCGGCCCCTTGGGCGCCTGGTTCCCGCGCAGCCTGTTCGACACGCCGTTCGGGTATGAGGAGTTCGCAGCCAAGGACGGGTTGATCGGCCATGCGGGCCTGACCATCGTGGATGACCGCACCGACATGCTGGGCATGGCGCGCTTTGCCATGGAGTTCTGCGCCGTGGAATCCTGCGGCAAATGCACGCCCTGCCGCATCGGCGCGGTGCGGGGCGTGGAAACCATCGACCGTATCGCCGCTGGTGACGCCAGCGCCCTGCCGCTGCTGACCGACCTCTGTGCGACGATGAAATCCGGCTCGCTCTGCGCGTTGGGCGGGTTCACCCCCTATCCGGTGATGTCCGCCCTCACCCATTTCCCCGACGACTTCGCCCGCGCAAAAGAGGCCGCCGAATGAGTGAGCCGGTGAAAGGCCCGGCGGCCTATTTCCCGTCGATCGAAAAGACCTATGGCCAGCCGATACAGCACTGGTTCGACCAGATCGCCGGGCGGCTGGAGCAGCCGTACATGCAGATCGTCGCCTTCCTGAAAGACACCCACAAGCTGGGCCATGGCCATGCCAATGCCATCGTCGCCCATCAGCTTGCCGCCCGCAAAGGTGCCGCCCGATGAAAGACTTCGTCCTCCCCGACCGCGATTTCGGCACCCCGGCCGCGAAATCGAAAACCCTGGTCACCCTGACCATCGACGGCTTTGACGTCACCGTGCCCGAGGGCACCAGCATCATGCGCGCCGCCGCACTGGCGGGCATCTCGGTGCCCAAGCTCTGCGCCACCGACAGTATCGAGGCCTTTGGCTCGTGCCGCCTGTGCCTCGTGCAGATCGACGGGCGCAATGGCACGCCCGCGTCCTGCACCACGCCGGTCGCGCCGGGGATCAAGGTTCACACCCAGACAGAAACGCTGAAGAAACTGCGCAAGGGGGTGATGGAGCTCTATATCTCCGACCACCCGCTCGATTGCCTGACCTGCGCCGCCAATGGCGATTGCGAATTGCAGGACATGGCCGGGGCCGTCGGCCTGCGTGATGTGCGTTACACCGAGGGCACCAACCACTTCACCCCCCGCCAGAACGGCCACGCCAACCCGCAATACCGCGCCAAGGACCAATCGAACCCGTATTTCGATTACGACCCGTCCAAGTGCATCGTGTGCTCGCGCTGCGTGCGGGCCTGCGAAGAGGTGCAGGGCACCTTCGCCCTGACCATCGAGGGCCGCGGCTGGGACAGCCGGGTCAAGGCGGGCGGCAATAATGACACCTTCCTGACCTCGGATTGCGTGTCCTGCGGTGCCTGCGTGCAGGCCTGCCCGACCGGCACGCTGATCGAAAAATCGGTGGTCGAGATCGGCACGCCGGAACGCAGCGTTGTCACCACCTGCGCGTATTGCGGCGTCGGGTGCAGCTTCAAGGCGGAAATGCGCGGCGACGAGCTGGTGCGCATGGTGCCTTACAAGGACGGCAAGGCCAACCGCGGCCACTCGTGCGTCAAGGGCCGCTTTGCCTGGGGCTATGCCACGCACAAGGACCGCATCCTGAAGCCGATGATCCGCGAGGCGATCAGCGACCCGTGGCGCGAGGTCTCATGGGACGAGGCGATGACCTTTGCCGCCGAGCGGATGAAGGGCATCATCGCCAAGCACGGACGCCAATCGGTCGGGGTCATCACCTCCAGCCGCTGCACGAATGAGGAAACCTTCCTCGTGCAGAAACTGACCCGCGCGGTGTTCCTCAACAACAACACCGACACCTGCGCCCGTGTCTGTCACTCGCCCACTGGTTATGGGTTGGGCCAGACCTTTGGCACCTCGGCCGGCACGCAGGATTTCGACAGCGTCGAACACTGCGACGTTGCGCTGGTGATCGGCGCCAACCCGACCTCGGGCCATCCGGTCTTTGCCAGCCGGTTGAAAAAGCGGCTGCGGCAGGGCGCCAAGCTGATCGTCATCGACCCGCGCCGTACCGAGATGGTCGAGGGCGCGCATTACAAGGCCTCGCATCATCTGGCGCTGCGCCCCGGCACCAATGTCGCCGTGGTCACCGCGATGGCGCATGTCATCGTCACCGAAGGGCTGATGGACGAGGACTTCATCCGCAGCCGCTGCGATTGGGACGAGTTCCAGGATTATGCCGAGTTCATCGCCCATCCCAGCCGCTCGCCCGAGGCGGTGGAGCTGCTGACCGGCGTTACGGCGCAGACCCTGCGCGAGGCCGCGCGGCTTTACGCGACGGGCGGCAACGCGGCGATCTATTATGGGCTGGGCGTGACCGAGCACAGCCAGGGCTCGACCACCGTCATCGGCATCGCCAATCTCGCCATGCTGACCGGCAATGTCGGGCGGCCGGGTGTGGGCGTGAACCCCCTGCGCGGGCAGAACAACGTGCAGGGCTCCTGCGACATGGGCTCGTTCCCGCATGAATTGCCCGGCTATCGGCATGTCAAGAACGACGATGTGCGCGCGCTGTTCCAGGGCGCCTGGGGCGTGGCGATCGACAACGAACCCGGCCTGCGAATCCCCAACATGCTGGATGCGGCGGTCGAGGGGTCGTTCAAGGGCCTCTATTGCCAGGGCGAGGACATCCTGCAATCGGACCCCGACACCAAACACGTCGCGGCGGGCCTTGCGGCGATGGACTGCGTGATCGTGCATGACCTCTTCCTGAACGAGACCGCGAATTACGCGCATGTGTTCTTTCCGGGGTCCACGTTCCTCGAAAAAGACGGCACCTTTACCAACGCCGAGCGCCGCATCAACCGTGTGCGCAAGGTGATGGCGCCAAAGAACGGGTTGGCCGACTGGGAGGTGACGCAGCGCTTTGCCAATGCGTTGGGGGCGAACTGGAACTACGCGCATCCTTCGCAGATCATGGACGAAATCGCCCTGCTGACCCCCAGCTTTGCCGGGGTGAATTATGACCTGCTCGACGACATGGGCTCGGTCCAGTGGCCCTGCAACGCCAAGGCGCCCGAAGGCACGCCGATGATGCATATCGACGGCTTCGTGCGTGGCAAGGGCAAGTTCATCCGCACCGACTATGTGGCGACGGACGAGAAAACCGGCCCGCGGTTCCCGCTGCTGCTGACCACCGGGCGTATTCTGTCGCAGTATAACGTCGGCGCGCAGACGCGGCGCACGGCAAACGTGGTCTGGCACGATCAGGACGTGCTGGAGATCCACCCGCATGATGCCGAACAGCGCGGCGTGCAGGAAGGCGATTTCGTCCGCCTCGCCAGCCGCGCCGGGGAGACCACCCTGCGCGCCACGCTGACTGACCGCGTCTCGCCGGGGGTGGTCTATACCACCTTCCACCACCCCGATACGCAGGCCAATGTCGTGACCACCGACTATTCCGACTGGGCCACCAACTGCCCGGAATACAAAGTGACGGCGGTGCAGGTCAGCCCGTCGAACGGCCCCTCGCGCTGGCAGGAGGAGTATTCGGCGCAGGCCGACCTCGCCCGCCGCATCCTGCCCGCGGCCGAATGATGCAGGGCGCCCGGCCCATCCCCCGGCTGGCCTTTGGTCCTGGCATTGTGCCGGGCGAACGGGTGCTGCCCGACGAAGTGGCGGTGGCGCTCAGTTTCAACGGCACGACACAGGCCGTGATGATGGCAACGCCCGACCATCTGGCCGATTTCGCCTATGGGTTCGCGTTGACCGAAGGGCTGGCGCGACCGGATGAGATCACCAGCCTCGACGTCGAGGAAACCCCGCTGGGGCTGGATGTGCAGGTCTGGCTGACGGCGCAGGCCGAGTCCCGGTTGAAGGACCGTCGCCGCGTGATGGCCGGGCCGATGGGCTGCGGGCTGTGCGGCATCGAGACGCTGGAACAGGCGCTGCGCGAACTGCCCTCCGTGCCGCATGGCGCCTTTCGGCTGACCCCGGTGCAAGTGATGGCGGCAGTTGCCGCTCTGCCGATGCACCAACCGCTGCACGACGTTACGCGTGCTGTGCATTGTGCCGGGTTCTGGGACGGTGCGCGGATGGTGCTGACGCGCGAGGATGTCGGGCGGCACAACGCACTGGATAAATTGGCCGGTGCGATGGTGCGCACGGGCACGCCGCCGACCGGCGCCATCGTGCTGACCTCGCGGGTGTCGATCGACCTCGTGCAGAAGGTTGCGGTGCTGGGGGTTCCGGCGATCATCGCCCTTTCGTCGCCCAGCGCCGATGCCGTGGCCCTTGCCGACCATCTGGGGATCACCTTGATCGCACAGGCGCGCGCGGACCGCTTTGAGGCCTATACCCACACCGACCGAATTCAGACGGAGAGCCAGCATGTCGGCTGACAAGATCGCCCGCATGGCGAACCAGATCGCCAGTTTCATGGAGTCAAAGCCCCATGCCGAGGGGCTGGCCGGGCTGGCCTCGCATATCAACGATTTCTGGGAACCCCGGATGCGCCGCCAGCTGTTCGCGCTGCTCGACACCGGAGGCGAGGGGCTGCGGCCGTTGGTGATCGAGGCGGCGGCATCGATCCGCCGCCCCGTCGAAGCCGCCTGAACGGCCTCAGTTCCAGCGCGCCATCGTCAGGACCGCGTTCACGGCACAGCCGCTCACGCCGTTGAAGTTGCGGATGGTCAGTTGCAGTCGCACCGCGCGGCTGTTTTCGTCGACCCTGCTTTGCCGGAACCGCGCCATCGGCACGACCGTTTCGCGTTCGGTAACACGGATCGTCGGGGCCGGGCTCATGGTGTATTGCGCGCCCCAGGTCGAGGTGCCGGTCGCGCGGCGGAACGCCCGCGCCGGTTCCAGCCCCGCACCGGGGATCGTGTAGGTATTGGCGCCTCCGACGGCAAAGAACAGCACGATCGAGTTGGTGCCATCGGTTTCGGTCGCCGCATAGCGCGACCGCACCATCTGGGTGCCGACGGGGAAGCCCGCCTCCTCGCAGCCGCCCAGCGAATAGATATAACCTCCGCCGGTGAATTCGGCCTGTGCCGGCACCGCCGAAAGGGTCAGCGCCGCGAGGCTTGCCGTGGCGAGGGCGCGCGCGGACCGCAGAAAGGTCTGGATCGTCATGGTGGCTCTCCCCGGTTCAGTTGACGCGCAGGCTCAGGACGGCCATCATCCGGCATCCCGCGTGCTCGTTGAAATTGTTGAAATAGACGACCCATTCCTGCAGCTCGGTGGTGCGACGGGTCAGCCCGAGGCCGTAGCGATGCCAAGACATCTGCATCGTCGGCTGCTCAGGGGTCCAGGGACCGTTCCAGACATAGGTGGCCGAGGTGATCGCTTGCGGCGGGCCCATCGGGTTGCCGCCATTGTAGTTGAAGCGCATCGCGATGGTGCCGGTGCCCAGCAGCAGCGCCATCTGGGTTTCGTTGCGCGGGTTGCCCTCGGCCCCTTGTGGCGCCAGTCGGGCGACCACGGGCTGCGGCCCGGTCCAGCCGAACTCCTCGCACCCATATTCGGGAACCAGCACTCCGCCACCCAGCAATTCCGTCGCAGTCAACGCCGGTGTCGCAGCCAGCGAGAGTGCCAGCCCAAGCGCCGCAACCGTGTGATACTCGCCCATGTCTCTACCTCTGAACTGTTCGATGACAGTCAGATTCACTGTTAAAACGGGCTGAAATGGGGCAAATGGCGGGTAATACCGCGAATTTTCTGCAAATACGCTGCGGTTTTACCGCCACCGCTCGAACGCTGCGCTTACAGCGCGGCGAGGTCCGAGGCGATTAGTTGCTGACGCGCCCGCATCGCGCCGCCGGAATCGAGGGCCGAGTGCCCGGCAAGAAAGGTGGTCAGATCCTCGGCCGCGCCGGTCAGCAGGGCGCGGGTATCGGCGTCGGCGAGGTTGCGCGCTAACCGGTCACGCGCGGCCTCGTGCCGGGCGGTGCCACGCACGGCCAGCGCCGAAGCGCGGATCGAACCATCCCGCGAGCCGATCAGCGCCTCGGCGGCGGTGATCGCCTGTGCGTGCTGGTTGGCGCGCAGCAGGGCATGGGCGTATTCCAGTTGCAGCCGCGAAGCCGAGGCCGCATCGCGCCCCTGCATCAACTGGCCATAGCGCCGGATTGCCAGATCGTAATTGCCGGTCTCGAGTGCCTGCCGAGCCGCCATATAGTCCGAGCCACCGCCGCCGCCAGCCAGCGTGCCCGCCGCCTCGCACGAGGTCAGCAGCGTCAACGTCAACAGGGCGAGCAGGGCTTGACGGGCGGGTTGCGGGCGTGACACCGGGAACGTCCTTCCGACACGGGATTTCGCTTTCAATCCTAGGCGTCGGCGGGAATAATGTCCAGCAGTCCAGCCAATGAAGCCCCGCGCATGATCCTGTCGCCTTCGCCCCGAACGCCCCTCGCCGTGCTGCTGGCCGCAGGCGCGCTGGCAATGCTGGGGTTGGGGCTGGCCGTGCAGGCGTGGAGTCGCGCGCCGCTGTCCCTCGCGCCCCTGTCCCCCATCGTCGCCACGGGCGCCCCGGCCCCGGCCAGCGATGCGACGCCCGGCGACTGGGCCGCGCTGTTTGGCACCCCGCGCCCCGCCGAGCCCGAACCCGAGCCCGAACCGGCCCTTGAGCCGGAACCCGAACCGCTGGACGAACCCGCATGGTTCGATCCTGACAGCATCATCCTGCGCGGTCTGGTCGCCGAGGCCGACGGCGGCATGGCCTTTGTCGAGATCGACGGCGAAATTCTCGTCGTTCGCGAGGGCGACATGGTGCTGGAGGACATCCTCATCGGCGCGGTCCTGCCGCGCGGGCTCGAAGTCGAGTACGACGGCGAGGTCTATCTGATCGAGTTCAACGAGGAAGCCGCGAGCCCGCCGATGCGGCCAATGAACCCTGATCTGCCCCCTCCGGGATCGCTCGACGCGCCGTCGTTTTCGGGCTACAGCGGCGAGCAGGCATCGCCCGCGGTGCCGCCCAACCGTTTCGGGATCAGCCGTTGATGACCGCCCCCTGCTGGAAGGCCCCCCTGCCGATGATCCGCCTCGCCTCGCTCGTCCTGACCGGCCTTTTGCTGTGCCTTGCCGCCCCACGCGCGGCGCAGGCGCAGATCCGGCTCGACCTGCGCGATGTGGACCTGCGCGGCTATATCCAGCTGGTCGCCGAACAGACCGGGCGCAACTTTGTCGTCGACCCCTCGGTGCAGGGCAGTGTCACGGTCTTTGCGCCGGTCACTGTCAGCCCGGCGGCGATGTATGAAATCTTTCTCAACGTTCTGGAAATGAACGCCCTGACCCTGATCGAGGGCGAGGCCGCCGACCGCATCGTGCCGGTGTCGGGGGCGGCCTCGATGTCGCCGGGCGCGGCGCAGGCGCGGCGTGGCGGCGCCTTCGAGACCCGTGCCATTG
>CALESR010000030.1 GCA_937907485.1 uncultured Paracoccaceae bacterium | reverse complement strand
TTCGCACCTGCCTAGCGCACACGCCGGGCGCCTTCCTTCAGGGTTCCCAGCTTGGCCCAGGCGATCTCAGGGTCCACCGCGCCGAAACCCGCGAAGGTGCCAAAGCCGCAATCGCTGCCGGCGATCACCCGGTCGCGGCCGACGATCTGGGTGAACCGCTCCAACCGCTGGGCCACCAGATCTGGGTGCTCGATAAAGTTCGTCGTGGTGTCCACCGCGCCGGGCACCAGGATCTTGTCGCCGGGGATATCCCCCGCCCGATCCCGAAACACCGTCCATTCATGGCCGTGGCGCGGGTTCGCCGTTTCGAACAGCACGTAGCGCGCGGGCACCGCCATCAGCATCGAAAACACCTGCGCCATGTCGATGTCGCAGCAATGCGGGCCTTCGTAATTGCCCCAGCAGATATGCAGGCGGATGTTGTCCTTCGGCAGCCCGTCCAGCGCGCGTTCGAGCGCCTCGACATGGGTGGCGGCGACCTTCAGGAATTCCTGATCGCTCAGATGCGTGAACAGCATGTGGCGCGACAGGGCCAGATCGGGGCAATCCAGTTGCAGGTCCAGGCCCGCGTCCAGAATGGTCCGGTATTCGTCGCGCATGGCATCGGCCAGCGCGCTGAGATAGGCCTGCCGGTCCGGGTAATGCGCGTTTTGCAGGAACAGGCTGATCACCCCGGGCGAAGCCGCGTTCATGAAGCCGCGCGTGACGCCATGCTCGGCCATCGCCGCTTTCAGATTGGCGATGTCCTTGGTCAGCTCGCCCTGGCCCCGGCTTTCCACGGGGCCAGTGCATTGCGGGCGCGCATAGGTGGGGGTGCCGCCTTGCTTGGCCAGCCGTGCTAGAAAGCTGGGGAACATCTTCAGATCGGCGGGCGCATTGCGCGGGCTGTCGCCGGAAAAGCCGGTGTAGCGATCCTTGACATAGGTCGCATAGCTGATCTTCGAACATTCGCCGTCCGAGACAATGTCGATCCCTGCCTCCTTCTGGCGGCGGACGTTTTCCGACACCGCCGCCGTCATGCAGGCGTCAAAGGCGGCGGGATCAAAGGCCTCGCCGCGTTCGCGGGCGAACAGGAAATCGACCACCTCCTGACTGCGCGGCAGCGATCCGACATGGGTGGCCAGCAGGGTCATTTGAGCAACCTTCCGGTGGCGCCCGCCGGATCATCGGTGTTGATCACCCGGTAGAGGCTGGCTTCACCCGTCACGGCGGGGGCCAGCGAATGTTCCAGCCCCGGCGGGATGGCGGCAGTATCGCCTGGGTTCAGCACGGTCGAGCCGCCCGACCACGTCAGCCGCCAATAGCCGCGCATCGGCATCAGGACCTCGTGCCGGTTCAGGGCATAAGGGGTGTCGGGGATCGAATTGCGCGACAGGAAGTCCACCTCGAACCCAGGGCGGTCGCGCAGCTTGCCGTGTTCGCCGATCACCTTGGCCGGCTGGCGATCCGACAGCGCCATCAGGTCCCAGTAACGGGCGACGTGGTTGGGGATCACTTCGGCGGTGGTGGGCTCGGGGAAGGCCTTCAATTCGTCGTCGGTCAGAAGCGGCATGGGCGGCACGCCGTCGGGCAGGCTCTGGCCCTTCTTGGTGTCGTAAAGCTTGCCGTTCTTGCCCAGAACCAGACCGTAATCCTTGGCGTCGGTGATCACCTGCGGCGCCCAGATCACGCCGCCGCCGGCATCGTCGCCGCCGAGGATCGCCATGATCATCCCGTAATCGGTTCCGACATTTTCAAAGGCGCGGAAGATGCCGGTGGGGATGTTGAAGATATCGCCTTCCTCGGCGATGAATTCGCCTGCGGTGCCCCAGCGGCCCCAGAAGAACCGCCAGCGGCCTTTCAGCACGAAGAACACCTCGGCGGTGCGGTGGGTGTGCAGCGAGTTGCGGCAGCCCGGAGGCTGGCCCGCCGCGCCGATGTTGAAGCCGGGGGTTTCGCGGATATGGACGTGCTGATCGGGGCTTTCCGACACGCCGCCGCCGATGATGGTGAAGTTTTCCTTGCGGTCCGACCCCGGAGTGTGGGCGTCGATGAACGCGGTCTTGCAGGGCTTGAGTTCGCCGTATCGGACGATGCGGGCTTCCATCTGAAGCGGAGTCATTCGGTTTCCCCTGTGTGCAGAAGGATCTGTTTCCAGATCGCGATTTCATCCCAGAGCGCGCATTCGCGGCGCAGGCCACCCTGTTCGCGCGGGCCGTTCGGCCCGAAGGGGCCGTATTCGGCATGGGCCATGCCCATGATGTGAACGCGCGCGCCGGTGGGTGGGCCAAAGGCGCCCCAGCCGTCATGCACCCCGTCCAGCGACCAGCGCAGCGCGGCGCGGGGCGGCATCAGCCCGCCCTCCATCCCGATCTGGTGGTGGATCGTGAACCGCGCGGACGGAAACGCCGCGCGCAGCGACAGCCAACTGTCGCAAATCGCTTGCGCGCCGATCAGATGCCGCGCGCCGGCATGATCGGCCAGCGCGGCGCGGTCATACTCGGCCAGCGCATGCGCAAGATCGCCCTCCAGGATGCGGCCCAGCGTGGCGGCATAGCGCGCGCCATAGGGATTGTCGTTGCCGGTGCCGGTGTAGGGGCCGGGCACATCGGCCTCGGACGTGAAGGGGCGTTTGGCCTTTTCGGCCCCACCCTCGCGTGCGATCAGGTCACGGGCAAAGCTGCGCGGATCACCGCCCAGTTGCCGAACGATGCCGCCATTGTCGCGCACCAGCCATTCGTCATCGATCGCATCGCCCCGTGCGGCGCAATCGGCGATGACCCGCACTGCAAACCGCCTCCCGGTGGCGCGCCCGAACCAGCCGTCGCCGGCATGGGTGCCGGTGGACAGGATCCGGTGCGAGGACAGAAGATGCGTTTCAGGGTCGCCCGACCAGATCACATCCTCACCCAGCAACTGCCGGTCCGGGAATTCGTGCAGCGTGGCCAGGGTCGAGGCGATGACCTGGCCATTGCCGATCCCCACCCCCATCGGCGTGCGCACCGGAATCTGCGCGTCATACCAATGGTGCAGGCCGGCCAGATCGCGGCCCTCCCAGATGTCACGGGTAATCCCCAGAATGTAATCGGGAAAATCCGACCACCTGTTCGAAAAGCCCTTCACTGTGCTGTCCTTTCCCTGACCGAGCCGCGCCGGATCAGCGGCCCTTCGATGCGGATGTGGCGTGGTGCGCTGTCGCCTTCGATGCGGGCCAGCATCGCTTCGACGGTCGCTTCGGCCATGCGGTTGACTGGCTGACGGATGGTCGTCAGGTCATAGGCCGGCCAGGCGGCGATGGGCACGTCGTCATACCCCACGACCGACACATCGTCGGGCACCGACAGGCCCAACTCGAAGCGCAGCACGTCCATCACCGCAAAGGCCATGTGATCATTGCCGACAAACACCGCATTGGGGCGTTCGGGCGCGGCAAATATCCGGCGTGTCAGAGCGGCGGCGGTGTCCTGGCTGTAAAGCCCGTCCTCGATCACCACCGGCGCCAGCCCCGCCTCGGCCAGCCCCTGCACGAAACCCTGCGTGCGGTCGCGCCCGGTGGAACTGCCCTGCCAGCCAGCGATATGCGCGATCCGCCGATGCCCGCCCGCCACCAGAACCTGCGCCGCCGCCCGCCCGCCGGCGATGTTGTCCGAGGTGACTTCGGTCAGGCGTTCATCATCCTGCCCGCGGTTGAACATCACCACCGGGATGCCCGCCGCCTCGCACCGCGCCACCACGGCGTTCGACAGGCCCACCGAGGCCGTCACGATCCCGTCCACGCGGTAATCCATCAACTCGCGCACCACGGTTTCCACGCGATCGGGGTCATTGCCGATCAAGAACAGCAGGATGTGATAGCCCTGATCCTGAAACCCCTTCGACAGCCGCTCCAGCGCCAGGGGATAGAACTGGTTGTCCAGATAGGCCACGATCAGCCCGATGATCCGCGTGCGCCCGGTGATCATCGCGCGGGCCAGAGGGTCCGGGCGGTATCCCAGTTGCTCGGCGGCGGCGCGGACCTTGGCGACCGTGGCTTTCGAGGCCGAGGCGCCCGGTGTGAAAACCCGGCTGACCGCCGACTGGCTGACCCCGGCCAGCCGCGCCACATCCGTTGCGGTCACCTTGAGGGGTTGATCGCTCATTCTGCGGTCCACCCCCCGTCGATCAGCAGGCTGGTGCCGGTCATCAGCGCCGACGCGTCCGAGGCCAGGAACACCACCGGCCCCATCAGGTCTTGCACCTCGCCTACGCGGCCCAGCTTGATCTTCGACAGAATCCACGCCCGGCGTTCGGGGATCGACAACGTCTGCTCGCCCA
The DNA here is from genome assembly GCA_937907485.1 of uncultured Paracoccaceae bacterium. Lineage (GTDB taxonomy): Bacteria > Pseudomonadota > Alphaproteobacteria > Rhodobacterales > Rhodobacteraceae > Pararhodobacter. The sequence goes on along the minus strand of CALESR010000030.1, from coordinate 4,746 downwards.
GAGGCGTGCGGATGAAGGTGGGGCACAGCGTGTTCACCCGGATGCCGTGCGGGCCCCATTCGATGGCCATCGACTTGGTCATCCCCTCCAGCGCGTGCTTGGTGGCGCAGTAAACCGCGCGGTCCGGCCCGCCGACATGGCCCATCTGGCTGCTGATGTTGATCAGGCTGCCGGGTTTTCCCGCCGCGATCAGGCCCTTGGCCACGGCGCGCGTCAGGAAATAGGCGGCGCGCACGTTCAGGTTGGTGACCGCGTCGTAATCCTCGGGCGTGGTGGCGATGGCAGGCGAATGCCGCGCCAGGCCGGCCGAGTTGACCAGCACATCAAAGGGGCCATGCGCCCCCACCGCCGCATCGGTCGCGGCGATGTCGCTGATGTCGAGGGGCAGGGCGTGGGCGTTCAGCCCCTCGGCGGCAAAGTCCGCGACCACCCGCGCCAACTCCTCGGCGCCGCGCGCGACCAGAGTCACCTCGGCCCCCGCCTGCGCCAGCGCGGCAGCACAGGCCAGGCCAATGCCCGACGACGCCCCCGTCACCAGCGCACGCTGGCCATCAAGGCGGAAGGAAGGGGTTCTGGGCAGGGTCATGGGTGCATCCCGTCGGGCACCAACACGGGGCCCATGTTGCGCGCCTTGTTGAATTCCCGCATCCGCCCCAGCACATCGACACCGATTTGCGCCCACATGTCCAACAGATCGACCAGCACCCAGTTTTCGCGGATCAGCCCGCCCTCCCTCCGCCAGAAATCGAGCGACCTCAGGGTGATGCGCTGACCGGCGGGGGCAATGCCCAGCCAGCCGTCGTTCGTGATCGTCAGCCGCATGTTGGGCCAGCCGGTCTCGCAGGTGTAGTCCCCCTCGGCGATCCAGTGGCTGTGCAACCCCCCAGTATCCAGCCCCCGGTCGGGCATCGCCCGCAGAAACGGGATCTGATGCCAGTGCCGGAACCCGGCGATGCCGCGCCCGGTGCCGATGCCGGCGGGGCCATACCAGTTGAAGCGCGGGTGCCAGTAATCGCCCAGCCGCATCACGGCGGGGTCGGGGTCCGCCGGGTGGCGGCACAGGTCAGTCAGCATCGCCAGCACATGCGCCATGGTGGCCGCGCCGTTGCCCGTGGCCACCAGCCCGTCCTGCGTCATCGGCCCGGGGGTCATGTGGAAAGCGCCGAGCTGCGGCCCCATCGGCCAGGCGCGGGCTTGCATCATCAGCTCGGGGAGATCCCAGATTGCCTGCATCTCGACGATGCGGCCGCCCTCGACCCGAAAGAACTCGTGATAGCGCATATGCGCCAGATGCCCGGTCGGCGGGATATCCAGAAACGGCGCCGCGAAGGTGCCTGCGTAATTGCCCATGCAGCCGATCCAATCCTCCCCCTCGGGCGAGGTGCCGGCCAGCAGGATCATCTCGCGTCGTTCCAGATCCGGCATCGCCACCAGAAGCGGCGCGTAACAGGTGCCCACCAGCGCCCCCGGCCCCTCCAGATCGCCGAACGGATGGCCCATCCGCACCCGTGCGCCGGGCGCCATCACTACCCCCAGCGCCGCGCCCAGCCCCTCAACCGTGGCCGTTTCCACCGCCTTGCGGAACGGGGCGATCAGCGCTTTCAATTCGTGCGACTTGCCCATTCATCTTGCCCCAAATACTCACCTTGCGACGCTACTCCGCAGCGGCCCCATAGGGCACATTGCGCCCACCGTAACGGCGGACCCGGATGTTGCATTGCTCGGCATGGCCCACGAACCCCTCCAGCATGCACAGCCGCGAGCCATAGGCGCCGATCATCGCCGCCGCCTCATCTGTCACGACCCGCTGATAACTGTGAGTTTTCAGGAACTTGCCGACCCAGAGGCCCCCGGTATAGCGCCCGGCCTTGCGCGTCGGCAGGGTGTGGTTGGTGCCGATCACCTTGTCGCCATTCGCCACATTCGTGCGTGGCCCCAGGAACAGCGCGCCGTAGCTGCGCATCTTGTCCAGATACCAGTCGTCGCGGTCGGTCATCACCTGCACATGCTCGTAAGCCATGTAATTGGCGACGCCCAGCATTTCCTCATGCGTATCGCACAGGATGACATCGCCGTAATCGCGCCACGAGACGGCGGCGGTGTCGCGCGTGGGCAGGAGGGTCAGCAGGCGGTCAACCTCGGCCAGCGTGCCCTCGGCCAGCTTGCGGCTGTTCGTGATCAGGCAGGCGGGCGAGTTATAGCCGTGTTCCGCCTGCCCCAGCAGATCGGTCGCCACCAGTTCGGCGTCCACGGTGTCGTCGGCGATGACCATGGTTTCCGTGGGGCCGGCGAACAGGTCGATCCCCACGCGGCCGAACAACTGGCGCTTGGCCTCGGCCACAAAGGCGTTGCCGGGGCCGACCAGCATGTGGACGGGTTCGATCGTTTCAGTCCCCAGCGCCATCGCGCCCACGGCCTGAATCCCGCCCAGCACATAAATTTCATGCGCGCCGCCCAGATGCATCGCGGCCACGATGGCCGGATGCGGTTCGCCCTTGACCGGCGGGGCGCTGGCCACGATGCGCGGCACGCCCGCCACGCTGGCCGTCAGCACCGACATATGCGCACTGGCAACCATCGGAAACTTGCCGCCGGGAACATAACAACCGACGGATTCTACGGGGATGTTGCGATGCCCCAGGATCACGCCGGGCAGGGTTTCGACCTCGATATCGGTCATGCTGGCGCGCTGTGCCTGCGCAAAGCGGCGGATTTGCGCTTGGGCGAAGCGGATATCCTCCATGTCGCGGGCGCTGACCTTCTGCATCGCCGCCTCGATCTCGGACGCGGTCAGCCGGAAACTGGGCGGCGCATAGCCGTCGAATTTCTGCGCCAGATCGCGCACGGCGGCGTCGCCCCGGGATTCGATGTCCTTGAGGATGCCTTCGACACTGGCGCGAACCTTGGCGTCATCTTCTGCGCGTTCGGTCTCGGGTTTGCCGGATTTCAGGGACTGGATAGGCATTTGATCAACTCGCTCAAGGTCTTGTCAGGGAAGGACGGATCGTCAGGCGATGGGGGCGCCGAGGCGCTCGCCGGTGGTGGCATCGAACAGGTGGCAGATCGAGGCCGGCACCAGCGCCGCGATGGGCGCGCCGATGGTGGCCACGAAATCCTTGGCGGCCTTGATCGCCACCAGCGACCCGCCCGCCTGAACTGTCGCCATCGAGGAATCGCCCAGCAGTTCCGTGGAATAAACCGGCGCCGCGATCTCGCCCGCGTCTGCGATGCGCGCGTCCTCGGCCCGGAACCCCAGCGTGACCGGGCCATCGGCGACGCCGGCAAAGCCGGGGATGCGCGCGTGTTCGGCCTCGAACACGCCGCCGGTCATGCGGCCCGCAAGCAGGTTCATCGCCGGCGATCCGATAAAACCCGCAACGAAGGTGTTGGCGGGGCGGTCATAGATGTCCAGCGGCGTGCCCACCTGCTGCACGACCCCCTTGTTCATCACCACCACGCGGTCGGCGAGGGTCATCGCCTCGATCTGGTCGTGTGTCACATAGATGGTCGTCGTCTTCAGTTCGTGATGCAGGTTCTTGATCTGCGCCCGGGTCGACACGCGCAGCTTGGCGTCGAGGTTCGACAAGGGCTCGTCCATCAGAAAGACCTTGGGCTTGCGCACGATGGCGCGGGCCAGCGCGACGCGCTGCCGCTGGCCACCGGACAGGGCGGCGGGCTTGCGTTGCAGGAAATCGTCCAGTTCCACGGTGGCGGACGCCCGCATCACACGCTCGTGGTGTTCGGCCTGCGGGATGCCGCGCACCTTCAGCGGAAAGCGGATGTTTTCGTAAACCGACATGGTCGGATACAGGCCATAGGACTGGAACACCATCGCGATGTCGCGGTCCTTGGGCTCCAGATCGTTGACGCGGCGACCGCCGATCAGGATATCGCCCTCGGTGGCATCATCGAGGCCCGCGATCATCCGCATGGTGGTGGTCTTGCCACAGCCCGACGGGCCCAGCAGCACCAGAAACTCGCCATCCGCGATGTGCAGGTTCATCGTCTGAACGCCCACGAACGTGCCCCAACGCTTGGACAGGTTCTGCAACTGGATATCGGCCATCGGGGTTATCCTTTCACGGCGCCAGCGGTCAGGCCGCTGACGATCTGGCGCTGGAAGAACAACACCAGCAGGAACAGCGGAGCGGTGATCGACACGACCGACGCGACCGCGAACATGACGTTGCCGCGCGTCTGGGTGGTGCCGAGGAAGCTCTCCAGCTTTGGCACCATGGTCAGGTTGTCGCTGGACAGCAGCATCGAGGTGACGGCGAAATCGTTATAGGCCAGCAGGAAGCTGAACAGCCCGGTGGTGATCACGCCCGGCCACATCACCGGGATAATCACATGCCGGAACGCCTGGAACCGCGAGCAGCCATCGACCATGGCGCTTTCGTCCAGATCCTTGGGAATGTTGCGGAAAAACGCGGTCAGCATCCACAGCGTGAAGGGCTGGTTGATCGCCACCAGAACGATGATCGTGGTGGGCAGGTGGCCCCAGAGGTTCCATTCAAAGAACGGCAGCAGATACCCCGACACCAGCGTGATCGGCGGCATGGCGCGAAACACCAGCGCCAGCAGCAGCAGCCAGAACGCATAGCGGTAGGGCGAGCGCGACAGCGCATAGCCGCCCAGCGTGCCGAAGGTCAGCGAGATGCAGACCACCGAGACCGTCACGATCAGCGTGTTCAGCCCCGCGCGCCAGAATTCCTCCTGCACCCAGGCGCCGTGGTATCCCTGCCC
>CALESR010000029.1 GCA_937907485.1 uncultured Paracoccaceae bacterium | reverse complement strand
GGGGCAGCGCCCCCCGCCCCGGCCAGCCCGGCGCGCCGACGGTTCAGGCCCAATCCCAGGCGACAGTGAAGGCGCCCAGCAGATCCTTGACCTTGGCGTCATCCACCGCGCCGTCCCGGCGGATTCGTGCCACCAGACCGCGCTTCTTGTCCTCGACCACCTCGGCGACCGAGGCGGCGAGTCCGGCCTCCTTGAGGCTGGCGTCAAAGACCCGGACAATCGCCATCCGCCGCAGGTCGGGCTTGAACACCTTGCCGACGGCGGTTTTCGGCAGTTCGGGCAGCACCTCGACGTATTTCGGCACCGCCGCGCGCTCGGGGATGCGCTCGGCGGCGTGGTCGGCCAGTTCGCGCGGCGTCGCCACCGCCCCGGCCACCAGTTCGACATAGACGCAGGGCAATTCGCCCGCGCTGGCGTCCGGCTGGCCGATCGCCCCGGCAAAGCTGACGGCGGGATGCGACAGCATCGCCTCCTCGATCATCGCCGGGTCGATGTTGTGGCCGCCGCGGATGATCAGATCCTTGGCCCGCCCGGTGATCCACAGATAGCCATCGGCGTCGATGCGGCCCAGATCGCCGGTGCGCAGATGCGTGCCGCCGGCATAGAGGCCGACATTCTTGGCCGCCTCGGTATAGGTATTGCCCGCCCAGACGCCCGGATTGGCGACGCAGATCTCGCCGACCTCGTCGGTGCCGCATTCACGGGTGATCGTGCCGTCGGCCGAGCACATCAGGATGCGCGTGTCGCAATAGGGGAAGGGGATGCCGACCGAGCCGACGCGCTTTTCCCCGGTCACCGGGTTGGCGGAGACCAGACAGGTCGCCTCGGTCAGGCCGTAACCCTCGATGATCGAGACGCCCGTTGCCTCCTGAAACCGGCGATAGAGTTCCACGGGCAGCGCCGCCGAGCCGGAAAAGCCGCTTTTCAGCGTGCTGATATCGGCATTGACCGGGCGCTGCATCAGCGCGGCCAGCGCGGTCGGCACCGAGATGATGAAGGTGGCCTTGTGACGCTCGACCAGTTTCCAGAAATTGTCGAACACCCCGTCGCCGCGATAGCCCTGCGGCGTCGGCATCACCACATGCGAACCCGCCGTCACCGCCGCCATGAAGACCGGATAGGCGGCAAAGACGTGGAACAGCGGCAGCGGGCACAGGATGGTGTCGGTTTCGTCGAGCAGCAGCGTGGCGCCGATCCAGCCGTTATAGAGCAGCCCCGAGAATTTGTGCTGCGCCACCTTGGGCGTGCCGGTGGTGCCGCCGGTGTGGAAATAGGCGCAGACGCGGTCGGTCTGGGTCTGTTCGAAGCTCAGCTTTTCGGCGGGCTGGCGGTCCATCTCGGCGTTGAAGTTCAACACGCGGGCGGTATGGTGCACCGGGTTCTTTGGCCGGATCAGCGGCACGATCAGCTTTTTCGCGCCGGTCAGATAGCGGTTGAGATCGACTTCCAGCACCGTCTTGACATTGGGCGCGTTGGCGATGGCGGCGGCAACCTTTTGCGCGACATCGGTTTTCGGAAAGGCACGCAGGGTGACGACGACCTTGGCATTGGTCTCGCGCAGGATGCCGGCGATCTTTTCGGGTTCCAGCAAGGGGTTGATCGGGTTGACGATCCCGGCGGTCATGCCGCCGAACAGCGCGACGGCGGTCTCGTTGATCGTGGGCAGCACATAGGCGACGGTATCGCCCTCGGCCACGCCCAGACTGCGGAACAGGTTGGCGGCCTGGGTGATGCGGGCGTGGAACTGCGCCCAGGTCAGGGTCTCGGCCTTGGCGCCCTCGGTGGCGAACATCTGGAAGGTGCAGGCCTTGGCATTGCCAAAGCGTTTGCGGGTGCGGGCGATCTGGTCATAGACGGTGACCGGCGTGTCGCGCGATTCCCACGGGGTTTCGTTTTGCAGCGCGTCGCGGTCCGCGAGATTGGCGAATGGGCGTGTCATGGTGGTCTCCTCCCCCGGCGCCCTGTGTGCGGCGCTTTGGGGCAGGATGCCGGGTTTGTGACGCTGATGCAACGGGCTGGGCGAGGTGCCGCTGCGTCGGGGCAGGGGGCGGCGCCGTCGGGGGCATCGAGCCCCCTCGGCGCCGGTGGGCTGCTGCCCACACCCGCCCAAAGGGGGGCACGCCCCCCTTTGGAAACCCCGTGGATAGTTGAAGCACAAAGA